>NZ_JYJG01000135.1 GCF_000955955.1 Lentzea aerocolonigenes
CCCGACAAAGCACTACTAGTGGCGTGGCCCCTAGCTGGTCCGCCAGCCCAGCTCGCCCGCGGTGTTGACCTCCGGGAAGCAGTGCCCGACCGCGCTGCGCGTCTCGAGGGCCGTCGCGACCTGGTCGAACATCTCGATGATCGACGTCCACTCCGGCTTGATCATCTCGTTGCGCTCCTGGTCCCACTCGACCACGCAGCCGCGCAGCACGCCGGGCCTCAGGTCGATCGCGAGCACGTCACCGGTGCCGTCGAACGCGATCGGCAGCCATTCGGAGTGGAAGCCGGCCGTCGGTGAACCAGCCTCGGAACCGTCGGCCGGCTTGCTCGTGTGGGTCTCCCTGAGCACGAACGCGCGGTCGGCTCCCAGCGGCGTGTAGAAGGGCGGCAGGATCTCGGCGAAGAGGCCCTCCTCCGTGCCGCCGTAGACGCTCCACCACATCTGGAGGTCGATCGGAACCCGAAGCTCCGGCAGCGCGTCGTACCTCGGACGCAGCACGGCACGGGTGGCCGGAGCGTGCTCCGCCAGCCATGCCAGGATCCGGTTCCAGTGCTCGATCACACCCACTGCTCCATGATCTTGGCGGAACGTCGGGCGAGGTACCGCTCATCGGGGCAGGATCAAGGCGAACAGGTCACTACTGGGGGAAGAAGCTTTCAGATGGCGGAACAGGGTCTCAAGGTCGACCTCGACGCCTTGACCGGATACGCCTCGGCGGTGACCGGTCTGGCCGGCGAGGTGGGCGCGGTCGGCACCGGCACGTTGAACGGCACCACGGCCCTGCCGGGCGACTGCTTCGGCAAGATCGGCAACGAGGTGGGGCTGAACGCCGCGTTCCAGTCCGCCGCGCAGGCCCAGCTGGACGCGCTGAAGGCGGCCTCGACAGGTCTGGCCGGTCTCGGTACTGCCGTCTCGAAGGCCCGTGAGGCGTACGTCGCCCAGGAAGACGCGAACAAGGCCGCGCTGAACAAGGCGGCGCGTGCATGAGCGTCGAAGGGCTCCTGAGCGCGTTCATCGCGCCCATGAAGGAAGATCTGGCCAAACTGGACGGCGACACCGGCGGCGCCACGCGGGCCGGTGACGCGTTCGGCCGCGCGCAGACCGCCATGACGGACTTGGGGAACCGGCACTCGTCCGCTTCCACGGCCGTGCTGAACACGTGGTCCGGGGAGAAGGCCAACGCCTTCACCGGCCGGGTGGCGACCTTCGCGTCGGCCGCGACCACGTTGTCCGCCAACGCTTCCGCAATCAAGACCGCGGCTTCGTCCGGTGTTTCCGCGGTGACCGGCGGGCGTACCGCGATCCAGGGCCTGATCGACGAGTTCACCTCGAAGGCGACGCCCCGGCTCTCGGCCGCGGTCGCTGCTTCGCTCGTGGCCGGGCCCGGCGTGGTGCTGGCGGCGCTGGCCGATCTCGCCGGGATGGCTTCGGGTTACCAGGGCAGGACTTCCACCGAACTGCAGAAGGTCCGCGACCAGCTCACGCAGCTGGTCGGGCAGCTGAACGGGTTGCAGAAGCCCGATCTCGGCGCGCTGGGCAAGCTCGGCGAGCCGCTCGGGGGTGACGAAGGCGGCATGACCTCCACGGCCGGCGCCTCCGACCCCAAGAAGCAGGAGTCCGGTCACGGCACCGGTTCCGGCTCGGGCTCCGGCTCAGGTGGTGGGGGTGGTTCCGGTGGTGGAGGCGGCGGAGGAGGTGGTGGTGGCGGTGGTGGCGGTCACGGCCCCCGGCTGCCCGTCGCGATCCCGCCGCAACCCGGCAGCGGCGTCGGCGTGAACCTGCCAGACGGCAGCAGTGCCGAGGCGCCGAACGAGACCGCCGCGAAGGCGGTCCGCAACGCGCTTTCCGCCCTGGGAACGCCGTACGTGTGGGGTGGTGCGAACCCGCCGCAGGGCACCGACTGCTCCGGCCTCACGCAGTGGGCCTACAAGAACGCGGGCTTCGACATCCCGCGCCCGGCGTCCTCGCAGGCCATGGGCGCGTCCGTGCCGCCGGACCAGGTGCTGCCCGGCGACCTCGTGGTGTGGGACGGACACGTGGCGATGGTGATCGGCAACGGCCAGATGGTCGAGGCCGGCGACCCGGTGCAGGTCGGCAAGATCCGCACGACGAACAGCGGGATGTCGTTCTACGGCTTCTACCGCCCGACGGGCTGATTCTCGACGCGCAGCGGCACCACGACGTCGGAGGCGCAGTCCGGTTCCGGATCGGGCCGGATGAAGTAGACGCTCACCCGGTACCCGGTCCAGTCGGCCCGCGCGCCCTTCGACTTCAGCCTCGCGACGCCGTCAGGCCCGGTCTTGGTGTCCCCGAACCTCGTGGTCGCCCGCTCGCTCGTCGCGGAGAACTCCACGACGGCTCCCTCTGCCGGGACGCCGTTGCGGCTCACGGTGGCCGCCAGCTCGAAGTCGTCGGCGGTGATCGTCGCCGGTGCGGCCGAGATGGTGTAGCCGCAGCCGGAGGTGCAGCTCGTCAGCGCGGCCGGTGCGGTCAGGACCAGCGCGAGCACCACGGCCCTCAATGCGGTCGGCAAAACTCCCCCAGTGCGTGTGCCACCGTCCAGCCCCCAGACTGGACGGTGTCTTCCCCCTGGTGTCAGAGGTTGCCACGCGGGTGTTGAAGGAATGTTGCATCGCAGGTAGAGCCGCTGCCGGACGGCCGGCTCAGCCCTTCTCAGCCAGCTTCCGCAGCTCTTCGACCTTCACGACCTGGCCACCCGCTCCCCACGTCCCCTCCGGCTGCTCGTGGATGAGCACCCACACCCGGATCGCGTCGCCCGCGTCCAGCCCGGCGGCCTCCAGCACCAGCTCGGTGGCCTCCTTGATCAGGCCCTCCTTGCGCCGGTCGGACAGCGCGCCCACCGGCACCGTCACGTCCACCCGGAACCGCGGCGCGTCGTCCAGCGCGGTCGTCTGCGCGCCTGCGGGCAGCTCGTGCAGGTACGTCCACGCGACCGAGCGGAAGAAGTCGTTGTCCGGCGCGCCCTCCCACTTCAGCAGCAGCGTGGCGAGGTCGCGCTGCACCGACTTGCGACCCGCGTCGGTCAGCGATCCGGCGGGTGCGGTCAGTTCGATCATCGGCATGGCTCAGACCCCTCTATAACGAGTGTTATACCCTTCGGCAAGCTATCTTATGACGGTCGTCATAGCCAGTGAGGTGTCATGTCCCGACAGCAGATCGTCGCCGGAGCAGCCGACATGATGCGGCGCCGCGGCCTCAACGCGACGAGCATCCGGGAGGTCGCCAAGCACGCGGGCACGCCGCTCGGATCGACGTACCACTACTTCCCCGGCGGCAAGGACCAGCTCGCCGCCGAGGCCGTGCGGCTGTCCGAGGAGGTCGTCACGAAGGTGCTCGACAGGAAGCTGCGGCAGGGACCGGCGGAGGGCGTCCGGGCCTTCTTCGAGCTGTGGCGGGAGGTCGTGGCCGGCAACGAGTTCAAGGCCGGCTGCCCCGTGGTGGCCGTGGCGGTCGAGGAGGCCGACCACCCTGAGGCGCTCAAGGCGTCGGCCGAGGCGTTCCGGGCGTGGTCGACGCAGCTGGCCGCGTCGTTGCAGGAGCACGGCGTTGCCCGGGAGCGGGCCGCACAGCTCGCCACGCTGGTCATCGCGGCCGCCGAGGGTGCCGTGGTGATGTGCCGGGCCCAGCGCAGCATCCAGCCGCTCGACGACATCGCCGCCGAGCTCACAACACTCCTGGAAACAGCGGTCGCGGCGAACGCCTGACCACGGCAGCACCGAACCGGACACCCCGACGCGCGACAATGCGGCACACTGTTGGCGTAGGGGGTGATCAAGGTGGACGACGACGTCGAGCGCGCCGCGAGGAAGGTGCGCGATGTCGAGCAGGCCGTGTCGCAGCACGTCGCGCGCAGTGGTCCCATCACGGGACTGGCGTCCTCACCGGACGGCGCGGTGACCGTGGTCGCCACGCCCGGTGGTCCGCCGCAGCAGATCGCGGTGAGCGCGGCGGCGCTGCGGATGGGGCCTCAGGGGCTGGCCGCCGAGATCATGCGCATCGCCGAGAAGGCTCAGCGCAACGCGTCGAGCAGGCTGCACCAGACGCTGGAGCGCGTGGTCGACCCGCGCGAGCTGACGGAGCTGGGCTTCGCACGTGAGCAGGACGAGGACTTCGGGTGGCAGCGGTGAACGAAGAACGCATGCAGGCCACCGAGCAGCTCCAGCGCGATCTCGCGGTCACCACCGAGACGATCGAGCACCCGAACGGGCTCTGCATGGTCACGGCGTCCGCGAAGGGCGAGTTCAAGGCCCTGCACCTGCACCCGGCGCTGCTCCAGCAGGGCGCTCGGGCGGTCGGCGAGGTCGTCACCGAGACCGTGCGGCTCGCGACCAACGCGGCCGTGCAGACGAGCTTCAACAAGATGGCACTGGCGCTGGGCGACGGCATGGCGATCGACGTCGAGTCGATCGTCGGCGACTCACCCTTCCGGACGACGTGGAACCCCGTCGTGCCCGGGAAATCCGCAGCTCCCGAGGCAACTCCGGAGCGACGGCCCAGGACGCCGTTCGTCGACGACCCCGACGAGGACGCGTTCTTCGAGAACCCCTTTGGGCGCCGGTGATCAGCACCGTTAGGCTCGCCCACGGCATCAGGCAGGCGTGACCGGGAGGTCAGGATGGCGCAGGACATCGTCCCCATCGAGCTGGGGCTGACGCAGGGTGACGTCGTCACGCTGTGGGCACCCCGCTGGCGCGAGAAGGGCGAGGAGTGGGAGGCGTTCCTCGGTGACGAGGAGGACCTGTTCGTCTTCCCCGACGCCGCGCACCTCGCCGCCTTCGTCCGCACCGCGGAAGAGCACGACCTCACCGATCACCCAGCGTGGCCGGTCGTGCCGTCGCTGGGCGTCGCGGACCTCTCGCCGGACGACAACCACCAGTTCGACCTCGTCGGCGTGCCCGAGCTGATCGCCGAGGACCCGGATACCTGGACGATCGGCGAGCTCGCCGACGTCATCGCGATCGTGCGCGCGCTTGCGGACGTCTGCGACCTGGAGAAGGTCCACGAGGTGCTCGACAGCGCCGAGGGCTTCTCGCTGCTGCCGCAGGGCACGCTGCCGTTCAGCGGCCGTGACGGCGCGAAGCTGTGGGACGAGCTGTCCGAGGTCGTCTCCGAGAAGTGGGACGAGGTCCTCGACGCGATCGACGGCGTCGTGAACACGCCGGAGGTCCCGGAGAAGGAACTGGCCGTCGCGCAGGAGGAGCTCGCCGCCCTCGAGGCCGAGACCGCCGCGGCCGCCGTCGAGGCTCCCGCTTCGGACTCCGATTCCGACTCCGACGAGGAGAAGGCCGAGCCCACCGGGTTCTGGGTCGAGGTCGGCATCGACCCCATCAAGATCATCACGTCGGCCGGCGAGTTCTACACGCTGCGCTGCTACCTGGGCGACGACCCGGTGTTCCTGGGCCGCCGCGGCAAGATCGAGGCCTTCACCTCGCAGCGCGCCCTGAGCCGGTTCGTGGCCGAGAACGACGACCACGACCTCGCCGACGTCGAGACGTGGAACGACGTCAAGGTCAAGGCCACCGCCGGCGAGCTGGACCTCGACGTCGACGACGACAACGTCTACGTGCTGACCGGCCTCGCCGAGGACATGGAGGAAGGCCCGGACGCCCTCGACCCGCAGCAGCTCGACCTGGCCGTCGAGCTGTTCGAGGACGCCGGCGAGTGGGCCGACGACGAGTCCGTGAAGGACGCGCTGGCCCCGTCCGAGTCGCTGGGCTGGCTGGTGTCGTTCGTCGTGTCCCCGGACCCGACGCGTCTCGCGCCGTCCGCTCCGTACGACGCCGAGGTCGCCAAGTTCCGCGAGCTGCAGGCCGCTTTCGAAGACCGCCTGAACTCCAACTGACCGTTTGAACGATGAAGGGAACCTTCATCC
>NZ_JYJG01000136.1 GCF_000955955.1 Lentzea aerocolonigenes
TGGATGAAGGTTCCCTTCATCGTTTGCGGCTAGCGGACGCGGTAGCTCAGCGCGGGGAACGGGAAGGTGCCCTGGTGGAGGCTGCCGAGGACGTAGTAGCTGCTGCCTGAGCAGTCGGCGCTGTAGAAGACGTCGATGTCGGCGGACGAGATGTTGACCCCGGACCTGACGGGCGCGGTGTTCACGCACTCGGAGTTCGCGAGGTCGACAGGCGACTTCGTGCCGGACTGGTTGGCACCGCTGAAGAACGCGGCGTTGCCCTCGGCAGCGTTCGCGGGCAGGGCGAACGATGCCGCGGCGAGCACCGCGAGGCCGGTGGCGATCAGGCGCATTGGACCACTCTTTCTGGGGCTGAAACCGTTGTGGCGTCGGCATTCCCAGCGTGCCAGCGATACCTGTCGACCAGCTGTCGTTGACCGGTCAACGCGTTCCGGAACTCCATCCGGTCGCGACATCTGTATGATACAGGTTTATGACAGGCACCCGGTCGCAACGCCTCGCCACCGAGCTGCGTTCCCGGATCACGCTCGGCGACTACGGCCCGGCTGGAGCTCTCGAGAGCGAGGCCGAGCTCGGCCGCCGCTACGAGGTCAGCCGCGTGACCGTGCGCCGCGCGTTGGAGCAACTGCGCGAAGAAGGCCTGCTGGCGTCGCGGAAGGGCGCGGGTTGGTACGTGGCGTCGTTCGCGCAGCCGCTCGCTTTGGGCACGTTCCAGCACGCGCGGTCCGCTGTGGTGGACGCCGGTGTCTCGCTGGTGCGGACCGTCCTCGAGTACGGCTATCTACCTGCACCTTCGAGCGTCGCGCTCATTTTGGGTGCGGGCGAGATGCTGCGCGTGCGGTCGTTGCGGAGTACCGATGCCTCGCCTTTGGACGTCGTGACCGAGTGGGTGCCGCTGGCGTTGGCGGCGCCGGTCAGCCGTGCCGACGCGGAGTCGCCCGGCACGTGGGAGACCTTGCGGCGCAACGGAAACCAGATCGCCGTGGTGCGCCAGAGCATCGCCGCCGTGGCCGCGGGTGATGTCGGTCCGTTGCTCGGTGTGGCCGTCGGCACGCCCGTGTTGCTGGTGCGCCGCATCGCGTTGGACGCTTCGGAGCAGCCGATCGCGTTGTCCGAGCACCACTACCTGGGCCACCGGTTCCAGCTGGAAGTCGAGTTCCGCGGCTGGCCAGGCGCGGAACCCCCTGGGGTAGCACCGATCCGTTCAGCGGAGGACTGACTCATGCGCGTGCTCGTCACCGGTGCGGCCGGGTTCATCGGCTCGCACTTCACCCGCTACTGGCTGCGCGAACACCCGTCGGACGAGGTCATCGCGCTCGACGCGCTGACATACCGCGGCACGCGCACGAACCTGCCGGCTCATGTCCCGTTCGTGCACGCGGACATCGCCGAGGCCGAGGTGGAGGGCGTGGACGTCGTCGTGAACTTCGCGGCCGAGTCGCACAACAGCCTCGCCGTGCTGGATCCCGGCCGGTTCTTCCGCACCAATGTCGTTGGCACACAAGCGTTGCTGGAGTCTTGCCGCCGAGCGGGTGTGCAGCGGTTTCACCACGTTTCGACGTGCGAGGTCTACGGAGATCTCGCACTGGACGCGGTGGAGGCGTTCCACGAGGAGTCGCCGTATCGCCCGCGCACGCCCTACAACGCGTCCAAGGCGGGCGCCGACCACGCCGTGCGCTCGTACTTCGAGACGTTCGAGCTGCCCGTGACGATCACCAACTGCGCCAACAACTACGGGCCTCGGCAGTTCCCGGAGAACGTGCTGCCGCTGTTCACGACCCGCGCATTGGACGGCGAGCAACTGCCCATCTACGCGGCGCGCGACAACCGCCGCGAGTGGATCCACGTGCTGGACCACTGCCGTGCGATCGACGCGGTGTTGCGCGACGGCGAGATCGGCCGGACGTACCACGTGGGCACGGGCGTCGAGGCGAGCGTGGACCAGATCGCGGACCTGGTGCTGAACGAGCTGGGGCTGCCGCAGTCGCGCAAGTCGATCGTCGCCGACCGGCCCGGACACGACCGGCGCTACCTGCTGGACTCCACCCGGATCGGCCGCGAGTTCGGATGGCGCCCGGAGATCGGCTTCGAGGCCGGTGTCCGGGACACCATCCGCTGGTACGCGGCGAATCGCGCGTGGTGGGAGCCGCTGCGTGAGCGGAGCCCGATCGACGAGAGCGCCTGGGCTACGCGGTGAGGGCCGCGTAACCCGGCTTGACCAGCTCGTTGATGATCGCGAGCCGCTCGTCGAACCCGATGAACGACGACTTCATGGCGTTGATCGTGAACCACTGCAGGTCGGCCCAGCCGTAGCCGAACGTCTCGACCAGCGCGGCGAACTCGCTCGACAAGGTGCAGTCGCTCATCAGGCGGTTGTCGGTGTTGACGGTGACGCGGAACCGCAGCTTGGCGAGCAGGCCGATCGGGTGGTCCGCGATGGTTGTGGCGGCACCGGTCTGCAGGTTCGAGGTCGGGCACATCTCCAGCGGGATGCGGCGGTCGCGCACGTACGCGGCCAGGCGTCCCAGCTGGACGGTGCCGTCGCCGGAGACCTTGATGTCGTCGACGATGCGCACGCCGTGGCCGAGGCGTTCGGCGCCGCAGTGCTGGATCGCCTCCCAGATGGACGGCAGGCCGAACGCCTCACCGGCGTGGATGGTGAAGTGCGCGTTCTGCTGGCGCAGGTACTCGAACGTGTCGAGGCCCCTGGTGGGAGGGAAACCGGCCTCGGGGCCCGCGATGTCGAAGCCGACGACGCCGAGGTCGCGGTAGCGGACGGCGAGCTCGGCGATGCGCAGCCAGCCCTCGTTCTGGCGCATGGCGCAGAGCAGGGTGCCGATGCGGATCTTGCGGCCCGTGGCGGCCACTCGCGCCGAGCCGACACGGAAGCCCTCCTGCACGGCCTCGACGATCTGCTCCAGCGAGAGGCCCTTCTCCACGAACAGCTCGGGCGCGTAGCGGACCTCGGCGTAGACGACGCCGTCCGCGGCGAGGTCTTCGACGGCCTCGGCGGCGACGCGGACGAGAGCGGCCTCGTCCTGCATGACACCGCACGTATGGGCAAAACCTTCGAGATATCGCACGAGGGAGCCGGAGTTGGCGTTGTCGCGGAACCAGCCGCCGAGCACGCCCGCGTCTGTGGTGGGCAGGCCCTGGTAGCCGGAGGCATCGGCGAGTTCGATCACCGTCTGCGGGCGGAGGCCACCGTCGAGGTGGTCGTGCAGCAGCACCTTCGGCGCGCTGCGGATGGTCTCCAAGGAAAGCGGCGTGGACATTGCTACACGTTACTTCAGGCGACACGCCGTTTCAGCGTGGCCAAAATGATCTTGCTGCCGGTATGATCATTTGCTGGCTCACGGATGTTGCCGATCCGTGATCACAACTTTCTGCTACCACCGCGAGGCTTGAGTCACCCCAAGGTAGGAACATCACCGGTCGCAATCGGCCGCATCCGGCCGGTAACTTGGCATTCAGCGTAACCAGGTAGCCTGACCGGGTCAGTCGCCCGTCCGCACCCGGCCGTTTTCTGGCGGGGGTGGTACAGACACGTCCCGTGACGCGGATAGGCTCCCGTGGTCTCCCCCTCCCCTGGACGAAGGCACTCAGCCGTGACAGAGAACAACAACTCCACGATGTCCTTCGATCGGATGCGCAACATGCTCACGCGCGCCGCGGAGATTCGTGAGAGCGAGCAGCAGCAGATCTTCGACGCGCTGGACGAGATCCACGCCCGAATGTCGCCTCTGGAGTCGCTGGGTTCGGTCCGCAAGCGCCTGTCGGAGCTGCCGGACCGCACCGAGGTCAGCGTTCTCGCGGAGCGGCTGGACGAAGCCCTCGCCAAGCTGGAGGCCCAGGACAACGCCGTCGCCGACATCGGTCGCGCGGTCGACGCCCTGGTTGACAAGCTCGCCAAGCCCTTCGCCCAGTTGGACGGCCGCCTCGACGGCGTCGCCGGCCGCTTCGAAGGTGTCGCGGGCCGCATGGACGGCCTTGAGGACAAGCTCGCGAGCATCCACAAGCGCATCGACGACCTCGACGGCCACCTGGACAAGCAGGACGGCAAGGTCGACTCGATCCCCGGCGCCGTCACCAACCCGCTGCGCGAGCGCATCGAGGCCCTCGAAGCCGCACTGCGCGGCCGCCTCGACGAGGTGGACGAGGGCGTGCACGAGCACCTCGACGGCACCCGCGAGGCCCTGCAGAAGATCCTCGCCGACTCGTTCTCGGGCCTGCACGGCCGCGCCGACGAGTCCCGCGACTCGCTGGCCGCCGCGCGCGCCGAGCTGATCTCCGCGATCGCCGACAGCCGTGGGGAGCTGGCCGGCGCGATCACGGACAGCCGCGAGAAGCTGATCTCCGCCGCCTCCGAGCGCCACAACCAGCTGTCCGGCGCACTGGCCGAGACCCGCACCGAGCTGACCGGCGCCGTGGCGGAGACCCGCGGCCAGCTGGCCGGCACCGTGGCCGAGACCCGCGACGCTCTGGCGACCTCCCTCGCCGAGACCCGCGCCGAGCTGGCCACGGCCGTCGCGGACACCCAGACCGTCGTCAACGGCAAGCTGGACGAGGCCCGCACCGCCCTGTACGCGGCGATCGAGCAGTCCCGCGACCAGGTCGACGCGGCCGACCGCCTGGAGGCCCTCGCCGGCCGCCTCGAGCAGGTCACCTCGAAGCTCGACACGATGACCGACCGCCTGGACAAGGTCGAGGACGACTTCGCCACCCGCCTCACCGAGCTCGGAGGCTCGGTCGACGCCAGCCTCACCAAGGTCGCCGAGACCGTAGGCGCCCGCCCGGACACCGACGCCCTGCAGTCCCTGGTCCGCAAGTCGAACCAGGAATCCGAACTGCGCATCGGCGGCCAGCTGGACGAGGCCATGGCCACCTTCGCCGAGCTCATCCTCGGCGGCGGCTCCCCGACGCCTCCCCCGCCGCCCACCGCCCTCCCCCGCCCGCAGCGCCGCACCCGCAAGAACGGTGCCAAGCCGGTCAACGGCGGCAAGGACATGGACGACGACGACCTGGCGGCCGAGGGCGCCTGATCGCCCGAACGCCTGCTACGAGAACGGCCCCGGAGCCTCCCGCTCCGGGGCCGTTCTACGCTTGGTGTGTGCGCAGCGAGGCGTGGACCGAGGTCGACTACAGGCGGGTGTGGGACGCGTTCTACGAACGGTTCCACTTCAAGCCGAGCATCTACCCGAAGGACTGGCCGACGATCACAGAACCGCAGGGATCGGTCACCCTCGACCTGGCGGGCATCTTCCAGTCGGACCAGTGGGTGCGGAAATCGCTGACGGTCGACGAGGTCGTCCTGGAGTCGTTCCTGCGGGTCTACCCCGAGGAGACGGCGCTGCTTGCCCTGGATTGGCAGCACCCGGCCTACCGGTTCCGGCCACACCTTCTCGGCGGCCCGAACGAGTGGTTGGACTCCCCGTTCTCGCCGTTTCCCGACGGTGACTACCACATCTTCCTCACCGAGGACATGTCGCAGGGCACCTTCGGTCACCCCTGGGAGCAGACGCTCTGCGTGTGGGGCGACGACCTGGTCCGCGACCTCGTCCCTGAACTGGATGTCCCGGTGAAGCGCGCACAACGCTGAACCGTTCACCCCCTCACCGACGTGCCCAGATGCGAGAGCGCTCACACACCCTCGCTAAGCTCGCCGAAATCTGGGGCGTCCAGAAGGGATAGTCCGTGCAGCAACCGCGACTAATCGCCAACCGCTACGCACTCCTCGCCGAGCTGGGCCGCGGCGCGATGGGCGTCGTGTGGCGCGCCCAGGACCAGCTCCTCAACCGGGCAGTAGCACTCAAAGAGCTGCACCCACCGCACGGCATCTCCGGCCAGGAACGCCAGGTCCTCGAAGAGCGCATGCTCCGAGAAGCCCGCACCGCCGGCAGGCTGAACCACCCCGCAGTAGTCACGGTTTACGACGTGGTGCGGGAGAACGGCCGCACCTACCTCGCGATGGAGCTGATCGACGCCCAAGACCTCGCCACCATCGTCCAACGACACGGGCCGCGCGACTCGGTGTGGATGGCGAACATCGCGCTGCAGACGCTGAACGCCCTGGAAGCCGCCCATCAGGCCGGCGTCGTGCACCGGGACGTCAAGCCCAGCAACATCATGGTCCGCCCGGACGGCGTCGTGAAGCTCACCGACTTCGGCATCGCCCAAGCCGTCGACGACCCGAGGCTGACCACCAACGGCGGCATCGTCGGGTCCCCGGCGTACATGTCGCCGGACCGCCTGAGCGGCTGGGAAGCGTCCCCGGCCTCGGACCTGTGGGCTCTGGGCGTCACGATCGCCCACGCCGTAGAAGGCATCAGCCCGTTCGAACGCACGTCCACCGCGAGCACGTTGCACGCCATCATGAACGAACCGCCGGTGCTGCACAGGGCCTCACCCGCACTGGCCGAGGTGATCCGGGGCCTGCTGACGCTCGACCCGAACAGGCGAATGACCGCGCCCCAAGCGAAAGCCGTGCTCACCGCGGTCGTCCAGGGCCACGCACCGGTTCCGGTGCGGCGCAAGAAGAACACGGCCGTCAAGATCGCCGCGGCAGCACTCGGAGTCGCCATCCTGGCAGGCGCCGCGTTCGCCGGATACCAAGCGTTCAAGCCGAAGAACACGACCACCAACAACAGTGCACCCGCCAGCAGCCAGGAGCAGAACTCCGACCAGTGGACCGAAGCGGCGCAGCTACCGATTGGCGCGCCGCTGCCATCGCGCAGGATTGCGACGTTCGGGCGCGGTGGGGACGTGCCGGGCTGGAACCTCACCGGCACCGAGTGCGCCAAGGACTTCCTGACGCAGGGGTCGCCGGTGCCGGGCAGCGTGCCGTGCGACAAACCGCACAGCATCCAGCAGTTCTCCGCCGCGACGCCGTTGTGGGACAAGCCGAAGGACACCGCCTACCCCGGCACGAAGTGGCTCGCCGACTTCACCACCAAGTACTGCACCGAGCAGTTCAAGGCGTTGCCGCAGAACAACCAGACGCTCGGCTTCACCGGGCTGGTGCCGACGGAGCAGGAGTGGAAGGCGTACAACGACGCCGCCACTCCTGGCCGTCAGGAAGTCCTGTGCGTGCTGTGGAAGCAGGACCGCGCACCGCTGGCGGGCACGCTCGTCGGCTAGCCGCGGATGGTGTCGATCACCAGCGGAGATCGCTCCGCAACGGAGTCCGAGACCGTGTAGGCGCCTTCCAACGCCTGCAGGGCACCGGAAACCGCGTCCGGGGTGTCGGTGTGGAGCTCCAGCAACGGCTGGCCGGCGACGACGGAGTCGCCGGGCTTGGCCAGGCAGAGCACACCGGCCCCGGCCTGCACCGGGTCCTCCTTGCGCGCCCGACCGGCACCGAGACGCCACGCGGCAACGCCGACGCCGTAAGCGTCCAAAGTGGACAGGACGCCGGAGGCAGGTGCGACCACCACGTGCTTGTGCGACGCAACCGGAAGCGGCGCAGAAGGATCGCCACCCTGAGCCCGGATCATCCGGGCCCACGTCTCGTAAGCCTCACCGGAAGCCAGCACGGCAGCGGGGTCAGCGGAAATCCCGGCCAGCGACAGCATCTCCGCAGCCAGGGCCACGGTCAGCTCGACGACGTCAGCAGGCCCGCCACCGCGCAGAACCTCGACGGACTCGGCCACCTCGACCGCGTTGCCGACAGCACGACCCAGTGGCACCGACATGTCGGTCAGCAGAGCCGAGATCCGGACTCCGTGCTCGACACCGATGGCCACCAGCGCCTCAGCGAGAGCGCGGGCAGAGCCGAGATCCTTCATGAAGGCACCTGAACCGACCTTCACGTCGAGAACCAGCGACTCCGCGCCCTCCGCGATCTTCTTCGACATGATCGAGGACGCGATCAGCGGAATCGCCTCGACCGTGCCGGTGACGTCCCGCAACGCGTAGAGCTTCCGGTCAGCCGGAGCAAGCCCTTCGGTAGCAGCACAAACCACCGCGCCAACCGAGGACAGCTGCGACAGGATCTCCGAAGTGGACAGTGCCGCACGCCAGCCGGGAATCGACTCCAGCTTGTCCAGCGTCCCACCGGTGTGCCCGAGCCCGCGCCCGGACAGCTGCGGAACGGCAGCACCACAAGCGGCGACCAGCGGCGCCAGCGGCAGCGTGATCTTGTCGCCGACGCCACCGGTCGAGTGCTTGTCCACGGTCGGGCGATCAACGTGCAACGACAACCGCTCGCCCGACGAGATCATCGCCTGCGTCCAGCGGGCAGTTTCCGAAGAAGACATCCCGTTGAAGAAGATCGCCATCGCCAGCGCGGACATCTGCTCGTCCGCCACGTCACCACGCGTGTAGGCGTCGATGACCCAGTCGATCTGAGCATCCGACAGCACCAGACCGTCGCGCTTGGCGCGAATGACATCCACGGCAGAGAAGCTCACGGCAGATCCTCCGGTCCGAACGCGTCCGGCAGCACCTCGGTCATCGGCAGCGGCCCGCGTGGCGTGTCCACCATCAGCGAGCGCCCACCGAGTTCGTAAAGCACCTGGCGGCAACGGCCACACGGCATCAGCAGTTCGCCGGAGCCGGAACGGCAGGCCACCGCGACGAACCGGCCGCCACCGGTCAGCTGCAACTGGCCCGCCATCGTGCACTCGGCGCAAAGCCCGACGCCGTAAGAGGCGTTCTCGACGTTGCAGCCGGTCACGATCCGGCCGTCGTCACAAAGAGCAGCGGAACCGACCTGCAACCCCGAGTACGGGCAGTGGGCGAACGACGCCGCCTCCACCGCCCGTGCCCGGAGCAGGTCCCAGTCGATCTCAGCCACGGCGGTAGACCAGACCGTCGGCGGCCGGCATCCGCAACCGCTGCGACGCCACGGCCAGCACGGCCAGCGTCACCATGTGCGGGGCGTAGGACACGAACTCGCCCGGGATCTCGTCGAGGCTGATGTACAGCAGGTAGAGCAGCACGGCCACCACGATCGCCGCCGCCGCCGAGAACCACTTCCGCTTGATCAGCTGGTACACCACGATCACGCCGAGCAGCAGCACGACACCGTAAACGAGCGCCAGCACCGTTTCGCCACCAGAACGCAGCTGCAGGCCGTCGGCGTAACCGAACAGCGCCGCACCGCCCAGCAACCCGCCAGGACGCCAGTTGCCGAAGATCATGGCGGCGAGGCCGATGAAGCCGCGGCCACCGGTCTGACCCTCCAAATAGGACAGCTGACCGGGGTTCAGCACCAGAGCAGCACCACCGAGGCCGGCGAGACCACCGGACACGATCACAGCCACGTACTTGTGGAAGTACACCTTCACGCCCAACGAGTCCGCGGCGTGCGGGTTCTCGCCGACCGAGCGCAGGCGCAGGCCGAACCGGGTGCGCCACAACAGGTAGTACGACAGCGGCACGAGCAGGATCGTCAGCATCGTCAGCGGCGAGACACCGGTGACCAGGCCGCGCAGGATGCCCGCGACGTCCGAGATGATCAGCCGCTGCCCCTGCTCCAGCTCACCCAGCCAGTCCGCGAAACCGGCGGCCGAGTACGTGTCGAACGGCTGGATCGGCGGCGACTGACGGGGGTTGTGCGACACCGGGAAGAACACCAGCGTCGACAGGTACTTCGTCAGACCGGCGCCGAGCAGGTTGATCGCCACACCGGACACGATGTGGTTGACGCCGAACGACACCGTGGCGATCGCGTGCAGCAGGCCACCGAGCGCGCCGAACACAACGGCCGCGACGAGTGCGGCCCACGGACCCCAGTGGTAACCGGCCCACGCCGCACCCCAGGTGCCCATGACCATCATGCCCTCAAGGCCGATGTTGACCACGCCGGCACGTTCGGACCACAGACCGCCGAGACCCGCCAGCAGGATCGGCAGCGCGAGCCGGACCGCGGTCTGCGTGGTGCCGGAAGACGTCAGCTGCAGGAACCCGGTCTGGTACGAGGTGACCGAGAGCAGCACGATCGCGCCCGACATCCAGAGCACGCCGATCGCCCAGCCCGGGAGCTTGCGCTTGCGAGGTGCCGCCGGGATGTGGGGCTTCTCCTCCATCGTCGTGATCACGCGGCACCTCCGACAGTTCCGAGCTCACGGCCGACGCGACGCTGTTCCGCGGCGAGCTCGACGCGGCGCACCACCTCGTACGCGACGACGACCGACAGGACGATCGAGCCCTGCATGATGGTGACGATCTCCCTTGGCACACCGACGTTGTCGAGCGCGAGACCCGACTTGTCGAGGAACGCCCACAGCAGCGCGCCGAACGCGATGCCACCGGGGTGGTTGCGGCCGAGCAGCGCGATCGCGATGCCCGAGAAGCCGATTCCCGCGGTGAAGTTCAGGCTGAACGTGTGGTCGCGGCCGAGCATCTCCGGCAGGCCGATCAGACCCGCGATGGCGCCGGAGAGCAGCATCGACACCAGCACCATCTTCTTGGCGTTGACGCCACCAGCGGACGCGGCGGTCGAGGACTCGCCGGACGCGCGCAGCTCGAAGCCGAACCTGGTGCGGTTCATCATGATCCAGTAACCGACGCCCAGCGCGATGGCCACGAACAGGAAGCCGAACATCGTGCCGCCGCCACCGAACGAGATGCCGGGCATCCAGCCGCTCGACGGGATCTCCGGCGTGCGGATGTTGTTGCCCCGCAGCTCTCCGAAGATGTCGTCGCGGATCAGGTAGGCGGAGAAGCCCATCGCGAGGCCGTTCATCATGATCGTCGAGATGACCTCGTTGACGCCCCTGGTCACCTTGAGGATCGCGGGAATCGCGGCCCAGGCGGCACCGGCCAGGGCGCCGACGATGATGATCACCAGCGTGTGGATGCCCGGCGGCAGCGCGATCGAGCCGCCGACCACCGCGGCGACGACGGCCGCGACGCGGTACTGGCCCTCGACACCGATGTTGAACAGGTTCATCTGGAACCCGATCGCCACCGCGAGCGCCGCGATGTAGTAGATGCCCGTCGAGTTGATGATGTCGACGAGCGTCGTGCCCTTGCCGACCTGCGTCACCATCACACCGAACGCGCTGAACGGGTTCGCGCCCGAGATCACGAGCGCCACACCGCAGAGCAGCATCGAGAAGACGATCGCCAACGCGGGCGGCAGGAGTTTGCCGCGCAGGTGTCCCATCAGTTCTCGCCTTCCTCAACGACAGCGGTCTCCTGGACCGCTGCGCTCGTGCTGCCCGCGCCCGTCATCGCACTGCCGAGGTCCTCGGGCGTGACTGTGCTCGGGTCGGCGTCGGCCACCAGGCGGCCGCGCAGCATGACCTTGATCGTGTCCGAGAGGCCGATCAGCTCGTCCAGGTCGGCGGAGATCAGCAGCACGGCGAGACCGGCGGCACGGGCGCGCTTGATCTCGTCCCAGATCAACGCCTGCGCGCCGACGTCGACGCCTCGGGTCGGGTGGGACGCGATGAGCAGCACCGGGTCGCCGGAGAGTTCCCGTCCGACAACGAGTTTCTGCTGGTTGCCACCGGACAGTGCGGCCGCAGGCACATCGATGCCGGGCGTGCGGACGTCGAACTCGGTGACGATCCGCTCGGTGTCCTTCTTCGCGCCGTCGGTGTCGAGCCAGATGCCCTTGGACGTCGGCCTGCGCGTCTGGTAGCCGAGAATCCGGTTGTACCAAAGAGGTTGCGTGAGCAGCAGGCCGTGCCGGTGGCGGTCCTCCGGGATGTAGCCGATGCCCGCCTCGCGCCGGGCGAGCGTGCCCAGCTTGGTGAGGTCGTTGTCCTGCAACGTGATCGTGCCGCTGCCGGCCTTGCGCATACCCATGATCGTCTCGACCAGCTCGGTCTGGCCGTTGCCCTCGACACCGGCGATGCCGACGACCTCGCCGGACCGGACCACCAGGTCGACGTCGTCGAGGATCGGCCGCGAGCCGTCGGACGTGAGCAACCGAAGGCCCTTGACGTCCAGCACGACCGTGTCGGTGACGGTGGACTCGCGGGTCTCCGGGCTGGGCAGCTCGCTGCCGACCATCATCTCGGCGAGCTGGCGCGACGACACCGTCTTCGGGTCCGCGCTGCCGACGGTCGTACCGCGGCGGATCACCGTGACCGAGTCCGCGATCGCGCGGACCTCGTCGAGCTTGTGCGAGATGAACAGGAACGTGTAGCCCTGCTCCTGCATGCCGCGGACGGTGTCGAAGAGCTCGTTGACCTCCTGCGGCACGAGCACGGCGGTCGGCTCGTCCAGGATGATCACCTTGGCGCCGCGGTAGAGCACCTTGAGGATCTCGACGCGCTGGCGGTCCGCGACGCCGAGCTGCTCGACCAGCACACCGGGGTCGACGTTGAGCCCGGTCTTGCCGGACAGCTCGATGATGCGCTTGCGGGCCTTCTGGCCGATGCCGTGCAACGCCTCCGCGCCCAGGACGACGTTCTCCTGGACGGTCAGGTTGTCGGCGAGCATGAAGTGCTGGTGCACCATGCCGATGCCGGCCTTGATGGCGTCCGACGGGGTGCGGAACCGCACCTGCTCGCCGTTCACCTCGATGGTGCCCTCGTCCGGCGCCTGCATGCCGTACAGGATCTTCATCAGGGTGGACTTGCCCGCGCCGTTCTCACCGCACAGGGCATGTACCTCGCCGCGGCGGACGGTCAGGTGGACGTCGCTGTTGGCGACCACACCGGGGAATCGCTTGGTGATGCCGGTGAGCACCACTGCGGGGGGATCGTCCGTCCGTACGGACGTGGAACTGCTCATCGTCGAGTGCTCCTCCTACGACGCACCAGGCCCTGTGAGGGGCATTTCCTCACAGGGCCCGGTGTGCGTACAGCTTTCGGACTACGGCTTGTCCGCGACCTTGATCTTGCCCTCGATGATCTGGGCCTTGTAGCCCTCGAGGATGCCCTGCAGCTTCGCGTCGATCTTGCCACCCGACGTGGCGTAACCGACACCGTTCACCTTCAGGTCGAAGACCTTCGGCAGCGACGCGAGGTCGTTCTTGGCGACGGCCCGGATGTAGTCGTAGACCGCGACGTCGACGCGCTTGAGCATGGACGACACGATGACGTCCTTGGTGTCGGCGACGGTCGCCTGGTTGTACTGGTCGGAGTCGACGCCGATCGCCAGCACGCCACCCTGCTTGGCGGCCGAGAAGATGCCCTTACCGGACGCGCCAGCGGCCTGGTAGATGACGTCGGCACCCTTGTCGATCTGGCCCTTCGCGGCTTCCTGGCCCTTCGGGGCGTCCTGGAAACCGGTGAAGTCACCGGCGGGGGTGATGTACTTCTTCTCGATCTGGATCTTCGGCGCGGCGGCCTTGGCACCCTGGAAGTAGCCGGCCTCGAACTTCTGGATCAGCGGGATCTCGACGCCGCCGACGAAGCCCACGTGGCACTTCTTGCTCTGGTACGCGGCGATGACGCCGGCCAGGTAGGAGCCCTCCTGCTCGGCGAACAGCAGCGGCGTGACGTTGGTCGCGCCCTCGACCGCCGAGTCGACCAGCGCGAACTTGACGTTCGGGAACTCCGCGGCGACGAGCTTCATCGACTCGGCGTAGGCGAAGCCGACACCGATGATCGGGTTGAAGCCCTCGGACGCGAGCTGGCGCAGACGGGTCTGCTTGGCGGCCTCGTCCTCGTTCGGGGCGGCGGAGAGCTCGCGCGTGTTCTCCTTCTTGATGCCCATGTCGGTGAGGGCCTTGTCGAGCCCGGCGGCGGCGGAGTCGTTGAACGACGCGTCGCCACGGCCACCGATGTCGTAGGCCAGACCGACCTTCAGCGCGCTGCCGTCGACCTTGTCACCGGCGGCGGAGCTGGTGTTCGAGGTGGCCGGGGCGGTGGGAGGCGTGGCGAACTCGCAAGCGGCACCACTGCCGGTGTTCGAGTTGTTGCTACCGCCACCCGAGTCCTTCGCGCAGGCGGCCATAGTCATCACGCTGGTCAACGCGATCGCGGCGACCGCGACACCACGCATACGACGACGCACGGCTCGTCTCCTCCCTGAGGTTCCTCCCCAACGACGTTGTTGGGTTCTAGACGGCGCACCGTACCTCTTAGTAACCAACCTCGTTGCGGCCAGCACCTACAAAGACCCCTATCGGTTACGCATTCGACGCTTTGGCCGTACGAGTGGTGATCAATCGTGTTCGGCGCGTGGCGAAACGTCCTCTTCAACCGCTTCTCCGCCTTGATCGTCGTCCAAACGGCCCAGTTCCGCGCGTTGTGCCCAGCGCTCCAGCGCCGACGACATCCCCGCGACCGGTCCGCCCCGCGGCAGTTCCCTCCCCATGCGCTCCAGCATCGGTCAAGTCGCTGCCGCGACGCTGACTCGTGGATTTCACGAACTCGACTGCCGCTGACCTGGGATTCGGCATTCGACGAAATTTCTTCGCGCCGGAGTTGAACCGGTCGCGGGCCTTCCGTCGTGTAGAGGGTGGCAAGTGCCCTTGCCACTGACGGCGGCCCGGACCAAGGCGGAGGTCCAGGCCGCCGTCCTTTTTGTGGCGTGGACCGCATTTCAGGATCGATCAAGACCGCTTGGGCGATCGACAGCGTGTCTCATCAGTCACACAGCGGGTGCGCCTGCTGGGTCACCTCCGACGTGCGGGACTAGCATTTCCGGGTCATGGTCGGAAGGCACTGTCACCGACCACCACCACTGACGTTGGAGGCCTCGGCGCATGACCAGCGCAGGCGCACCCGAGCGGTCGGGCACCACCCGAGGGGGTGGGACGCTCTACCGCGGTGATCTGGGCATGTGGTCCTGGGTCGCCCACCGGATCACCGGTGTCCTCACGTTCTTCTTCCTCTTCACCCACGTTCTGGACACCGCGCTCGTGCGCGTGTCGCCGAACGCCTATGACTCGGTGATCGAGACCTACAAGAACCCGGTCGTCAACCTCTTCGAGGTCGGCCTCGTGGGCGCGGTGCTCTACCACGCGCTCAACGGCATCCGGGTCATGCTGGTCGACTTCTGGGAGAAGGGCGCCAAGTACCAGCGGGTCATGCTCTGGACGGTGCTGGCCATCTGGATCGTCGTGATGATCCCCGGCTTCTACTTCATGATGGAGCGGACGATCTCCGACCTGGTTGGGGGTCACTGACCATGTCTCTCGCACTCGACAAGCCCCGCCAGCCGCGCCGCCCCGCGGCCCGTCGCAGCAACGGCGAGCTCTACAGCTGGCTGTTCATGCGTCTGTCCGGCCTGCTGCTCGTGGTCCTGGTCCTGGGCCACCTGTTCATCATGAACATCCTCGACGGCGGCGTGCACAAGATCAACTTCGGCTTCGTCGCCGGTCGCTGGGCGTCTCCGTTCTGGCAGTTCTGGGACCTCGCGATGCTCTGGCTCGCGCAGATCCACGGCGGCAACGGCGTGCGCACGGTCATCAACGACTACGCCCGCAAGGACTCCACCCGGTTCTGGTTGAAGATGCTGCTCTACGTCTCGATGGTGCTGATCGTCTCGCTCGGCACGTTCGTGATCTTCACCTTCGACCCGAACATCTCGAACTGATCCGCGCGGGGAGCCCACCACAATGCAGTTCCACAAGTACGACGTAGTCATCATCGGCGCTGGTGGTGCCGGAATGCGCGCGGCGATCGAGTCCGGCCAGCGCGCCCGCACCGCGGTGCTCACCAAGCTCTACCCCACGCGTTCGCACACCGGCGCGGCCCAGGGCGGCATGTGCGCCGCGCTGGCCAACGTCGAGGAGGACAACTGGGAGTGGCACACCTTCGACACGATCAAGGGCGGCGACTACCTGGTCGACCAGGACGCCGCCGAGATCATGGCGAAGGAGGCGATCGACGCCGTTCTCGACCTGGAGAAGATGGGCCTGCCGTTCAACCGCACGCCCGAGGGCAAGATCGACCAGCGCCGGTTCGGCGGCCACACGCGCAACCACGGTGAAGCCGCCGTGCGCCGCGCCTGCTACGCCGCTGACCGCACCGGTCACATGATTCTCCAGACGCTGTACCAGAACTGCGTCAAGCACGGCATCGAGTTCTTCAACGAGTTCTACGTGCTCGACATCTGCCTGACCGAGACGGAGAACGGCCCGGTCTGCACCGGCGCCGTCGCCTACGAGCTCGCGACCGGCGAGATCCACGTCTTCCAGGCCAAGTCCGTCGTGTTCGCGACCGGTGGTTTCGGCAAGGTCTTCAAGACCACGTCGAACGCCCACACGCTGACCGGTGACGGCATGGGCATCGTCTTCCGCAAGGGCCTGCCGCTGGAGGACATGGAGTTCTACCAGTTCCACCCGACCGGCCTCGCGGGTCTCGGCATCCTGCTGACCGAGGGTGCCCGCGGTGAGGGCGCGATCCTGCGCAACGCCTCGGGCGAGCGGTTCATGGAGCGCTACGCCCCGACCATCAAGGACCTGGCGCCGCGCGACATCGTGGCCCGCTCGATGGCCCTCGAGGTGCTGGAAGGCCGTGGCGCCGGCCCGAACAAGGACTACGTGCTGCTCGACTGCACGCACCTCGGCGCCGAGGTCCTCGAGACCAAGCTGCCGGACATCACCGAGTTCGCCCGCACGTACCTGGCGGTCGACCCGGTCGTCGAGCCCGTCCCGGTGTACCCGACCGCGCACTACGCGATGGGCGGCATCCCGACGAACATCCACGGCGAAGTGCTGCGGGACAACGACAACGTCGTGCCGGGCCTGTACGCCGCCGGTGAGTGCGCGTGCGTCTCGGTGCACGGCGCGAACCGCCTCGGCACCAACTCGCTGCTGGACATCAACGTGTTCGGCCGCCGCGCCGGTATCGCCGCCGCGGAGTACGCGCTGTCGCGTGACGCCCACGTCGACCTGCCGGAGAACCCGGCGGCTGCCGTCGAGGCCCAGGTCGCTCTGGTGCTGTCGGAGCACGGCCAGGAGCGCGTCGCGGACATCCGCACCGAGCTCCAGGCCACCATGGACGCCAACGCGTCCGTGTACCGCACCGAGGACACGCTGAAGCAGGCGCTGCACGACGTCCAGGCCCTGAAGGAGCGCTACGCGCACATCCAGGTGCAGGACAAGGGCAAGCGCTTCAACACGGACCTGCTGGAGGCCGTCGAGCTCGGCTTCCTGCTGGAGCTGGCCGAGGTCCTCGTGCACGGCGCGTTGGCGCGCAAGGAGTCCCGCGGCGGTCACGCGCGCGAGGACTACCCGAACCGCGACGACACGAACTTCATGCGCCACAGCATGTTCTACAAGCAGGGCGACGGTCTGGCCGCGGAGATCCGGATGGACTACAAGCCCGTCACCTTTACCCGGTACAAGCCGATGGAGCGCAAGTACTGATGACCGCCACCGCTGAAACCTCTGCTGGCTCGCGCGGCTCCCAGCCGCCGGTTCCGGACGGCGCCGTCACAGTCACCGTCAAGATCCGCCGGTACAACCCCGAGTTCGACGACGAACCGCGCTGGGACTCGTTCGACATCCCGGCCCTGCCGTCGGACCGCGTGCTGAACCTGCTCCACTACATCAAGTGGTACGTGGACGGCACGCTGACGTTCCGCCGCTCGTGTGCGCACGGCATCTGCGGCTCGGACGCCATGCGCATCAACGGCGTGAACCGCCTGGCGTGCAAGGTGCTGCTGAAGGACCTGCTGGAGAAGGGTTCGAAGCAGACCACGATCACCATCGAGCCCATCAAGGGCCTGCCGGTGAACAAGGACCTGCTCGTCAACATGGAGCCGTTCTTCGAGGCGTTCCGCGCCGTCAAGCCGTACCTGGTGACGTACGGCAACGAGCCGACGCGCGAGCGGATCCAGTCGGTCGCCGACCGCGAGCGCTTCGACGACACCACGAAGTGCATCCTGTGCGCCTGCTGCACCACGTCGTGCCCGGTGTACTGGAGCGAGGGCTCGTACTTCGGCCCCGCCGCGATCGTGAACGCGCACCGGTTCATCTTCGACTCGCGTGACGAGGGCGCTGAGGAGCGGCTCGACATCCTCAACGACATCGACGGCGTGTGGCGGTGCCGGACCACGTTCAACTGCACCGACGCGTGCCCGCGTGGCATCCAGGTCACGAAGGCGATCCAGGAAGTGAAGCGCGCGCTGCTGTTCAAGCGCGTCTGATTCGGTTTTGAGGGCGCCGCGTTCCCGTTGGGAGCGCGGCGCTTTCGCGTTCTAGTGGTGTGGCCCGGAAGGTTGCCGGGGGAATTCGCGGTCAGACGGGTGCATCGTGGTGCCGCCCCCGCGTTCTCATCCTGGTTGGCTGCGGGCGCGGGGGCGGCGCCGCGAGGCGCCCTGCTGAGCGTGGATTACCTCGCCATCCTTCCGGGACGCGCCACTAGGCCGCCCGTTTCACCGTGTGAATGACGGGTGCGGTCTCCATGCGCTCGATGCCGTCGATCGTCGCTACCCGTTCGGTCAGGTAGGTGTAGAGCGCGTCGATGTCGCGGCAGACGACCTTGGCGAGCACGTTCGCCGGACCCGTCGTGATCGCCGCCAGCGCGACTTCCGGTTGGCGTGCCAGGGATTCCGCGACGGTGGTGAGGCGGTTCGGCCGCACCGACATCCACAGCACCGCCATCGCCGTGAAGCCGAGTGCGACCGGGTCGACGTCGACGTCGAAGTAGAGGATTCCCGCTGCACGCAGGTGGTTGACGCGGCGGCGCACGGTCGGTTCGGACCAGCCGGTGGCTTCGGCCAGGTCGGCGAAGGTCGCCCGGCCGTCCTGGTGCAGCGCGGCCACCAGGCGTTCGTCCACTTCGGACTCGGCGGGCTCGAAGGCCGGTGTGAGCTCGGCTGTTTGTGCCGCGGTGAGCACGTCGGCGCGGCCCGCCCAGCCGACCGGGCCGCCGACGAACGACCGCAGCAGGCAGTGCGCGGACACCGACACCACCTTCGGGGTCTTCGGAAGCTGTTGCAGCAGCAGGGCTTCCGGTGCGTTGGCCGCTCGGATCACGCAGGAGATCTCGGTGCCGCCCGAGGTGAGCTGCACCCACGACGTGTCCGGCCGCTTCGCCAGCGCCTGGGCCACCTTCAACGCCGCGTCCGGGGTGCAGCCCAGTCGCAGGAACCACTCGACCTGGCCGACCTTGCGCGCGTCGATCATGCCGACGACTCGCAGCGCGCCGGTCTCCTTGAGCTTGCGGTAGCGCCGGGCGACGGTCTGCGGTGACGTGCCGAGGACCGCCGCGACGTGGTTGAAGTGGGCGCGGCCGTCGATGTGCAACGCGTGGAGGACGGCTCGATCGAGATCGTCGAGGGTCATGGGCGGCATTATCCGTCAGAGTCGCCGGGATTTGCGGATGTTCTGGTCGCAAATACCTAGCTTCGCGAACATGACAGATACCTACCGCTGGCGTTGGCCGGCGCTCGCCGCCTTGCTGCTCGCCGAGGCGATGAACCTGTTCGACAGCACCGTGATGCCGATCGCCGCGCCCGCGGTCCGCGCCTCACTTCCGATGAGCGACACCGCGTTGCAGTGGCTCACCAACGGCTACACGCTGCCGTTCGGGCTGCTGCTGATCGCCGGTGGCCGGCTCGGAGATGTGTTGGGGCGCCGCCGGGTGTTCGTGATCGGGATGCTCGTCTTCGTGCTGTGCTCGGTGTTGTGCGCGTGGGCGCCGCACGTTTCAGTGTTGCTCGCGGCGCGTGCGGTACAAGGTGCGTCGGCAGCGTTGATCATCCCGCAGACGTTCGGCCTGATCCGTGCGATGTTCGCCGGGAACGAGGTGGCCAAGGCGCTCGGCACGATCGGGCCGGTGATGGCGCTGTCCGCGTTGTGCGGGCCGATTCTGGGCGGGTTGCTGACCGAGGCGTTCGGCTGGCAGTCGGTGTTCCTGGTCAACGTGCCGCTCGGTCTGGCCGTGCTGGCGGCCGCTCCGTTGATCCTCGAAGACCGCGCCGCAGGCCGGCCTCAGCTCGGTGGACTGTTGCGTGGCCGGGTGTTTCCCGCGTCGCTGGCCGGGTCGCTGTTGTTCTTCGCGGTGATGAACGGGCTGGTGTTCGTGCTGGTGCTCTTCTTGCAGCTGCGGGAGGGCAGGACGCCGGCCGGCGCCGCGTTGACGCTGCTGCCGTGGTCTGTGGGACTCGCGATCGGGTCGTGGGTCACGGGGTCCGTGCTCGTGCCTCGGTTCGGACCGCGGGTGATGCGGGCCGGCCTGGTGCTCGTGCTGGTGGGACTGGCCGGCATCGCCTTGTCGTTCACCTCGGTGCCGTTGCTCGTGACCGGAATCGGTCTCGGGATGTTCACCGTGCCGTTCTTCGGCAACGCGTTGTCGGTGGCGGCGCCGGACGAGACCGGCTGGGCGTCCGGGCTGCTGAACGCGGTGCAACAGCTCGGCGCGACCGTCGGTGTTGCCCTGCTGAGCGCGGTGTTCTTCCGGTTCGGCACGACTGCCGCCGTGGTCACGTCGATGGTGCTGATCAGCGCGGTGCTGGCGTTGACCGTCGTGATGATCAGAGGGACTGCGGGAAGCGAAGGAGTCCGGCCGGGTGGTAGTGCCTCTTGATCTCCCCGAGGCGCTGGAGGTTCTCACCGTGGTAGGCGGGGAGCGGGTCGTCCAGGAACGGGTCGGGGAAGTTCGGGTAGACGCGGCCGGACGAGTGCTCGTGGAGATCGGTCCACGTGCGGTGCACCCAGTCGGCATCGGTGCCGGCGTGCTCGACCAGGAACCGTTCAGCACGGTGGACGAATGCGGTCGCCGCCGGCGGTGTCCGGTTGTAGGCGCCGCCCATCGGCGTGAAGTTCAGCTCCTGGCCGGGGGCGTCGGGCAGGGCGGCGGCCGGGATCGGGCGGCGGAAGAAGTGGGACCTGCTGGTCACTTCTCCTGCCAGGTCGCCGAGATCGTCGAAGGACTGCTTGAGCTCGACGTACGGCATCGTGCCGATGTCGGCGGTGGCGGGTGCGAGGTCGAGGAAGTCGCCGGGCGTGCCCGCTCCGAACAGCGTGACCTCGCGCGCGGAGATCTTGAGGTTCGCGCTGAGCTCGTCCGGGGCGTCGGGCGCGATCTCCTGCCATTTCCGGAGGATCTCCGCGGCCCGGCTGCGCGGCCAGGTGAGCAGGAACCTCGTCGTCGGCTCCGCCGGGACCGGCTCGAAAGTGAGCTTCGTGACGACACCGAACTGGCCACCACCCGCGCCTCGCAACGCCCAGAACAGGTCGGGCTCCTGGTCGTCCGAGCAGTCGATCGTCCGGCCGTCGGGCAGCACGACCTGGGCCGCGCGCAGCCGGTCCGAGGTCAAGCCGTAGCGGCGG
Source organism: Lentzea aerocolonigenes (assembly GCF_000955955.1). Classification (GTDB taxonomy): domain Bacteria; phylum Actinomycetota; class Actinomycetes; order Mycobacteriales; family Pseudonocardiaceae; genus Lentzea; species Lentzea aerocolonigenes_A. Next base: position 21,134 of record NZ_JYJG01000136.1, read on the forward strand.
CCGAGCAGCCCGAGCCCGCCGCCGAGGGTGAGGCCTGCGATGCCGACAGTCGGGCCGCAACCGGCCGGGAGGGTCAACCCGTGCCGGTCGAGCCCGGCGTACACCTCGGCCAGCGTGGCACCGGCGCCGATGGTGGCGAGACCGTCGTGCACCGAGACGTCGTTCACGGGGCTGAGGTCGAGGACGATCCCGGTGGTGGAGCTGCGTCCGGCGAAGCAGTGCCCGCCGCCGCGCGGGGTGATGTGAACGCCTGTCTCCCGCGCATGGGCGAGAGCGTTCGCGACGTCGTGCGGGGTGTGGCAGCGGACCACGGCGAGAGGACGGATGTGCTGGTATCTGGGCAAAACCGGTCTCATCTCGCCTCCAGATGCGAAACGGCCCCAGCGCGGGCGCGCTGGGGCCGTCGTCGTCGAGCTCTCAGATGCCCTGTGCCGCCTGCGCGGCCTGGCGGCGTGCCCTGGCCGCCTTGGCCCGCTTGTTGCGGATGTAGAGGAAGATCGCGGCCAGCAGGCCGATGCCCGCGATGGCCGTGATCGGCAGGCCGACGGTGCCGAACGCGGTGGGCGTCGGGCGGCCCGTGTCGCCGGGGTCGGCAGCCGCGTCCGAGCTGGTGTCGTTGCTCTGGGTGGAGACGACGTTCGGCTTGGGCTGCGGGGCGCCGTCGACGAGCTTGCCGACGCCGCCGGGGCCCATCGCGAAGCCGTAGTCGAGGAGCTTGGCCGCCTGGTTCGTGATGTGCGTGGGCGTTTGCTGGCCGCGCAGCAGCACGACGACGAGGCGGCGGCCGTTGCGTTCGGCGGCGCCCACGTAGGTGTGCTGTGCGTCGTCGGTGAAGCCCGTCTTGCCGCCGAGCGCACCGTCGTAGTTCGCCAGCAGGCGGTTGTCGTTCGTCAGCATGATCGTGCCGCCGTTGCGGCCCGGGAACTGCGCCTGCGGGAGCTTGACGGCCTGGGCGAACTCGTCGTACTTCATGGCGCCGCGGAAGATCAGGGCCACGTCGTAGGCCGACGTGCTGGTGCCGGGCGCGTCGAGGCCGGACGGGGTCTGGGCGCGGGTGTCGAGGGCGCCGAGCTCCTTCGCCATGGCGTTCATCTTGCGCAGCGCGTTCGGGACGCCGCCGAGCTGGCGGGCCAGCGTGTGCGCCACGTCGTTGCCCGACGTCAGCAGCAGACCCTGCAGCAGCTGGCGGACCGTGTACTGGCCGCCGTCCTTGAGGCCGACGCAGGTGCACTCCTGCTGCGTGTCCTCGGCGGAGGCGGTGACGACGGTGTCGCCGCGCAGCTCCTTGGCGACGACCATCGCCAGCAGCACCTTGATGACGCTCGCGGGGCGCTGACGGCCGTGCGGGTCGTACGCGGCGATGACAGCGCCGCTGTCCATGTCCGCGAGCAGCCACGACGCGGCCGTGATGCCGCTCGGGGGCTGCGCCTGGTTCGGCGGCAGGATCAGGCCGCACTCACCCAGCCGATCGCCACCGATCGGCTTCTCCGGCACCTCGAGCGCGGGCGGGGCCTTCACGCCGGGCGCCGGCTGCTCGGACGTGTCCACCGGGGGCGGCGGGGTCTCGCGGTTCGCGCACTGAGCCGATCCGGCGGCCTGCTGTGCGGTGCCGGTCGGTGCGGCGAACGCGGCTGTGGCCGTTGCTAGGACCAGGGCGACGATGAGCCGTTTGGTGAAGGGCACGCCCCCCAGGCTATCCACCCCCGTTTAGCGGCTTGCACGCACCACGTCCGATACTGGTGAACGTGAAGCTCTCGCGCCCGATGTCACTCTTCCTGGTGGCTTTCGGGGTCTGGTCGTGGGTGATCTGGCCCACGTTCCTGAAGAACATCTGGAGCGACCCGCGTTCGTTCAGCGACGGACCTACCGCTTTCTTCACGGTGCACCTGGTGCTCGTGATCGCCTCGCTCGTGTTCGGCACCGTCATCGGAGTGCTGGGCGTGCGCGGCTTCCTGGCCACTCGACGTCGATAGGAAACGCTGTGGAGTTCGTACGGCTGCTGCTGGTGTTCCTGCACCTGCTGGGCATGGGCATGCTCGTCGCGATGATCATGTTGCAGGCCAGGGCGGGCAAGGACGCGCCGGTCAACAAGGGCTGGCTGCACGGCGCTGCTCTGCAGTTGCTGACGGGTGTCGCGCTGGTCGGCATCGACCCGCTGGTCGACTCGGTGAAGTACGACCACATCAAGATCGGCGTCAAGCTGCTGGTCGTCGTGGCCATCGCCGCCGTCGTGGCGATCAACGTCAACAAGCCCAAGGCCCCGTCCTGGCTCCTGCCGACCGCCGCGTCTCTCGTGGTGCTCAACGTGGGCATCGCGGTCTTCTGGACCTGATCGAGGGATATCGGGTGCACGCGTGGGTGACGTCTACCCACTGCGCGTGCGGTGCTCCATTTGTGGGCGAACCATCGGTGCATGTCCCGTATCGCCTACATCGGTGTGCTCGTAGCGGCTGCAGCGCTGACCGTCGTCGCTCTGCAAGGTGCGGGTCCGGAGGCCTCGGCCTCCGGCGACCACCGCGTGTGCGTCAAGGCGTGGTGCCCGAAAGAGCGTCCAGGACGCGAGGCTCCTGTTCCCAGAGGTGACGACACCTCGACGACCACGAGCACGTCCACCACCACGACGACTCCGTGCACCACGACCAGCACCACCACGAGCACGACCACTTCCACGACGTCCTACACAACGTCCTCGACGACGTCTTCGTCCACGACGACGACGACGACCACGCCGCCGACCTCGACGTCCTCGACCACTACCACCCCACCGGTCACGACGACCACTCATCCGGTCACCACGACCAAGCCACCGGTCACGACGCCTCCGCGCCACGAGGACAACCGCCTCGCGAACACGGGCTCCAGCATCGGCTGGCTGCTGCTCATGGGCGTACTGCTCGGCATCGCGGGCGTGCTCCTGCTGCTGCTCGACCGGACCAGGCACGCCGCCCGCCGCTGATTGTCGGTGGTGTTCGTCACACTGGGCTTCATGCTCATCGAACACCTGCGCGAACGCAGCGACCTGGGCGTCATCACCGCGTCCACCTTGAAATCGCTGGGGGTCGCGAACCCCTGGCGCCGTTGCGAGCCCGGCGGGCCGTGGCAGCGCATGCACCCGGGCGTGGTGCTGCTGCACAACGGCCCGCCGACGCGCGACCAACAGGTCGCCGCCGCCTTGCTGCGCGCAGGCCCAGGCGCCGTCCTGACCGGCGCCGAAGCCTGCCGCAGGCACGGCCTGCCCGCTTCTGGCACCGAGATCCACGTCCTGGTGCCAGGCCGCGCCGTCGGCTCCGGTGCCCTGATCACCGAACGTGCCTCGCCGATGCCTCCTTTTGCTGACGTGGACGGCTTCCCGGCGGTGTCCGCGTCCCGAGCCGTGGTCGACGCGTGCCGCCAACTCCGCTCCGCGGATGCCGCGACGGCTCTGGTGGCCGCGGCGATCCAACGAGGCCGCTGCACGCCTGAGAGCCTCGCTGCGGAGGCCCGCACCAACCGCTACGGCACGAAGCTCGTTCGCACGGTCCTGAAGGAACTGGGCCGGGCGGAATCGGTGGCCGAGCGGGATGCCCGTCGTCTCTCCCGGCGGATCCGGCTGACCACGCCGCACTGGAACGTGACGATCGCGGACTCCGACGGACTGATCATCGCCAGGCCGGACGCGTGGTTCGACGACGTGGGCCTCGCGTGGGAGATCGACTCGAAGGCGTTCCACTACGGGGTGCGCGACTACGAAAGAACCCTCGCGCGGAACAGCCGGTACGCCGCAGCGGGAATCCTCGTCGTGCAGACGCTGCCGGCTCGGTTGCGGGACAAGCCGGAGGCGGTGGCGCGGGAGCTCAGGAAAGCGCACGCGGCGGCCGCTGCCAGGCCGAGACCACTAGTGCGAATCGTGGAACCGACCTAACGCCCATCATGGGCGTTGCGCAGCGGGCCGTCCGAGCTCAAGCCCAGGAGCTGCGGTGATGACGTGCCCAGCTCGGCGATTGGGGCTTGAAGGGATCGGACGGGCTCCTTGTGCCCGGCCTTTCAAGGCCGATGAAGCATCTCGCCAGAGGCTCGAAGTCAAGCCCCAATCGCAATCGTCG
>NZ_JYJG01000137.1 GCF_000955955.1 Lentzea aerocolonigenes
GGAGCGGCGATGAGATGAGCCGGCTCGTATCTCGGCGCCCTACCGCTTCCTCCACCGAAGCCCGAGCAATGCCCCGACCAAAGCCCCAGCCCCCAGCATCAACGAAGGCGAAGGCCCACTCCGCACCGAAACCACAGGGGAAATCACCGCGGGAGGCGGCGCCGGCACCACCTCGGGCTCCCGGTTCTCCCGAGCGGTGGCCGTCCAAGCCGTGATGAACAACAGGAACTGCGCCACCAGGTTCGCGAACACCAGAACACCGATGACCGACCCGAAAGCCGCCGACGTGGGCGACCGGGTCACGAACGACAAGAAGATCGTCGCCGCCTGCTTCAAGACCTCGAACCCGATGGCAGCGGCAAAAGCCCCGCGCAAGGCACTCCGCCACCCCACCGCCTTCCGGGGCAGCCGGGCCAGCACCCAGAGGAACACCATCCAGTTGGCCAGCAGCGAGAGGACGATCGACGCGATCCGCACCAGAACGTGCGCCCACCCGGCCTTCTCGAACCCGAGCCAGTCCAGCACGTCCTCGGCGAACCCCGACCCGGCCGCCGTGATGCCGAACGACAGCGCGATCGCGAGCCCGAGTCCGAGCAACGCGACCAGGTCGCGCCACAACGAGCCGAAGAACGGCAGGTTCTCCTTGTCGTGCCCCCATTGCGCCGTCAGGGCGTCGCGGAGGTTGCTCATCCACCCCAGGCCGGAGTAGGCGGCACCGAGCAGGCCGATGATGCCGACCGTGCCCTTGGAGTCCAGCGCGGTGTTCACGGCCTCGTTGATCTGGCCGCGCAGTTCCTTGTCCGGTACCGCCTCGGCGATGCTGTCGCGCAGCGACGCGAGCAGGTCCGGCTGCGACTGCAGCACGAAGCCGGCCACCGCGAAGCCGATCATCAGGATCGGCACCAGCGAGAGCACGCTGAAGTACGTGACCGCAGCCGCGTAGTGGGTGCCGTAGCGCTCCGTGTAGCGCTCGTAGGCCAGCATGATGTGGTCGAGCCACGCGTACTTCCGCCGCCACTTGTCCACGGTGCAGACGCTAGTGCAAGTGCACTACTCGGGCAGAATAAACCCGATCTTGTCGTACGTACGGCGCAACGTGCCGGCCGCGACCTCGCGGGCCCGCTCGGCACCACGAGCCAGGATCTTGTCCAGCGACGCCACGTCGTCGAGGTACATGCGGACGCGTTCCTGCACGGGCGTGACCCACTCGGTGAAGACCTCGCCGAGGTCCTTCTTCAGGTCGCCGTAGCCCTTGCCGTCGTAGTCGGCCACCAGCGACTCGACCGTGCGACCCGTCAGGGCCGAGTAGATCGTCAGCAGGTTCGAGACGCCGGGCTTGTTCTCGACGTCGAAGATGATCTCGCGGCCCGTGTCGGTGACGGCGGAGCGGATCTTCTTGGCCGAGCGCTTCGGGTCTTCCAGCAGCTCGACGACGCCGCCGGGGACCGACTTGCTCATCTTCGCCGTCGGGTCCTGCAGGTCGAAGATCTTGGCCGTGTCCTTGACGATGTACGCCTCCGGCAGCCGGAAGGTCTTGCCGTAGCGCGAGTTGAAGCGGGTCGCGAGGTCGCGGGTCAGCTCCAGGTGCTGGCGCTGGTCCTCGCCGACCGGGACGTAGTGCGCCTGGTACAGCAGGATGTCCGCGGCCTGCAGGATCGGGTAGGTGAACAGGCCCACGCCGACCGCTGCCTCTGAGCGCGAGGACTTGTCCTTGAACTGCGTCATCCGCGACGCCTCGCCGAAGCCGGTGAGGCACTGCATGACCCAGCCGAGCTGGGCGTGCTCCGGAACGTGCGACTGCACGAACAGGGTCGCCCGATCCGGGTCGATGCCCAGCGCGAGGAGCTGGGCGGCCGAGACGCGCGTGTTCTGACGCAGTTCCTTCGGGTTCTGCTCCACGGTGATCGCGTGCAGGTCGACGACGCAGTAGAACGCGTCGTGGGCCTCCTGCAGCGCGACCCACTGCCGCACCGCACCCAGGTAGTTGCCGAGGTGGAACGACCCGGCCGTCGGCTGGATGCCGGACAGGACGCGGGGGCGCTTGGCAGCCTCTACAGGCGCGTTCTCCGTGGACACGGACGAAATCTTCTCAGACCAGGTGAATCAGTTCTGCGCAGCGTCCTGCTGCACCAGGTCGATGCGCTGGTTCGCCGCCACGACCGGAGCGGGCTTGCGCCGCTTCACCAGGCCGTACACCAGACCGCCAATGCCCGCCGTGACCGCTACCAGACCGACAGGACCAGCCGCGGTGTTGGTCATGCTGCTCTCGACCGCCGCACTCAGTACCAGACTCATGCCGTGCACTTGCCGAGCCTCCCCAAGGCACAGATCCACCCCGGAACGGGTGAACCTTGCTGACTGATTGGCCGCCAAGCTACCGATCACCGGTAGCGTCGATGCGCCGAATCAGACTATCGGTCACCGGTGATCGGTTCGCACTCGCCCATATGTCGTAGTCCGCTGACGGGCGTTACGCCCTGCTAGTGAAGCCAGGGTCTCAAGCTCACTCACAGTGCGCGCCGACCCGTGCTCGGACCCTGCCATGCGACTGATGGTCTCCTCCATCAACGTGCCGCCGATGTCGTTCGCGCCGCCGTTGAGGATCTCCGCGGTGCCCTCGTCGCCGAGCTTGACCCACGAGCACTGGATGTTGTCGACGCGCCCGTGCAACGCCAGCCGCGCGAACGCGTGCACGGCGCGGTTGTCGCGGCGGGTGGGGCCGGGGCGGGCGACTCCTGCCAGGTAGATGGGGGCGTTGCGGTGCACGAACGGCAGCGCGACGAACTCCGTCAAGCCACCGGTCTGATCTTGCAGCTTGGCCAGCACGCGGAGGTGCGTGAGCCAGTGGCCGGGGTGGTCCACATGGCCGTACATCATCGTCGACGACGAGCGAATGCCCAGCTCATGAGCCGTGCCGACGACCTCGAGCCAGGTCGCGGTCGGCAGCTTGCCCTTGGTCAGCACCCAGCGGACGTCGTCGTCGAGGATCTCGGCCGCGGTACCGGGAATCGTGTCGAGCCCGGCTTCCTTCAGTTCGCCCAGCCACTCGCGGACGCTCACACCGGCCTTCGCGGCGGCCGAAACGATCTCCATCGGGCTGAACGCGTGCACGTGCATCCCGGGGATGCGCTTCTTGATCGCGCGCACGACGTCGGCGTAGTAGGTGACCGGCAGCTTGGGGTCGATCCCACCCTGCATGCAGACCTCGGTGGCGCCCGTGTCCCACGCCTCCTGCGCGCGGTCCGCGACCTCCTCCGCGGAGAGCCTGAACGCATCGGCGTCGCGTTCACGTTGCGCGAAGGCACAAAAACGGCAGCCGACGTAGCAGACGTTCGAGAAGTTGATGTTGCGGTTGACCACGTACGTGACGTCGTCGCCCACCACCTCTCGACGCAGGTCGTCGGCCAGCTTCACCATCTCTTCCAACGCCTTGCCGTCGGCGGTGAGGAGCGCCATCGCGGCGTCGGTGTCGTCGAGCAACGCGGCCGGGTCGTTCGCGGCGATCTTCAGCCCACGTTGGACGTCTTCGGAAAGCCGTTGGGGTGCAACGGGAATCTTCAGCTCGTCCCAGTCGCCGTAAACCTCGTCGAAGTCGCTGCGGCGGTCGCTCGTGCGGCCCTCCGTGTCGATCGCGGTGTGCAGGTCCGCGCGACCGTAGGTGTCGAGCCCGCCGTCCGGTTCCTGCCACTCGCGTCCGACGACCTCAGCTGATGGGTTCGCCAGGCCGTTTTCCAGTGCCAGCGCGGAAACGTGCGCGGTGAGCCGGGTGTCGATCCACTGCCCCGCCGCCGCGCGGACGTAGCGCGGGTAGACGTTCAGCCTCTCCTGCAACGAAAAACCGGCCTCGCGCGTGATGCCGACGAGCTTGTCGACCTGCGGCCACGGCTTCTCGGGGTTCACGTGATCGGGCGTGATCGGCGAGACGCCGCCCCAGTCGTCCACGCCCGCGCGCAGCATCAGGCCGAACTCCTCGCCGACCAGGTTCGGCGGCGCCTGCACGCTCACGGTCGACGGCATGACCAGGCGCGCAACGGCGATCGTCGCCGCGAGCTCGGTCAGGTCGGCATCGGGCATGCCGCGCATCGCCGTGTCCGGCTTGGCGCGGAAGTTCTGGATGATCACTTCCTGGATGTGCCCGTACTGCTTGGCGACCTGGCGCATCGCGAGCAACGACTCGGCGCGCTCGGTCAGGTTCTCGCCGATCCCGATCAGGATTCCGGTGGTGAACGGCACGTTCACGCGCCCGGCGTCGGTCAGCACCCGCAGGCGAACCGCGGGGTCCTTGTCCGGGCTGCCGTAGTGCGGGCCGCCCTTCTCGCTCCACAACCGCTCGGCCGTGGTCTCCAGCATCATGCCCATGCTGGACGCGACGGGCCGCAGCCGCTGCAGCTCCTCCCAGCTCAGCACGCCGGGGTTGAGGTGCGGCAGCAGACCCGTTTCCTCGAGCACCGCGATGGCGCTGGCCCGCACGTAGTCCAAAGTGGACTCGTAGCCGCGAGCCTCCAGCCACTCCTTCGCCTGGGGCCAGCGGTCCTCCGGCCGGTCACCGAGCGTGAACAGAGCTTCCTTGCAGCCTTGTTCGGCGCCTGCTTTCGCGATCGCCAGCACCTCGTCGCGTTCGAGGAACGCGGCGGGCAGCTTGTGCGGCACGGTCGCGAACGTGCAGTAGTGACACCTGTCGCGGCACAGCCGGGTCAGCGGGATGAACACCGACCGGCTGTACGTGACGACTCCGGGACGCCCCTCGGCGAGCAGATGCGCGTCACGCACGTTGCCGGCCGCGGCTAACAGCGCGTCCAGGTCCTCGCCGCGCGCGTGCAGCAGCACGGCCGCCTCAGTCGCGTCGAGCAAGGCACCGTCAGCCGCCCGGCGCAGCGCACGCCGCATGGCCGCCGCGCTCGGACGGGGCTGCGGTGGGGTTAGCGAGATGTCCACTGCCACGTCAACGACCTTAGGCCGCCGAAATTCCTGATCACCTCGATCAGGGTGTGGGAAGGATCTCCTCAGCGCACGCTGACCAGCAGTTCCGTGTTCCGGTCGAGCGGCGTGCCCAGCGGGTTCGTCCGCGCGTGGATGTCGTTGTAGGTGAACTCCCGGCACAGGCTCGCCAGTGCCGTGTCGGTGCGGTCGTCGTAGTCCACCTGATACGGCGCGTCGGCCTCCAACAGCGTCGTGAACAGCGACAACGTGCCGTCCCCGTTGTCCGCGACCTCGATGACGCGGGCGTGCTGCGGGTAGTCGACGTGCGCGGCGGTGTTGATCTCCCAGAAGCTCCTGGACGCGGTGTCGTGCCGGTGTGGCGTGATCACGTTGCGGTGCGTGTGCCCGTTGACCCACGCCAGCACGTTCGGGAACCGGTGCAGCAGGTTGACGAGCGCGTCGCCGTTCATGCGCGGGTCGAGCGGCCTGCGGCGGTCCGGCAGCACGTTGCCCATCGTCGCGGACGTGTGGTGGCTGAACAGTACGAACAGCTCGTCGGTGACGTTCTGCCTCGTGGCGCGGCCGAGCCAGTCGTAGTAGAGCGAGCTGTTGCGCTTGAGGATCTTCTCGATCCAGTTGAGCTGGTGCAGCCCGATCGAGCCTTCGGAGAAGCCGGCGAGGTTCGTGGTGTCCATGCTGATGCCGGTCACGCCAGGCGCCATCCGGAACGTGTAGAAGACATCCGTGCCGTCCGCGTTGGCGTCCGTGTAGCCGTGGCCGCCCGTTGGCAAGTGCTTGCGCACGAACTCGCCGGTGTCGAACAGGCGTCGCCGTGCGTCTGGCGTGACGGTGCGGATTACGCCGCTGTTGGTGAGGATGGCGAGTGCTTCGGGGATCGCTTTGGCGTCCGTGAAGGCCTGCGCGACCTTGGCGTTCTGCACGGGGTCGCCGAAGCCGACGATCTTCTTGCGGCCGGTGTACCAGTTGTCGAGCAGCCCGTCCGGCAGCGCGCCGACCACGCTGTCGTCGTGGTTGCCGATCGTGGAGAACCACGGGATGTCCAGCCCAGGACTGGTGAAGGTGCGTACTGCCGCGTCGAGCAGTCCGCTGAGCTGCGGGAAGCCTGCTTTCTTGTAGTCGTCCCGGCCGGTCAGGTCCGGCTGCCAGAACGTGCTGATGCCCGCGTTCTGCACGCCCTCGTACCGCGCGTCGCCGGTGTTGGGCGTGATGCGGCCGCCGTTGAGGATCGTGAGGAACCAGTCGAGCTCGATGTTCTCGTGGTTATCCGTGTTGTCGCCGGTCGTCATGAGGAAGTCGAACGGCCTGCCGGTGAGTGGCCCTCTCTTGACGGCGTTCACGCGCTTCACGAGCGACGTCGAACCCTGCGTGGTGAGGGCTTCCTGCGGCCGGTGCGCGCTCGATCCCATGATCGGGTGGAGGTACTCGAAGCGGAGCGGGCTCTGGGCGTCGCAGATGTGCATGTCCGAGAACTGCACGAAGCTGGTCAACGCCTGCCTGCGCGCTTCCCTGTTGGCTTTGGCCTGGATCAGGTCGTTGCGCACGACCGTGGGCCAGCCCGGACCTGCTGCCAGCCTGCGGTAACCGCTGGTGCCGATCGGCGCGGCCGTGACGTCGAGCGTGGTGCCCGCGGTGAACGCAAACGCTTGGCTGTCAAGGAGGGGCACGCCTGCCATGCCCACGCCCACGGCTGTCAGGAAGGTGCGCCGGTTGAACCCCGTCATGAGCCGCCCCCGAATCTCATCGATGGTGAATCATGTTCAGATTCGGGGAGCCGGCAGGCGAAATCGAGCCGTCAGGTGGGGGACAAGAGCGATAAAGGCTGGTCGGGCTGGGTCAGTCGGCGTACTGGAACGACGAATCGGCGATGAGGCTGAGACGTCGCCGGCCATGAGGACGACGATCAAGCCACGGCCGACGACGAGAAGACGTTCGTGTTCCCCGCCGTCAGGCGATCAGGCAGCACCCGCGAGACGCCCAGCTGGCCTTTCCAGGTCCGAGAAGGCAGAACCGCGACAAGTACCGGCCGGGCGCAAGGATGATCGAACCCAAGCCCGAGCAGCCAGCCCGTCCGTCGCCACCTGGTAGTCGATCCGCCACCCGATCGCCGCTTCACACGGCTGTCATGGCGTCTGCAAGTACCACCAACAACTGATCAACAGGCCTGTAACTACTACCAACTCGCCCCGAACCGCGTGCAGCGCGGCGCCGTCCAACTAGGCGCCAGCGAACGAGTTGGTAGTAGCAAGGTGCTCGATGATCTTGGGTTGGTGGTACTTGCAGACGCCAGAACCAGAAGGCGAGTTAGTGGGGCCAGTCGAAGGTGACGGTGACCGGGGCGTGGTCCGACCAGCGTTCCGCGTAGGTGGTGGCTCGTTCGACCACGGCGGACGTCGCTGAAGCAGCCAGGCGGTCGGTTGTGACAACGTAGTCGATGCGCCAGCCCGAGTCGTTGTCGAAGGCCTTACCGCGGTACGACCACCACGAGTACGGGCCGACCGCTTCCGGGTGCAGCGAGCGCATCACGTCGGTGTAGCCCGAGGAGAACACCGAGGACATCCACTCGCGCTCGTAGGGCAGGAAGCCGGACGACTTCTGGTTCGTCTTCCAGGCCTTCAGGTCCTCCGCACGGTGCGCGATGTTCCAGTCACCACACACGAGCACCTCACGGCCCGAGACGGCCGCCTTTTCCCGCAACGACACCAGGTACGGCAGGAAGGCCGCCATGAAACGGTCCTTCTCGTCCTGCTTCTCGGTGCCGACGTCGCCGGAGGGCAGGTACAGGGAGGCCACGACGACGCCCGGGAGTTCGATCTCCACGTAGCGGCCCGACGACTCGAACTCCGCGGTACCGAAACCGATGCGCACAGACGAAGGCTCAACGCGCGACATGATGCCCACGCCCGCGCGGCCCTTCACCGACGACGGGGCGTAGACGCCGTGCCAGCCGGAGGGCGAGTGGACGTCCGCGGGCAGTTCGTCAGGTTCCGCGCGGACTTCCTGCAGACACACCACATCCGCGGAAGAAGCGGCAAGCCAGGAGAGGTAGCCCTTCTTGGCGGCAGCGCGCAGACCGTTGACGTTGATCGTGGAGACCGTGAGCACGACCGAACAGCCTACTGGGACGCCAATCCCCACGCCTTCGGGTACTCCGCGCCGCAGCCGGCACACCTGGCCGTCAGGTCGAGATAGCCGACGATCGTGGCCATCTCGTCGCGGGGCAGCGCAAGTTGGCGCTGGCCGTCGATCTCGGTGTAGAGGCCCTGCCACTCGGGTTCGCAGGAGCACGGGACGAGGTCCTTGCCCCGGCCCCACCGAAACATGTTCCGAAACATGGCCACAAGTTTGCCATACGCCACCGAAGTCGTTGACCAATGCAAACCGGCACTTCGGCGCGAACGAACAGTTCAAACACACCACTTGAGCGTGCGGATCGACATGAGCCAGATTTCCGGTGGGCCCAGGAAATCTCCCCAAAGCAGCGAAAGCGTCAAGGAGAAGAAATGAACGCGATCAAGGGTGTTCTCGTCGGTCTCGCCGCCACCGCCGTGCTCTTCGGTGGCGCTGCCCAGGCCATCGCCGCGCCGGCCACGAGCCAGTCGGCCGAGGCGTCGAGCAACGTGACCGGCGAGGTCGTCGCGGTCGTCAAGGGCAAGTCCATCAAGGTGCGCGTCGACGCCTCCACGACGGTGGACGTGGACTACGACCTCAAGAAGACCGTCATCTCCGGCGAGCTGAAGGTCGGCGGCTCGGTCGACGTGAACGGCAAGAAGGTCGGCGGCAGGATCGTCGCGTCGGGCATCATCGTCATCAAGTAGCAGGAAACGGAAAAGGCCGGCCTCACGCGCCGGCCTTTTCCAATGCCGCGGCCAGATCACGCCGGCCGGTAATTCCCAGTTTTCGATAGGCACGCGTCAGATGAAGTTCGACGGCGCGGGGCGTGACGAACAGCTCCGCCGCGATTTGCCGGTTGGTCAGGCCGAGCACGGCGCGGCGCACGATGTGGTCCTCCTGCGCGGTCAGCACCGTGCCCGACGGCGTGCGGGCCGGACGTCCTCCCGCCGCACGCAACTCCCGTGCCGCCATGCCCATCAACGGGATCGCGCCGCACCTCTTCGCCACGTCGTGCCCCTGCCGCAACGCCGCCAGCGCTTCCGGGCCGCGGCCGCACGCACGCAGGGCCACGCCCCAGTCGACCAACGCCCGCGCGAGCTCCAGACGTGCCGAAGAGGTCCGCAACGTCGACACGGCCTCCTCCAGCAGCGGCACACTCCCTGACACGGCACCGGAAACGCGCAGAGCGACACCGATCGGCACGGCGAGTCCCCAGTCGCGCGCCAGTTCCAGTTCCTGCGCCGCCAACCTCAAAGCCTGATCCCGCTCCCCCAATGCCAAGTGTGCCAACGCCGCGTGCGAACGCCACGGTTGCAAGGCCGGGTTGCGCGCGCCACGGCGTTCCATCCGCCAACCGCAGTCGAGATGGTCACGCAATGACGACACTGGATTGCCGAGAGCCATGTGCAGACGGCCGCGCTGATGCAGAAGCGCGTGGTAGTGCGCGTATTCCGGCAGATCGCCGTCCAGCTCCCGTTCGCGCACCAGGCGAAGCGCCGACGCCGTGGCGCCCGTGTCGACCCATGCGCCGACCAGTCCGGCAACAGCGATCACCACGTTGCCGTCCTGGTTGGCCCCCAACGCATCCAGCTTCTCCAGCGCGGTCATGCCGTGCTGTTCCGCAGCGGGCAACGCCCCGAGCCGCCGCGCCACATGACATCGCAGGCCCTGCACCAAAGCCGCGCACACGGCGAGATCCCGCTCGGCCGTCACCCGCAACGCCTCGTCGCACTGCCGGTCGGCCAGCTCGTACTCGTCGATGCCGATCAACGCCACGATCAGGTGCGCGAACGAGAACTGGTCGATCAGGTCGCGCCCGATGTGCAGCGGCAACGACGCCTGCACCCGCCGCCGCGTCTCCCCAGGAGAAACACCGATCGTCGCGCCCCGGTAAGCCAGCAACGTGTTCAGGAACCGCTCGTTGCGCGCCGAGGTCATCCGCGAACCGCTCAGCCGGGCGATCCGCGTCTCGACCTCACCGGAGAAGTACGACTCCTCCAGCCCCAAGGACAACGCGTACAAATCCAGCCGCTGAGCCAGATCCGCGTCAACTCCGGACACCCGCGCGACCACCGACTCGACCTTCGCGACCGCGTCCCGGTACATCCGCCGCCCGGCGAGGTCGTAGGCGAGCAGCAACGCCATCCGTCCCTCCGCGAGCACGTCCATCGACGCCGAAGCCGCCTTGTTCAGCGAGGCGAGAGCAGCGCCCGGATCGACCAGCGCCTGCGCCTCGCTCAGCTCGACCAGCACCTCGCCGCGCAGGTCGTCCGGCAGCGGTTCGCGCAAGAGCCTGCGCAGACAGGCAATCGCTCTGTCCGAACTGGACCGTCGCGCCGCGTTCCGCAGAACGTCCCGCACCCAGTCCTCACCGATCGGCGCGGCCTCCAGCAGATGCGCCGCCACGTCGTCGACCGGCGCCTGGTCGTCGTGCCGGAACCGCGCCGCCCGAGCGTGGATCGCCGCCTTGTCCAACGCGGTCGTGCTCTGCGCCAACGTCGTCAGCACCATCGGCACACCCGCGAAACCCAAGCCGCTCAACGCGCGCGAGGCGTCCACGGCCTCCTCAGGACCGAGACCGGCCGCCGCACCCGCCAATGCCAGATCAGCATCACCGAGCACCGCGAACGACCGGGCCAGCGCCACCACCTGCGGACCCGCGGAAGCAAGCCGCGCGACCAGCTCACCCGAGCGTTCCCCGAGATCGCGAGGGCGCAGCCCCAGGAGATACGGGTTGCCGCAAGTCGCCACCCGCCAGTCGGCGACGACCTCGTCCGTGACACCGCTCGAAAAGATCGTTCGCAGGAACCGGCCACAAGCCGCCTGATCAAGACCGGTCAGCCGAACGCGGACGGCATCTCCGACCACCTCGCGCAGCAACGGCGTCGCGTCCTGAGCGAGCCCCCGCGTCACCACCACCGCGACGGGCAGCTCGCCCAACCGCCTTCGCAGGTACGACAGGAAGTTCAACGACTGCACGTCGGCCTGCTCGAGATCGTCCACCGCCAGCAGCACCGGCGAACCGGCGGACACGTCCCGCACCAGCCGGTGCAGCCGGTGCAGCGCGGCCTGATCAGCATCCCCGAAGAGGATCTCTTCGGCTTCGCTCTCGAAGAGCTGCGCGACCACCCCGAACCGGAACCGCGACTCCGACACAGAGCACTGCGCGCGGAACACCTCGAAACCCAGCGAACGAGCCATTCGCACGGTCTCGGCCAGCACCGTGGTCTTGCCCATGCCCACGCGACCCTCAACGCACACCACCGAAGGCGCGCCCGAGGCGGCTTCCTCCAGCACACGTCGCAGAGCCGTCAGCTCACGCTTGCGGTCAGACGCCACAGAACTCGCGACCGCCACCTGGATACGCCCCTTCGCCGCAACGCAGTTCGAACACGTGGCGGCGCGTTCTGGGCCGTCCTGCCTAGTCCGCCCGGAACCATCCTAGGAACGGCCACGCGAGGTGGAAAGGGCTTTCCAGACCGGGAAACACCTGGAATTTCGGAGCGTCCCTCACGTGCAGGTCGAGTCGCTGGTCAGTGCCACGAACTGCGTGCTCACCCAACGCCGGTCGCTCAGCATCCGGTAGCCGCTCTCGACGCGCGGCTGGGCGTCGGCCACCGCGTCGCGCTGCATCGTCGACACGATCGGCTGCATGTCACCCGGCCCGGACCGGACGTTGAGGATGTCCGCGGTCACCGTGATCTTGCAGATCCCCGACCCCTTGTCGCTGCCGATCGGCTTGCCGCCGTTGACCAGGAACATCACCCCGGCGACGCCGAGCACACCAATCACGATCAGACCCCTGACCGGAATACCCAACATCGCCGCCTCCGAGCTACCACAACTGCCTGGACCAGCAGATATAGCGGCTCAGCGTCCACAGCGGCGGCCTCGGCACAGCAACCACCCGCAAGAGAAACCAACCGGGTGACGCCCAACGCTCGCAGTGACCACCAAACGCCACGCGGGGCGCTTTCGTTCGGCACGACCGAACGAAGGCGCCCCGCGTGGGGTCAAGCAACGAGCGTCAGAACGACGCCATCTTCTTCTTGAGGTTCTCGTCGAGTGCACCGAGGAAGTCCTCGGTGGTCAGCCACGCCTGGTCCTTGCTGATCAGCAGGGCCAGGTCCTTGGTCATCTGACCGGCCTCGACCGTCTCGATCACGACCTCCTCGAGCGCCTCGGCGAAGCGGATCACCTCGGGGGTGTTGTCCAGCTTGCCGCGGTGCATGAGGCCACGGGTCCACGCGTAGATCGACGCGATGGGGTTCGTGGAGGTCGGCTTGCCGGCCTGGTGCTGGCGGAAGTGACGCGTCACGGTGCCGTGCGCGGCCTCGGCCTCGACCGTCTTGCCGTCCGGCGTCATCAGGACCGAGGTCATCAGGCCGAGCGAGCCGAAGCCCTGCGCGACCGTGTCGGACTGGACGTCACCGTCGTAGTTCTTGCACGCCCAGACGTAGCCGCCCTCCCACTTCATGGCAGCGGCGACCATGTCGTCGATCAGGCGGTGCTCGTAGGTGAGGCCCTTGGCGTCGAACTCCGCCTTGAACTCCTCGTTGAACACGCGCTCGAAGATGTCCTTGAAGGCGCCGTCGTAGGCCTTCAGGATCGTGTTCTTCGTGGACATGTAGACGGGGTAGCCCCGCTGCAGGCCGTAGGAGAACGAGGCGCGGGCGAAGTCCTCGATGGACTTGTTGTAGTTGTACATGCCCATCGCCACACCGCCCTCCGCCGGGAACTCGGTGACGACGTGCTCGATCGGCTCCGAGCCGTCTTCCGGCTGGAACGTGATCGTGAGCTTGCCGGCGCCGGGCACCTTGAAGTTGGTGGCCTTGTACTGGTCACCGTGCGCGTGACGGCCGATGATGATCGGCTTGGTCCAGCCGGGGACGAGGCGCGGGACGTTCGAGATGATGATCGGCTCGCGGAAGACGACACCGCCGAGGATGTTGCGGATCGTGCCGTTCGGCGAGACCCACATCTTCTTCAGGCCGAACTCCTCGACGCGGGCCTCGTCGGGGGTGATGGTCGCGCACTTGACGCCGACGCCGTGCTTCTTGATGGCGTTGGCGGCGTCGATCGTGACCTGGTCGTCCGTGGCGTCCCGGTGCTCGATGCCCAGGTCGTAGTACTCAAGGGTGACGTCCAGGTACGGGTGGATCAGCTTGTCCTTGATGAACTGCCAGATGATCCGGGTCATCTCGTCGCCGTCGAGCTCGACGACGGTGCCCTGAACCTTGATCTTGCCCATAACTCCGGGCGCTCCTCTCGCGACGATGCAAGCAAGACAAGCGTACTGGTAAACCGCCGAGGTGTGCCTGCGACCCTGGTTACACCGATTCAGGCGTCTTCAAGATCGAAGTCCGTCGAGCGGCTCACGTGCTCCCACTTGTCGATTTCAGCGTTTCGTGCCTGGTCCGCCATGCGCACCATGTCCACCGCGTCGCCACCCAGCAACAGGCTCAGCGGAGGTTCGTCCATGGCTACCACGTCGAGCATGACCCGCGCCGCCCTGGCCGGATCACCAGGCATGTTGCCGTGCGCGCCACGCATCATGTCGAGGAGTGCCCCGACAGACGGAACGTAGTCCTCTCCCGGCTCGGTCACCACCAGAGAGGGGCCGGTCCAGTCCGTCTGGAACCCACCGCACTCGACGATCGTCGCCCTGACCCCGAACGGCGCGCACTCGGCGGCCAGCGACTCGGTGAAGCCGCGCAGCGCGAACTTCGCCATCACGTACGGCGCGAGCCCACCGCCGAGCGCCGTGTGGCCCGCGGTCGAGCCGATCTGCAGGAAGTGGCCGGAGCGTTGGGCGCGCAGGACCGGCAGCGCGGCCTTGGTGACGTTGACGACGCCCATGAGGTTGATCTCCAGCTGGTCCCGGAAGTCGGCCTCGGAGCACTCCTCGATCGATGTGACGCGACCGGCGCCCGCGTTGTTCACGACGACGTCGAGCCGGCCGAACTCGTCGACCGCGGTCGCGACGGCGTGTCTCGCCTGGGACGCGTCACGCACGTCCAGTGCAACAGATCTGACCCTGTCGCCGTGTTGAGAGACGAGGTCGTCGAGATCGTGCGGGTTGCGTGCGGTCGCGACGAGCTGGTGCCCGGCGGCGAGCACGGCTTCCGCGGTCTTGCGTCCGATACCGCGGGAACTGCCTGTGATGAGCCAAACCTGCGCCATGTCCGTGCTCCATTCGTCAGGGATCAGTTGTCCGGACATATGGAGTTTCGGCACAGGCGCCTGATACCTACGGCTACTGTTCCAACTATCGGGTGATCATCAGAAGGGGCGTAAGTGTCAACTGGGCCAACACATGCGATGAGCGGGCTGCTCGCCTGGAGCGCCGTCACCGCACTCGCTTCGAGTCACCCGATCGGCCACCTTTCGCCGCAGAGCTGGGCTGTTGGAGCCGTTCTCGCTACCGGAGCGGCACTTCTGCCCGACCTCGACCACCCCGGATCGACCATCTCGCGCACGTTCGGAGCATTGAGCGGCGGGCTGTCGGCAGGCATCAACGTGGTGAGCAGCTTCGTTTATCGGACGACACGGCTGAAGAAGGATTCCAAGCGAGACGGCGGACATCGCGGTCTCACACACACGCTCGTCTTCGCGTTGCTCGCCGCCGTCTTCACCACCGCCGTCGTGCAGAACAGCCAGAAGTGGGCGCTGCCGGTGCTGATGTTCGTGTTCGCCGGCCTCGCGGTGCGCGGGATCCTGAACGACTGGAACCCCAAGCAGGACGCGCTGATGATCACCGTGGTGTCCGCGGGGATCACCTGGGCGATGATCGCGTGGACGTCGCAGACGAACGCATCCGCGGCGGCGTGCGGAATCGCGGTCGGCGTCGGGTGCTTCGCGCACTACGTCGGCGACGCGATCACCGAGCAGGGCTGCCCGATGCTGTGGCCGATCCCGATCATGGGCAAGACGTGGTTCCCGGTGGCGCCGCCGAAGATCATGCGGATGAAGACCGGCGGAGTCGTCGAGCTGGCGATCGTCGGTCCGGTCGTCACGATCCTGTCGGTGTGGCTGGGACTCGCCGCGTTGCAGGCCACGGGCGCGTTGCCGTTCCTGGACTGGGTGGACCTGCTCCCGATCTAGGTGTTCTTCCGCCAGCCATTCAACGGCTACCTGCGTCTCACCCGATCGGTCTAGCCTCCACGAACCCCGACCAGTCGCGTGGAGGATCAGCCGTGTCCGAAGTAGCCCGCAGACGTTTCTTGCAGGGCGCGAGTGTGCTGGGTGTGGCGGGGGTGCTGGGCACGGGGCAAGCCTCCGCGTCTTCCCGCTATCACTGGCTTTCCGGCGACCACCACACGCACACGCAGTACTCGTACGACGGCATGTACACGATCGAGCAGCAGATCCGCGGTGCGTTGCGGCACGGCACGGACTGGCTCGTGATCACCGACCACGGCCACGCGTCGCACGAGGCGCACTCGGTCGAGGCGACGGCCGCGGACATCAAGCGGGCGCAGCGGAAGTTCCCGCAACTGCTGCTGTGGCACGGCATGGAGTGGAACGTGCCCGGCGCCGAGCACGCGACCCTCTTCCTCGAGGACTGCCGGGACGAGGCCGGTGTGCTGCGCGACTTCGAGCGGCAGTTCGACTGGCGGCTGAACGGGCAGGAAGCGTCCAGCCCCGCCAACGAGAAGAAGGCGCTGGACGCCGTTCGCTGGCTCCAGACCAAGATCCGCAACGGCACGATGAAGTCCGCTCTGGTGTTCGTGAACCACCCGATGCGCAACGGCCGCGTGGCTCCCCACGAGCTGCGGAACATGCGCGACCTGGCTCCGGACATCGTTGTCGGCATGGAGGGCGCGCCCGGTGCGCAGGGCGACGGCGACCCGTTGCGCGGCCCCGGCGGCCACCGCGGTGGTTACGCGAACAGCCCGGGCTCGAACTCGTACGCGCCGTATCCGGCCGAGGCCTACAAGACGTACGGCGGCTTCGACTGGATGACGGCGCAGCTCGGCGGTGTCTGGGACTCGCTGCTCGCCGAGGGTCTCGGCTGGTGGATCACGTCGAACTCCGACTCGCACTTCAACTCGCGCGACACGGTCGTCCGCGTGCCGGAGCCGGGCGACCAGTTCGACCTCACCGGCAAGCACCTCGACCCGCTCGACGCCGGCCCGCCCCAGGTCCTGCCGCCGTACGTCGACTTCTACCCGTGCGAATTTTCGCGGACCGTCGTGGGCGCCTCGCGGCGGACGCGCGGCGCCGTGATGGAGGGTCTGCGGGCCGGTCGGGCATGGGTTTCGCACGGCGGGCTGGTCGATGATCTGCAATTCGGTGTTTACGCATCCGGCGGATCCGCGACGCTCGGCGAGCGGCTGCGTGTGAGGCGTGGATCCGACGTGACCGTGCTGGTCAAGGCACGTTTGGCGACCCGGCCGAACAGCGCCGGGTTCATCCCCCGGTTGCGCCGTTTGGACCTCATCAAGGGTGCGGTAACCGGTCTAGCGTCACTTGAAACGTTGTCCACGCCACATGTGAAGGTCGAGCGATCTTACGAGCCGCGCTGGCACTATGCGGTCTTCACGCACACGTTCCGCAACGTCCGGGAGCCTTTTTACCTCCGGTTGCGCGGAACCGACGGCAACCGCGGCGCGTTCGAACCGCAGGCGGACACTCCGGGAGCCGCGAACCCGTGGGAGGACCTGTGGTGCTACACCAACCCGATCTTCGTGGAGGTCAGGTGACCAGCACCTTCATCGGCGTCGACGCCGGCTACGAAAACCGCTGGGAAGCGGAGAAGATCGCACTCGAGCTGCACGACACGTTGCTGACCACGGCGCGAACCGTCGTGGTGCACGAGGTCGAGCAGCACCACGCGATGTCCTTCCTGGTGCCTGTCCCCCCGTCGGACGCAGTGGTGAACTCGCTGGTCCAGCAGGGTTTCGGCGTGGCGGTACGCGGTGCGTCATCAGGGCGTTTGGTAGGACCGGAGGCGCTGCGAGTCGGCGCCTCCGTTGCTGCCGAGGCCCACCAATACCGCCGCGAGGGGCGCGCTCTGCGGTACCAGGGCCAACGGTCGTTGCGCGGCCGTCACGGCGTGTCGGACATCCTCGCGTTCACGGCCATAGAGGCCGTTTTACCGCGTGGCACGCACACGGTCGACACGCGCGGGAACCTCACCCCGTTCTTCCAGGACGGCAAGCTGGTCCTGCTGGTCGAGTAGGTTTCGGGTGTGCGTGACATCGCTGTCTTCACCGGTTCCGCCCACCCTCAACTCGCCGCCGAGATCTGTGGTCATCTCGGAGTCGACCTCTCACCCAGCCGCCTGACCCGGTTCGCCAACGACTGCCTCGAGGTGCAGCTGCAGGCGAACTGCCGGGAACGGGACGTGTTCCTGATCCAGCCACTGGTGCCGCCGGTGCAGGAACACCTCGTCGAACTGCTGCTGATGCTGGACGCTGCCCGTGGCGCCTCGGCCGCGCGCACGACCGTGGTGCTACCGCACTACGCGTATGCGCGCTCGGACAAGAAGGACGCGCCGCGGATCTCGATCGGCGGGCGGCTGGTCGCCGACCTGATGGTGGCTGCGGGGGCGTCGCGGGTGCTGGCGATGACGTTGCACTCGCCGCAGGTGCACGGGTTCTTCTCGGTGCCTGTGGATCATCTGCACGCTTTGCGGGAGCTGGCGGCGCACTTCTCCCAGTACGACCTGTCGAACACCGTGGTGGTGTCGCCGGACCTGGGGAACGCCAAGGAGGCCGCGCACTTCGCTCGGATTCTCGGGCTGCCCGTTGCGGCTGGCGCGAAGCAGCGGTTCGCGGACGACAAGGTGCAGATCCAGACGGTGATCGGCGAGGTCGCCGGGCGCGATGTGATCGTGCTGGACGACGAGATCGCCAAGGGCTCGACCGTGATCGAGTTGCTGGACAAGCTGCGCGAGCGCGGGGCTGGGCCGATTCGGGTCGCTTGTACGCACGGGCTGTTTTCCTCTGGCGCCTTGGAGCGGCTCCAAGCGTTCGACGACGTGTTGGAGATCGTCGCGACGAACACCGTGCCGATCCCGGACGAGAAGGTCGTGCCGAAGTTGAAGGTGCTGTCGATCGCGCCGGCGATGGCCGAGGCGATGCGGCGGATCAACGTCGGTGAGTCGGTGTCGACGCTGTTCGAGGCGCCCTAACGCTTCAGGTGCGCCAGCGCGGTGATCAGCCGGTCCGCCACGTCGGACGGGCCTGGCATCTTGCGCACCACGGCTCGTTGGTGCGCAAGGCCGTGCAACCCCAGCCACAACGCCACCGCGTCGCCGTAGAGGTCGTCGCTGCCGTGCGCGATTCCGGCTTC
Source organism: Lentzea aerocolonigenes (assembly GCF_000955955.1). Lineage (GTDB taxonomy): Bacteria > Actinomycetota > Actinomycetes > Mycobacteriales > Pseudonocardiaceae > Lentzea > Lentzea aerocolonigenes_A. The sequence continues at coordinate 18,352 of NZ_JYJG01000137.1, forward strand.
CACACAGGCCTTGAGCACGTCGGCGAGCAGGGTGAGGGCCTCGGCGCCCAGTGAGTCCAGGTCGGCGTCGGTGATCGAGGAGTCGACCGACGGCGTCCACAGGCCGCCGAACATGATCCGGTAGCGCTGCGGATGTTCCTGGGCGAGGTCCAGGTAGGCGTTGCAGACGGAGAAGAGCCGTTCCCGCGCGTCCGAGCCCTTGTCGGCCTCGCGCAGGGCTGCGGCCAGGCGGTCCATCTCCTGCTGGACGACCGCCAGCATGATCGACGGCTGGTCCGCGAAGTGCGCGTAGATCGACGGCGCGGCGATTCCGGCCTTGCGCGCGACCGAACGCAGCGTGACCGCGCGTTCGTCGCCGCCCTCGTCCAGCAGTGCCACGGCCGCGGCGATGATCTCTTCCCGCAGTTTGCCGCCTTCGCCCCGGCGGTTGCGCTTGCGCGGTTCGGTGCTCGTCACACGCGTAACCATACACCTGAAAGTTTATTGGTGTTAGGTCTTGCGTTCCTAGACTTACGATCGTTAGCTTACGTCTGTCAGCACAGCGAAGAGGAGCCAGCAGATGAACGCCACCATCGCCACCACCACCGAGATCGTCCTGCCGGGCATCGTCGAGCCCGACGGCCTTCAGGTGCAGGTCAGGGAGCTGCCCGCGCCGGCTGAGGGCCAGGTCGTCCTGCGAATGGACGCGACCGGCGTCTCGTTCGCCGAGCAGCAGATGCGCCTCGGCAAGTACTTCGACCAGCCGCCGTTCCCGTTCGTGCCCGGCTACGACGTGGTGGGCACGGTCGTCGCCACCGGCCCTGGGGTCGACGCGGGTCTGAAGCTGCACCGGTTCGCCGCGGTCACCAAGGTCGGCGGGTGGGCCAGCCACCTGATCGTCGAGGCCGCCGACCTGGTGCCGGTGCCGGACGGCGTGGACGCGGCCGCGGCGGAAACCGTTGTGGTCAACGGAGTCACGGCGTGGCAGATGATGTACCGGACCGCGAAGGTCAAGCGCGGCGACACGATCGTCGTGCTGGGCGCGAACGGTGGCGTGGGCTCGACGTTGGTGCAGCTTGCCCGCCACGCCGGCATCAGGGTGATCGGCACGGCCTCAGCCCGCCACCACGACGCGGTGCGCGAACTGGGCGCGATTCCCGTCGACTACCGAGACCCGAACATGTACGACCGGATCCGCGAGATCGCGCCCGACGGGGTGGACGCGGTGTTCGACCACGTTGGTGGCGCGGCTCTGCAGGAGTCGTGGAAGCTGCTGCGGAAGGGCGGCTGCCTGGTCAACTACGGCTCGGCCGCGACGAAGGACGAGCCCGGCAACGCGATGCTGCCGGTGCTCAAGCTCTTCGGCCAGCTGATGCTGTGGAACCTGCTGCCCAACAGCAAGCGCGCGGGCTTCTACAACTTCTGGGCCGGCAAGCGCTTCCGTCCCGCCGCGTTCCGCGCGCGTCTTCGTGACGACCTCTCCGCCGTGCTGCGGCTGGTCGGCCAGGGTGTGCTCACGCCGCAGATCGCCGCGCGGATTCCGTTGTCCGAAGCCGCTTCCGCGCTGGCGCTGGCCGAGTCGCGCACCGTTCTGGGCAAGGTCGTCATCGTCCCGGAGCCGTGAGGCAGCTCATCGTCGCGGCGGCGACCGCCCTGGTCGACCGGGACGACGCCGTGACGCTGCGAGCCGTGTCCCGCGAGGCGGATCTCCCCACCTCGTCGATCTACCAGCACTTCCCCGATGCACCGGCGATCCTGCTGGCCGTGTGCCACAAGGCTTTCGCCGAACTCTCCGCCGTTGTTCTCGGTGCTCCCGACGTCCGCACGGCAGGCCTCGCCTACCTGGACTTCGCGGTGCGACACCCTCGCCGCTACCGCGTGATGTTCGGTGCGGCCGACCTCGCCGAACCGGCGGTCCGGTTGTTCGAAGGCAACACCGCGCTCTGGCTGGGCCTGCACGGCCTCGCCCACCAGCGGGCCTCCAGCCGCCGCACAGCTCAGCTCTCCGCAGTCACCACACGCCTGCTCACGTCTCTGGAGGTCTCGCCATGATCGCCGCCTACCTCGGCTTCGCGTTCGCCTACGTCTTCGGCCACGGTTCCGCGCTGCTGTCCAGGTCCGGAGCCCTGGTCATGCCGCCGTGGCTCCCGATCGGGCTTCTCGGCGGCGGCCTCCTCGCCGGCACGATCCTGGCCACGAGGGTGTCGTTGCACGTCCAACGCACAGCGTCACCGGCAGAGCGCCGTGCCGAGAAGCTCGTCGGCACGGCCTGGGTGACCGGGTTCGTGGCGCTGGGGCTGGCGATCACGGGGCTGAGCACCGTGTTCGACGAACCCGAGCTGCAGGCCGTCCTCTGGCCGGCCGGGTCGACGATCGTGGTCGGCCTGATCTACATCGCCGAAGGAGCGGTGCGCCGCAACGCGTTGCACTACAACCTGGGTACGTGGCTGGCGTTGGTCGCCGCGGCTTCCCTGTTCGTGCCCGCCCCCGGCTTGTTCGGCGTGCTGGCGGTGCTGGGCGGCGGTGCCTACCTGGTGGCGGCGATGCTGGAACGTCGCCGCCTTGCCACGTAAGGGTTTCTACAGCTGCACTCGCACCGTGACCTTGCCCTTGTCGTCACGGTGCGATGTCGCGTGTCCGGTCTGCTCGGCGCCGTCGAGCTCAAGCGTCAGCGGACCGCCCTCGCCGTTGAAGTTGCGCCACCACGTCTTGTCGTCCGGCATCATCACCTCGATGCTGACGACATCGCCTTTCCGTTGGTAGCCAACGGGTGTGGAGAAGGTCTTGCCGGAGCGCCGTCCGGTGTAGGACACGACGGTGATCCCCTTGCGCACGAGCTTGCCGACCAGCGGCGCGTTGCGCAGCCCGACGATCGCCTTGTTCATGGTGCGAGCGAATGGCCCCTGGAAGTTCATGCCCTCCAACGTAGCCTGACAAGTGGAGACCCCCGTCCGCTTGGCTCGAAAGTGAGATGAAGTGAGCGCCTCACAGTCTCAGTTGCGCGCCGACGCGGCGGAAAACCGTGCGCGCGTGCTGGCCGTCTCACGGGAACTGTTCGCCGAACGCGGCCTGGAGGTGCCGATGGCCGCGATCGCCCGTCGTGCGGGTGTCGGCGTGGCGACGTTGTACCGGCGCTTCCCCACCAAGGAGTCGCTGGTGATGGAGGCGTTCACCGAGCAGTTCGCGGTGTGCCAGGCCGTGATCGACGAGGCGCTGGCGGATCCGGACCCGTGGCGCGGCTTCCGCACGGTGATCGAGAAGGTCTGCCTGCTGCAGGCGACCGACCGCGGGTTCACGGCCGCGTTCGTCGCGACGTTCCCCGAGATGCACTCCGAGGTGCGGGAACGGACGTGGCACTGCTTCGGCGAGCTGGTGGACCGGGCCAAGGCCAGTGGGCAGCTGCGGGCCGACTTCTCGCCGCACGACCTGACGCTGGTGCTCATGGCCAACAACGGTCTCGCGGGCGTGCCGGTGGAGGTGGCGGTGGCCGCGTCGCAGCGCCTTGTCGCCTACCTGCTGGAGTCGTTCCGAACCGGCACGGACGCACTTCCGCCGCCCGTGCCGCTCAGTTTGGACCTCGTGCTCAGTTGACCCACATTGCTCCGCATGGGTGAACAACCACCAGAGGTGTAATCCTTGCCATCGTCGCCTCGATTGCATAACCGCATGACTGCGGCAGCGCGGCAACAATGTGCCAGCCATGCCAAATGACCGCGCTCAAACAATGTCCTCGCCAAGTTTCGACCGGGCGTCACGAAAGGACAAGAAGGCGATGACTCCACTAGCGAAGCTCATCAACGTCCACGAAGACGTCCGCAGTCAGGTTAGCCAGGACACGATCGCATCCGACTTGGCGCGGTCACTCGAAGGCCTCTTCGAAATAACGAACTACAAACGCTTTCGCGCACTAAAAGGCGAGTACGCCAGCATGTACGCGAAACCGACGAAGACCATTCGGAACTCACTTTCAGTCGAACGCGAAGTACTCGTCCTGATCGCCAACTACAACGCACTGCAGGCAAAGACAATACAGGTCTGTCTCGACAGCATTCAACGCAAGCAGCCTCGACTCCAACCAGATCTGGCGATCGTGCTGCACGCCGATGCCGACGGGGACGAGAACCTGCGCATCTGGGGCAGAGAGTCCAACCTGGTCATCCTTCCAATCTTCCGTCCAATAGCCGGCGCGATGCCTCCCGCCGCGATCGTGCGACAGCGCCTTGCTCGGGAGTTGTTTTCCACCGACAGCTTCCAGATCACCGGACCGGTCAGCGATGACAACGAGTTCTTCGGACGCAGAGAAAAAGCGAACGACCTAGTCCGCCAACTCCAGCACGGACGCATCTCCGCACTGTTCGGCCTGCGCAAAGTGGGAAAGACGTCGATGCTGAATCGAGTGATCGAACTGGCTCGCAGTTCCGGATCTCCACGTGTCGCAATGGTCGACTGTTCCATTCACGGGTTCAACGCGATGAACGCGAGCGACGCACTTCGAGCACTCGCCCGACTGCTCAGACTGGCAAGCCAGCAGGGCTACGCTCACATAAGCCAGACACTCGGCCGCTCCGACCACGACCTTATGACGACGTTCGAAGGACTCTGGCAGGACCCGAACCGCGCGCCGTTGCTCGTCGTGCTGGACGAGGTCGACTACATCACCCCCGACTCACCCACCAGCCCTCATTGGGCCACGGAGTTCAACAACTTCTGGCGCGAGTTCAGGGCCTTGGTTCAGGAATGTCATCGGCATGACTTCTCCCTGAGCGTACTGGTGAGTGGTGTCAGCAGCAAAAGCTTTCGCGTTGCCGAGATCGCGGGGGTGGAGAACTCCGTCCTTCATTTCGTCCCCGAAGACTACCTGAGCCCGTTCGAACTGGGGGCCGCCGATGCCATGATCAAAGCCTTGGCCAGGAGGTGCGGGCTCAACTTCAGCAATGATGCGCGGAACTACTTAGCAGCCTACGCGGCATACCTTCCCTATTGGATACGTATGGCAGGTTCGTACGTCCACCGGCACGTGGAACTGGAGGAGCGACCTGTCGATATCGACCTCGAGGTGACCAAGTCGCTTTGCCGAGAATTTGGCGAGACGGAAGGCGCCGAGATTGCACGCATCGCCTTGCAGAACCTCAAGCGCGTGGACCAACCGATGTACGACCTCTTGGTTCGCTGCAAGGACCGGGGAACGGTCCCGCTTGCTGAGGCGCGCCCCCTTCTTCGTTACGGACTAGTACGTCAGATCGGACTGGATGTTGCAATCACGAGCGACATCGTTCGACTCGGTCTCGATCTGCTGCGAACCGCAAGAAACTCGACCGATTCTAATGCCTCACCGGCGAGCGGCACCGACCTGGATGAGAGCGAGTGGGCGGAAGAGCTGGCCGCAATCAGTCGACGGAGGAACATTCTCGAGCGCAAAACCAGGGAGTTCGTTCGCATCGTGCTCAAGATGACGCTGCCAGCAGGGCGCGACTGGGCAGAGACGGTCACATCGGCGTTGACCGCTCACAGACGCGAAGAATGCGCCAAACTCGCGCCAGACGCCCTCATGGGAAAGCTTTACTGGTTGGAACTGAGCTCCGTGATCAGCCGCGAGTGGAGCAGCTTTTCTCGTTTCTTCAACGACAAGAAGCGCGTGCAGCACGCGTTCGAAATCCTGAACGAGCGCCCGGACGCACACGCAAAGGACGTGGACCTCGCCGATGTCGCACTGCAACGACGTGAACTGACCTGGCTGGAGACTCGCATCGCTCAATGAGTCTGCGATCGTCGAGCCGCCAGCCCAGGTCCGAACGACTCAGCCCGGATGGGCTCCGACGGTGTCGCGGATCTGCGCGCCCAGGTCGTTGGACGCCGAGCGGGCGCAGTGGGCGCAGCAGAAGAAGCGACCCTCCACCTCCACGCCGTGCCCGATCACGCGGCAGTCGCAGTGCTCGCAGCGCGGGGCGAGGCGCTGGATCGCGCACTCGAAGCTGTCGAACGTGTGCACGCCGCCGCCGACGGTGCGCACCTCGAAGGCCATCCAGTACTCGTTGCCACAGACGTCACAGGTCGCCATGCGCGGAAGACTGCGGCAGGTCAGCCGGGTCGGCAACTCGATCGTCGAGTTGCGCGACCAGCGTCTTCGGGGCAATCACCCGATAGGCGTCCTCGACGAGGTCTGCGATCACGTCCCAGTCGACGGGCACGTCGAGCCACACGCCGAGCCAGCCGCGGTGGCCGACATAGGGCGGGCGGAAGTAACTGTCCGGGGCCTGGGCGACGAGGGTTGCCTGTGTGTCGGGACCCGCCGCGCACCAGAATGCGCGCCGGTCGTCGTGGTGGTGGTCGGCGAACATCACGAACGTCTTCTTGTCGCGGACGAACCACGTCGGCTCGCCGTGGCTCAGCCGTTCGGTGACCTCGGGAAGCGCCAAGCAGAGGCGGCGCAGGTGTTCGAGTGCGTCCACCCGAACATCCTGCGCCATTTCGGCTGTCAGCCGATACCGGAACGGATCGCGCTCACCAGCTCGCCGTTGGACGTGTCACCGGAGAGCTCCCAGAAGAACACGCCACCCATGTTCTGCCCGCTCGCCCACGAGATCTTGCTGCGGATCGTGGCCGGGGTGTCGTAGCTCCACCACTGGCTGCCGCACTTGGCGTAGGCGGTACCGGCGACCGTGCCGTTGGCCGGGCAGCGGCCCTTCAGGACCTTGTAGTCCTCGATGCCGGCCTCGTAGGTGCCAGGCGCCGCACCGGTTGCCGTGCCACCGGGCGCCGCCTGGGTGACGCCGGTCCAGCCGCGGCCGTAGAAACCGAGGCCCAGCAGCATCTTGCTGGCCGGGACGCCCTTGCTCTTGAGCTTCTGGATCGCCGCGTCGGTCCAGAAACCCTGCTGCGGGATGCCGCTGTAGGACGTGAGCGGCGAGTGCGGGGCCGTTGGGCCCTGTGCTGCCCAGGCGCCGAAGAAGTCGTACGTCATCGGGTTGTACCAGTTCACGTACTGCGCGGCGCCGGCGTAGTCCGCCTTGTCGATCTTGCCGCCGGTGGACGCGTCCGCGGTGATCGCGGCAGTCACGAGGTTGCCGCTGCCGAAGCGGGAACGCACGGCGGACATCAGGTTCTTGAACGCGTTGGGACCGCTGGTGTCACAGCTCAGACCGCACGCGTTGGGGTACTCCCAGTCGATGTCGATGCCGTCGAACACGTCCGCCCAGCGCGGGTCCTCGACGAGCTTGTAGCAGGAGTCCGCGAACGCGGCCGGGTTCGCCGCGGCCTGGGTGAAGCCGCTCGACCAGGTCCAGCCGCCGAAGGAGAAGAGCACCTTGAGGCCGGGGTTCAGCTTCTTGAGCTTGCGCAGCTGGTTGAAGTTGCCGCGCAACGCACCCGCGTCCCAGGTGTCGCTCGTACCGTCCACAGAGGACGCGGCGTCGTAGAACTTGTCGTAGTCGGCGTAGGTGTCGCCGAGAACGCAACGGCCGCCGGAGACGTTGCCGAACGCGTAGTTGATGTGCGTCAGCTTGCTCGCCGAGCCGGACGTGCGGATGTTCTTCACGTGGTAGTTGCGTGCGTAGACGCCCCACTGCACGAAGTAGCCGACGACTCGGCTGGTGATCGCCTGCGCGCCGACGTCTTGTGCTGCTTGGGATGCGGGTGCCGCGATGGTCGCTGCCGTTAAGAGAGCTGTCGCGGCCGCGATGATTCTGCGCCTGAACATGCGGTCTCCTCTGGGGGTGACGGCGCGGCGGCGCTTGCTCTCAAGCTAGGTGGACTAGACCACTGCCGTCAATGGGTGAACCGGGAACACGGCCGGTCCGTAGAGGAGAAACGGGAGAGCCAGGGAGGTGGACTCTCGCGGGACCGGCCGGATTCGAACCGGCGTGTTCCCTCTCATCTGGGAGGGCGCGACAACCACTGCGCTACAGGCCCCTTCGCACTGCGTAGGAACACACTAGACCGCATATGACGGGCCGTATGCCCTGCGAAAGTGTTGGACCCAATAAGGTTCATGCACCAACCTCGGACTGGACGGTGTCGTGCCAGGGATCGACTACTACGAGTTGCTCGGTGTCAGCCGGGGCGCCAGCGCCTCGGAGATCAAGTCGGCCTACCGGTCGCTCGCCAAGGTCATGCACCCCGACGCGGGTGGGACGTCTGGCGGCTTCCGCCTGCTCCAGGAGGCCTACGAGACGCTGAAGGACCCGGTCCGCCGCGCCGACTACGACCGCCCCACGGTCGTCGTGCCGCCGGTCGTGCGTCCACAGGCACGCCCGCGACCTCGTCGAACAGGCCGCACGGGCAGGCTGCGCGACTTCGGCGACGACCCGAACTACACGGCGCCGCGCCCCCGCGTCGACCTCGGTTCGATGGACTGGTGGCACCGCATCGATCTGGGCGCACGGGTCCGCTACGTCCCCGCAGCAGGTCTCGGTCACGCCCCCGCGGCCGCCGCGATCGGCGGATGGTTCGTCCTGCTGATCCCGTTGACGCTGCCGTTGTCGCCACTGTTGATCGCCGTCTGGCTGCCCCTGGTGGCGGCCGCCGGTTACGGCGCGTTCCGACTGGCACGCCGGTATCTCGCCGTCGCGAGGGCCGAACGGGCGTTCGCCGGTGAGTACGACGGGAACACGATTTTCGGCCGTCCGGGTGAAAACAGACGCGAACGGCTGACCGCCGGACTGCTGACCGAGTACCTGACGCAGCTACCGGGCGTACGCATCTTCCACGGCCTCGCCTGGCCCGGCTCCGTCTTCACCGACGTCGACCACGCATTGCTGTGCGGCAGGCGGCTCGTGCTGATCGAATCGAAGTCGTGGCTGCCCGGCCACTACTACTGCGACGAGGACGGCGAGCTCTGGCGCAACGGCCACCCGTTCCGCGGCGGCGGCTCCCAGCTGCTCGACGGCGTCGAACGCTTCGCCGAGCTCCTGCCGTGGCTGGAGATCCGCGGCGCCCTGATCATCTACCCGAGCCGGGCCGGCGAGGTCACGTGCGACGACGACCTCGACTTCGAGATCCCGCCGATGACCCCCGACCAGTTCGTGCGCGAGATCGGCGACTGGCTGGCCGACGACCCGGCCACCGTCGACCGCGAGGCACTCCGCGTGCTGGTGCGCCAGGTGGTCTCCGAAGTCCGGGTCGCCGGGGCCTAGTGGCGACAGCTCGGCGGCGCCGCGTTCTCCTGCCGTGTGCCGCTGCACAGGTTCGTGTCGACCTTCCCGTCCGACGAGTCACCGGTGGCGTAGATCAGGTAGTCCTTGCCCACGGCCAGGTCGACCCCGCACATCCCGCCGTTGTCGTAGGTGACGACCCCGACCTCGTCCGGCACGTCCCCTTTGCGCTCCTCCGCGACCGCGACCCGGTACCGCACCTTCTGCGGCGCCTCCACGACCTTCTCCAGCACCCGCCCCTGGAACACGTGGTCCGCCCGGGCCAGCAACTGCTCCTCGGTCGCGGGCGCACAACTGCAGGCGTGCGCGGTGCCGGCCGCCACGGTGGTCATCCCTGCCGTGAGCACAACCGCCGCGGCCATCCTCACGATGCGTTTCATTGCTTTACCCCCTGTTCAGCCCCTTACGGTGCTGAGGAGACGGGTTCCGTGCCGGACGAGGTTGCACCCCGTTCCGTTGAGCGGCACAGCAGGAACCCGGTGATGGCACCGGCCAGAATCGCGGGCCCGTGGATGTCCGTGAACACGCACAGCACCACCGCACCGGCGAGCACGATCCAGGCCGCGATGAAGTGCTTCTTGATTCGCGCGATCAACACGTAGACCGCCACCGCACCAACCGGCCCGCAGAAAGCGACGGACACACCACCCGAATAGGGCTGCCACCACTCGCCGATGATGTGTCCGGCAAGACCACCCGCGAGCAGCATCACCAGAAAACGACCGGTGCCGAACGTCCGCTCGGCGTGAAATCCCAGCAGCGCCGCGCACACCCCGAGCACGACCACCGCGAACACCGAGTCCGGCTGCACCAGGACCGGCGAGATCACCCGCCAGAACTGGCCTGCCGCCAGCGCTTCCGGGTCCCGGCGCACCGCGAGGAACAACCTCTCCGCACCAAGGTGGTACAACGCGGTGCAAATCGCCCAGGAAGCGAGAACGACAATCGTGGCGATCGGTACGCGAGTTCGCACACCGGGCAACGGCGGAAGAACAGCAGGCTTTTCCGGCATGCCGCGATCATAAAAACAGGCGCTGACGTATCGCTGGCTTTGCCAGAAGTCGTGCCACAGCGCCGGTCATGTCAGGATTGCCGCCATGACCCGCACGGTTTGCCTCGCGCAGAACCCCGACGCCGACGCCCTGCTGGCGAAGGACAGGTTCGCGTTGTTGCTCGGCATGATGCTGGACCAGCAGATCCCGATGGAGAAGGCGTTCTCCGGCCCCAAGGTGCTCGCCGACCGCATGGGCGGCCTGGACGTCCACCGCATCGCCGAGGCGAACCCCGAGGAGTTCGCCTCGATCATGGCCACTCCGCCCGCCGTGCACCGGTTCCCCGGCTCGATGGCCAAGCGAGTGCAAGCCCTGTCCCAGTTCGTCGTCGAGCACTACGACGGGGACGTCACCAGGATCTGGAGCGACGGGGACGGCGCCGCGGTGTTCAAGCGACTCAAGGCGTTGCCCGGGTTCGGCGAGCAGAAGGCCAAGATCTTCCTGGCCCTTTTGGGCAAACAGTTCGGTGTCAGGCCCGACGGCTGGCGCGAGGCCGCCGGGCACTACGGCGAGGACGGAAGCCGACGTAGCGTCGCTGATGTGACCGACCAGAAGTCGTTGCTCGAGGTGCGCGACTTCAAGAAGGCCGCCAAGGCCGCGGCGAAAGAGAAGTAGCGCCTGCTGTTCATCGTCTGGTCCACTGGATGAACGCCGCCAGCCCGAACGAGGTGCGATCTTGACCACCTCGTGCGAGAAGGGGCGGTTGCGTTGCGCATCAAGGCGATTGGCGTTTTCACGGTCCTCGCGCTGAGCCTGGCGATCACGCCGGCTCATGCTGCTTCTGCTTGGCCTGGCGATTCGGCCACCAAGACGGCTGACGGGTCGAACGTCTTCGGGACGAACCTCAGCGGGTTGTCCTTCGAGAGCGCGAACGTCGTGTGGGCGGTGAAGAACGGGCCCTCGACGCTCTACCGGCTCGTGCCCAGCGGTGGCACGTGGAAGGTGGATCAGAAGCGGTCGTTGAAGTTCGCGGACGGGCAGGGCGATCCTGACGCCGAGGGTGTGGTCTACACACCGGACGGGATCTTCGTCGCCGTCGAGCGGGACAACGACGACGGTGACGTGAGCAGGCCGATGATCCTGAAGTACGGCAGCGGCAGCAACGCGGTCGCGGAGTGGGATCTCGGTGGTATGCCCGAGGTCGACCCCAACGACGGGCCCGAGGCCATTTCCTGGGTGCCTGACTCGTACCTCACGAAGAACGGCTTCAAGGACAGCAGCGGGAGGACCTACGACCCGGCTGCGTACCCCGGTCACGGCAGCGGGTTGTTCTTCGTCGGTCTCGAGGCCACCGGCGAGATCTACGTGTACGCCCTGCAGGGCGGGGAGGCCAAGCTGCTCAGGAAGTTCGCGAGCGGGCAGGCACAGGTGATGGACCTGGAGTTCGACGGCAGCAAGCTGTGGGCGATCTGTGACAACCACTGCAGCGGGCGGACGACCACGCTTGCCATCAGCAGCGGGAACTTCAAGGTCACCGCCACGTACAACCGGCCGTCCGGGCTGCCGAACGTGAACCTCGAAGGGTTCGCGATCTCGCCGAGCTGCGTCAGTGGCAAGAAGACCGTGTTGTGGTCGGATGACGACAACAAGAACAGCCACGCGCTGCACAGCGGGTCGCTGAACTGCACGGTCTGACCGAGGAACTGTCGGGGTGCGGAACTAAGCTGCCGCGCGTGACCGCACCCCGCATTCCCGGCCTGACCGACCTGAGACCGTTGGGCGCAGGCGGATTCGCCACCGTCTACCGCGCCCACCAGGCACAGTTGGGCCGCGACGTCGCGGTCAAGATCGACAACCGGGTGCTCGCCGACGAGCGCGACCGGCGGCGGTTCCTCCGGGAAGCCCATGCGGCGGCCAAGCTGTCCGGGCACCCGCACGTTGTTGGTGTGCACGACGCGAACATCACCGCCCAAGGCACGCCGTACATGGTCATGGAGCTGTGCACGGGCGGGTCGCTCGCGGACCAGCTGGACCAGCGCGGACCGTTGCCGCACGAGCAGGTCCGCGATCTCGGCGTGAAGCTCGCCGACGCACTCGCCGCGGCACATGCGGAAGGCGTGCTGCACCGCGACATCAAGCCCGGCAACATCCTCGTCGACCGCTACGGCACGCCGAAGCTCGCCGACTTCGGGCTCGCGGCGCTGCTGGACGCGCAGGGTGGCAGCACGGTCACGCGGGACGCCCTGAGCCCCAGCTACGCGCCGCCGGAAGCGTTCGCGATGGCCGAACCCACGCCGCAGGCCGACGTCTACTCACTCGCCGCGACGCTCTACACGTTGCTCGCCGGCAAACCGCCACGTCCGGTGCCGTGGCCGATCACCAGCTTCGACCAGCTCGGCGAGATCCTGCGCAGGCCGGTGGCCGCGGTCAACGGTGTGCCGCCGGCCCTGCACGAGACCTTGGCGCGGGCCCTGCACCCCGACGCCAACCTGCGCACGCCGAGTGCGGCGCAGCTGCGTGACGAGCTGCTCGACCCGATGCGCCAGCCGACCGTGCCGGTGTCTCCCCCGCCGAAGCGCAAGCAGTGGCCGCTGGTGGCCGCGGCTGGACTCGTCGTGCTGGTCGTCGCCGGTGTGCTCGTGTGGAACCTCCTGGACAAGGAACAGGCGACCGCCCAGGGGCCTGGACCGGCCACGACGCAGCAGGGCGGCGCCGAGGACATCCCGCCGTTCCTGAAGAAGTGCGACAACAAGTTCTGCATCGACAAGTCGACCTGTTTCCGCGGCATCAACGAGACCGGCGGCCAGCCCGCCACTGCGCGAAAGGTCGGCAGCTGCGCGGACGAGCACTACTGGGAGGCGTACGCCGGAGGCTGGCTCTCCGGTGACATCCCCGCGGTCAGCTCGGAGGAGATGCTGACGTCGGCCGAGATCGTCAACGTCTGCACGCCCGCGGTGATGAAGGCGAACACGCGGCCCACCGTCGACACCACCGGCTGGGAGATGGCCGCCGTCGGGTTCAAGGACGGCACGCGCAACTACTTCCTCTGTCTCGGGTCCGATCCCGAGGAGGGCGAGGTCGTGAACAGCGCTTTCGGGGCGTAGAAAATCCACTTGCGACGGTCGGTAACGTAGAACGACGTGCGTGTCCACGCCGATTTGATCATTGCTGGATTTCGAAGGTACTCGACCTACCGACAAGCGATGCTGGCCGGAGCAACCACCAACGTGGTCTTCGGCCTGCTGCGCCTCGCCATCATCTCCGCCGCGGTCACGGCGGCGCACGGCGAGATCGCGGACTACGACATCGCTGCCACCAACACGTACGTCTGGATCGGGCAGGGGCTGCTCGGGTTTGTCCTGCTGTGGGGCAACAACGAGCTCGCCGAGCGCGTGCGATCTGGTGACGTCGTAGTAGACCTTTATCGGCCATGGCACCTGCAGGGCGCTCTGCTCGCGCAGGACGTCGGGCGCGGCGGCTATGCGCTCCTGACGAGGCTCGCGCCGCCGATGGTGTTCGGCATGCTGCTGTTCCCGTTCCAGTTCCCCGAGAACCCCGCGCGGTGGCCGCTCTTCCTGCTCAGCGCCACGATCGCGCTGGTGATCAGCTTCGGGGTGCGGTTCCTGGTGGAGCTCAGCGCGTTCTGGCTGCTCGACAACCGCGGGCTGTACGGGTTCTGGAACGTCTCCTCCGGCCTGCTGTGCGGGCTGACCGTGCCCATCGCGTTCTTCCCGGAGTGGGCGAGAAACGCGCTGTGGGCCTCACCGTTCCCGGCGTTGCTGCAGGCACCGATCGACGTGTTCCTCGGGCACGGGAACGTCGTGAAACTCCTGCTGTACCAAGCGTTTTGGGCTGCGGCAATACTTGCGATCGGCCACTTCGCGCTGCAGCGAGCGGTGCGCAAGGTGGTGGTCCAGGGTGGCTGAGTTCATCTACCCCAAGCTCATCGGCGCGAAGATCCGCAGCCAGCTGGCCTACCGGGCCTCGTTCGCGGTGGACTTCGTCTCGCAGGTGCTGGCGCAGTGCTACGAGCTGATCGTGATCCTGGTGCTGTTCAGCCAGGTCGACGCGCTCGGCGGCTTCTCCAGGGACGAAGTGCTGCTGATGTACGCGTTCGCGGGCGCGGCGTTCGGGGTCGCGGACCTCTTCGCCGGGCAGCTCGACAACCTGCCGACCTACATCCGCACGGGCAGCTTCGACGTGTTGCTGATGCGGCCACTCCGCGTGTTGCCGCAGATCATGTGCTCGGACATCCGCCTCAGGAGGATCGGCCGCATCACGAGCGCGGTCGGCGTGATGATCTACGCGCTGACGCACGTGCCGATCGACTGGTCACCGGCGAAGATCTTGCTGACGGTGCTGACGCCGGTGGCGGGCGCGGTCATCTACAGCGCGGTCTGGGTGGTCGCCTGCTCGGTCTGCTTCTGGATCGTCGAGGGGCGCGAGTTCGCGAACGCGGTCACCTACGGCAGCAACGCCTTCACGTCGTACCCGATCAACGTCTACTCCCGGCCGCTGCGTTGGGTGATGGCGTACGTCGTGCCGGGGGCGTTCGTCGCGTACTACCCGAGCCTCGCGCTGCTCGGGAAAGAAGATCCGCTCGGGTTGCCGGGCTGGGTCGGTTGGACATCACCGCTCGTGGCGGCACTGGCGGCAGGAGTCGCCGGGCTCGTGTGGCGGTTCGCGGTCAGGCACTACCGGGGAACGGGATCATGATCGAGGTCAGGGAGCTCCGCAGGGAGTTCAAGGTCGCCACGTCCAAAGGCTTGCGACGCAACTACAAGACCGTCACGGCGGTCGACGACGTCACGTTCGACGTGCGAGAGGGCGAGGCCGTCGGGTACGTCGGGCCGAACGGCGCCGGCAAGTCCACCACGATCAAGATGCTGACCGGGATCCTGGTGCCGACCAGCGGGCACATCCGGGTGGGCGGCGTGGATCCGTCGAAGCAGCGCCGCGATCTCGCCAGGCGCATCGGCGTCGTGTTCGGCCAGCGCAGCCAGCTGTGGTGGGACCTGCCGCTCAAGGACAGCTTCGACCTGCTGAAGTCGATCTACCGCGTGTCGGCCCCGGACTACCGGACCCGCCTCGACGAGTGCGTAGAACTCCTTGGCCTGCAAGAGTTCCTGGTCACGCCGGTACGTCAGCTCTCGCTGGGCCAACGGATGCGCGGCGAGATCACGGCGGCTCTCCTGCACGCGCCCGAACTCCTGGTGCTGGACGAACCGACGATCGGCCTGGACCTGGAGTCGAAGGAACGCCTCAGGGAGTTCCTCCAGGACATCAACACCCGCCGCGGCACCACACTCCTGCTCACCACGCACGACCTGGACGACATCGAACGCCTCTGCCCGCGGCTGATGGTGATCGACCACGGCAAGGTGCTCGCCGACGGACCGCTGGACGAGCTGCGCGCCGAGGTCACCCCGGAGCGCGTGCTGGTCATCGACCTGACGGAACCCGGCCCAGCTCCGGACGTCCCTGGAGTAACGGCGGTGCGCAGCGAGGCGGGAGGGCTGCGGCACCACCTCACGTTCAGGAGAGCGGAGACGACGGCGGCTGCGTTGATCACCCAGGTGGTGCGGCAGGTGGAGGTCCACGACCTCGCCGTCGTGGAGCCGGAAATCGACGACGTTATTCGGAAGCTCTACCAGCGTCAGGTCGCACAAGACGCCAATCGGTAGAGTCATAAGCAACGCAACCGGACACATCGGGCATGAGGGAGAGCGAATGCGCCTAGTTGGAACGCTGGCAGCAGCCGTCATCGCGTTGGGCAGCCTGACGGCCTGCGACACGATCCAGGGAGTCAGCGACACCGCGGACAAGGTGAAGCTGTGCGCCGACGCGATCCAGCTGGTGGGCTTCTCCCCGGACCTGAGCGACCCGCAGAAGGCGCTGGAGGAGACCCAGGCCAAGGCGAAGGAGCTCGAGAACCTCGCCAACTCCTCGCCGGACGAGCAGGTGAAGAAGGCTCTCACGGAAGCCGCCAACGGCATGCAGAACGTCGGATCCGCGGCGGACTGGGTGCAGCAGAAGGCCGACCTCGTCTCGAAGGTCTCCTCAGCCTGCGGCGGATGAGCACCGGGTCTGTGTTGAAATCTGGGTTCGATGGCCCGGCTGTCGCGGACCCGGACTTCAACACAGGCCCTGGAGCCCTGTTGCGCACCTCCGGTGTCGGCCTAGGCTTTAGCGCGTTTAGCGCGCCATGCCTCACGCCGCACACCGGAGGTGTCGCAGCATCATGCAAGCAACCGTTGGTGACAGGCTCCACGTCCACAGCCGCTCCATAGGACTCGAGGAGCGCCTGGGCGAGATCCTCGAAGTGCGCGGGACCGACGGCCAGCCGCCGTACCTGGTCCGCTTCAACGACGGCCACGAGGGCCTGGTCTTCCCCGGACCCGACTGCATCGTCGAACCTCGCGGAGAGATCTAACCGAGCACGGTCGCGATCAGCTCCTCGGCCAGCTGAGGAGTCGCTGCCGCCACCCCTGACCACCGGTGGGTCAGGTCGGGTTCGAACGTGAACGGCCGGCCCTTCAAGTCGACCAGCACCCCACCCGCGGCAGGCACGGTGACCAGCGCCGTCGCGAGGTCCATGATCCGGTGCGTGTCGCTGCCCGGATCGATGAAGGCGTCGACGGTGCCCTCCGCGACCAGCATGGTCTCCAGGCAGGTCGTGCACAGCACCCGGATGCGGTCGGCGCGGTTCGCGATGCGCAGCCACGCGTCCTGCGTGCCGGTCTTGGGGCGCATCATGCACACGGAAGCGCCGTCCAACGACGTGCGGCCGGTCGTGCGGAACGACGTCGGCACTCCTGCGCGCGCATGCCACGCACGGCCCGTGTCGAACCACGTCGTGAGAGCTTCTTTGGCCGTGCCGTCCTCGACGAGAGCACCGGCGAAGCAAGAGAGAGGAACGCCGAACGCGGCGTTCGCGGACCCGTCGACCGGGTCGATGACGAGGGTGATCGAGGAGCCGTTGTCGACGAACCCGGCTTCTTCGGAAAGCAGGTTCACGCGACTGCGGTGGATGGACTCCAGGATCGCGTCCTCGACGATGCGATCGACGCGCATCGTCGGTGTTCCGTCGGCGCCGTCCGCCACTTCTTCGCGGAGTTCGAGGCGCGTGTGCAGAGATCGGGCGCGTCCGTACGCCGCCGACGCCGCACGGGCGGCGTCAGCGAGCGCAGGATGCACGTCATCGGAAAGCTGTGGCTGGGGCACGTCCCATGGAATGCGCACGTGCCCCACAGTGCCACGATTTAGATCAGGCCGAGGCCCTTCACGGCGTCGCGCTCCTCGACCAGCTCGGCCACGGAGGCGTCGATGCGGCCGCGGGAGAACTCGTCGATCTCCAGGCCCTGGATGATCTCGTACGAACCACCCGAGCACTTGACCGGGAACGACGAGATGATGCCCTCGGGCACGCCGTACGAACCGTCCGACGGGATGGCCATCGAGGTCCACTCGGTGCCGTTGACCCAGTCGTAGATGTGGTCGATGGCGGCGTTCGCGGCCGAAGCAGCAGACGACGCGCCACGGGCCTCGATGATCGCCGCACCGCGCTTGGCGACGGTCGGGATGAAGTCGTTCTCCAGCCACGCCTGGTCGTTCACGGCCTCGGCGGCGGTCTTGTCGCCCACCTTGGCGTGGAACAGGTCCGGGTACTGGGTGGCCGAGTGGTTGCCCCAGATCGTCATGTTCTGGATGTCGGTGACCGCGACGCCCAGCTTCTTGGCGAGCTGCGACAGGGCGCGGTTGTGGTCCAGGCGCGTCATCGCGGTGAAGCGCTCGCGCGGGACGTCCGGCGCGTGCTGCTGGGCGATGAGGGCGTTGGTGTTGGCCGGGTTGCCGACCACGAGGACCTTCACGTCGTCAGCGGCACCGGCGTTGATCGCCTCGCCCTGCGGCTTGAAGATGCCGCCGTTGGCCTCGAGCAGGTCGCCGCGCTCCATGCCCTTGGTGCGGGGGCGGGCGCCGACGAGCAGGGCCACGTTCACGCCGTCGAACGCGGTCTTCGCGTCGTCGGTGATCGTGATGCCCTTGAGCAGCGGGAAGGCGCAGTCGTCGAGCTCCATCGCGGTGCCCTCGGCGGCCTTCAGCGCGGGGGTGATCTCCAGCAGCCGCAGGTTGACCGGGGTGTCCGGGCCCAGCAGGTGGCCGGAAGCGATGCGGAAGAGCAGTGCGTAGCCGATCTGGCCGGCTGCACCGGTGACAGTGACGTTCACGGGCGTGCGGGTCATGAGCCTTCCCGAATGACGGTCCTCGTTGACGTCGGGCAGGTCGCCCGGCGTCCCGCACGTTACCAACACGTGGCCAATGGCAGAGTGTGAGAGTGGACAACCTGGTCGAAGAGGTTGGCGAGGATTACGCCGACGCCAACATGCCAAGTCAGCACTGGGAGAAGCGGTCTTTCACCGACTGCGACTTCACCGAAGCCGATCTCCGCGAACTCGTCACGACGGGGTGCACGTTCACCCGCTGCGACTTCACCCGGACGGACCTCGGTGAGTCGAAGCACCAGGCGACGGCGTTCCGGCAGTGCACCTTCGACCGCACGGTGCTGACGCGGTCCTCGTTCAACTCGTGCAGCCTCATGGGGTCGAACTTCGTCGACTGCGTGCTGCGGCCGGTCACCTTCACCGAGGTGGACTTCACGCTTGCGTCTTTCGTGAAGGCACCGCTGTACGACCTGAAGCTGGGCGGCCAGCGGTTCCGCGAGACGAACCTCAGCGAGGCCGACCTCCGCAACACCGACCTGAGTCAAGCGGACCTGATGGGCGCACGACTGCTCGACGCCAAGCTCGACGGCGCCGACCTGCGCGGGGCGAAGATCGACGCGAACGGGCTCCGGCAAGCCAAGCTCGCCGGAGCCCTGATCGACATCGACACGGCAATCGCGTTCGCCGCGGCCTACGGCCTAGTTGTCAGCTGAGATCTCCACCAGGACGCCGTCGGCGACCATCTCCTCGACCGCCTTCGGCAGCAGGTAGGCGGTACCGCCGCCGGGCTGCTCGAACCACGGCACCGCGACACCCGTCAGCACCTCGAGCGGGCGGCGCAACCGGTACACGCGGTACGGGCGGTTGATCCACGACGGCACGAGGCTGCGTTCCGGGAACGGGGTGCCCGCCACGTAGACGAGGTTGCCGCTCTGGTCGCCGTAGCGGTCGACCTCCGTGCCCGCCGGCAGCTCGAACATCTGCTTGTGGCGGAACAACGTCAGCGGCGGCTCGCCCGCGAGCGGCGTGATCGGGAACTTCCGCTTCGACGGTTCCTCCTGGGCCACGGCGGCCGCCACCGGCGAGGGTGCCGGAGCCGGTGCCGGGACCAGAGGTGGCGGGGGCGGAGGTGCCTGCTGCGCCTGCGGTTGCGGCATCGGCGGGCGCTGCGGCGGAACCGGGCGGCGCGGCTCCTCGCGGAAGCCGTTGGTCATCGGCCGCTGCGGCGGGGGCGGCGGCTGGGGTACCCGCGGGACCGTGCGGAAGTTGCCCAGCACCAGCTTGCCGACCAGGTACGCCGACGCGTCCTCGACCTTGTCGAACCGCACCGGGCTCTTCGGGCCGTGGTCGAACCAGCACACCTCCCAGCTGTCGCCGTCGAGGTGCAACGTCCAGGTGCGGTCGGCCGGCTCGCCGATCCGGAACACGCCGTGCGGCACGTTGAGGTCGTCGAGCGCGCGACGGGTGCCCGCCAGCTCGCGGTCTTCCTCGGGTGTGACCGTGCGCGGCGGCTTCACCGGCTCCGGCTCGGGTTCCGGTTCGGGCTCCGGCTCGTTGAACAGCGCCGCGTCGAACTGGGTCGTCTCCTCGACCGGAGCGGGCGCGGGGACCGGCACCGGCACGACCGGCACCACGGCAGGCGGCATCGGCGAGGACTCGGCGACGGCCTCCGGTTCGAAGTGGACGTCGAGCTGGGACTCGAACGGCTGGGACTCGAACGGCTGCTGCTCGAACGACTGCTCGAAGGCCTGGGGCTCGAACGAGGTGGTGGACTCGATCTCCTCCTCGGCCAGGTCCGGCTCGTCCTCTGCGACCGTGACGACCGGGTGCTCCTCGGTCACCTCGGCCGGGCTCTCCAGCGGCTCGTCGAGGACCGGGCTCCACGCCATCGTGTCCTGCATGGCGTCGCGCGGGCGTTCCTCGGTCTCGGCTTCGATGGCGTCCGTGAGCTCCGCCTCGCGGTGGTGCGTGAGGAGCTCGGGCTCGTCCGGTCCTGCGGTCGGGATCTCGGGTTCGTCGACGGCGTCCACGACATCGTGTTCGTCTTCGTGGCCCAGTTCGGTTTCGACCGGTTCCTCGGCGACGGGCTCCGGGTCGGGGACGGCCTTGACGACGGGCTCCGGTTCCTCGACCTCGCTCGGGTGCGGGGCGAAGAGGTCCATGCCGGCGCCGTACGTCTCGCGCAGGCGCCGCTCGTCGACGTGGTCCGGCACGCCGTCGGAGTCGAAGACCACCCGGTAGGGCGGGCCGTCGGCGGCCGGCAGCGGCACGGGCACGGCGACCGTCGCGCCGATGTCGTCGGACTCGGGCTCGGGCTCGGTCACGACCTGCGGCTGCTCGGTCGTGACCTCGGCCGCCTGCGGGTCGGGGTACATCGGCTCGAAGTCGTACTCCTCCGGCTCCACCTCGGCCGCGAACTTCGGCGCCTGCACGAACTGCGTGGCGTCGGCCTGGGGTTCCGGTTCGGGCTCGGGTTCCGGCTCCGGCTGGAGCAGCTGGGTGCCGGCGGGCGCGGCGGGCGCACCGAGGTTCGCGGCGGCGGCGAGCCTCGACTCCTCGGACACCTCCGGCAGGCTGAACCCGGCGGCACGCGCCCGTTCGACCAGCTCGGGCTCGGGCGGCACGCCGTACTTGCGCAGGTAGTAGGAGACTCCGGCGGGCCAGATCCAGGCACCGTCGGTCTGGAACCCGGACGGCACGACCTGCGGCGCGTCCGGTGCCAGCACGTCCGCGTCGAAGCCACGCCCGGCCACGGCGACCGGAGCGTTCGACAGGTACGTCAGCAGCGGCGCGACCTCGGGTTCCGGCACCGGCGGGCGGTTGACCGACGGACGACCGTTCGGCCCGGCCCCGTCGAACACCCGGACCGTGCGGAACACCGGCGTCGGCGGGTTCAGCCTGCGGCGCAGCCAGTCCGGCAGGTTCTCGTCGGCACGCGGGAAGAACCGCATCTCGTCGAAGTACGCCTGCTGCGGAGGAGGCGTCTGCCAGCTCGGTTCGGCCCGGTCGAAGTCGAGGTTGTAGCTCGACGGGTGGTCGAGCTGGTAGCGGGCGTTCGTCCAGCTGCCCCTGCCCTCGCGGTGCATGCCGGCCCGCAACCGGGCGAACAAGGACGCGACGTCCTGCGGCGGCGCCCAGGAGTGCGAGGAGCCGTCCTGCAGCCGCATCTCGGCTTCCAGCTCGAAGTACCGGCCGGTGGCTCGGTACTGCGCGATCACACTGCGCCAGTCCTCTGGAGCGGCCCGCATGAGAGTCAGGCCGATCTGCTTAACCAGAGCGTCCTGCTCGGTAGGGTTCAACGGCTTCGGCTCGGACACGCCAACATCTTCCCCTGCAAATCGCCGGATCGCACACGTCCCCCGCCGCTGCGCCGAACGGTGGAGGCCCGACCATAACGCGGTGAACCCGCCGGGTTAAAGCTGATCAAGAACACGTCCGACCCCGCTGGAGGAGCCGTTGTCCCGGTCCGCGCAGGTGACCGGCGGTGTGCTGGCCGCGATCGGCGGGCTGGCCATCGCCGTCCAAGGTCGGGTGAACGGATCGCTCGCCGCGTCGTTGCAGAACGGATTCCTCGCCGCGCTCATCTCATTTGGCGGCGGCTGGCTGGTGCTGGTGGTGGCGGTCCTGTCCCGACAGTCCGGGCGGCACGGTCTGCTGCGGCTGCGAGACGCGCTGGTGCACCGGCGGATCCGGTGGTGGGAGTGCGTCGGCGGACTCGCGGGCGCGTTCCTGGTGACTTCGCAGGGCATCGCGATCGCGACGATCGGTGTGGCCGTGTTCACGGTCGCGGTGGTCGTCGGGCAGGTGGTGAGCAGCCTGGTCGTGGACCGGCGCGGCATCGGGCCGGGTGAGCCGAAGCCGTTGACGGTGACGCGTGTGCTCGGCGCGGCGGTCGGTGTCGTCGCCGTGGTGGTCGCGGTGTCCGCTCGGTTCACGTCGCCGGGCGCGTTGTGGCTCGCGGTGCTGCCGCTGGTCGCCGGGCTGCTGATGGGCTGGCAGCAGGCGGTGAACGGGCTGGTGCGCGAGGCCGCGGGGCACTCGGTGGCGACGATCTTGGTGAACTTCACCACGGGCACGGTCGCGTTGCTGGTCGTCAACCTGGTGGCGGCCCGCGGGGTGGCCTCGTTCCCCTCGGAGTGGTGGCTGTACCTCGGCGGGTTGCTCGGCATCGTCGGCGTGGGCGGCGCGATCGTGTCCGTGCGGTTCATCGGCGTGTTGATGGTGGGGCTGTGCACGGTGTGCGGGCAGCTCATCGGGGCCGTGCTGCTGGACGCGCTGGCCGGGCACCTCGCGTTGCCGACGATCATCGGCGTGGTGCTGACGCTGGTGTCGGTGGGCGTCGCCGCGTTGCCCAGTGGGAGGATGACCAGGTGACTGCGACGCTGCTCAACGGCAACGAAACCCGGAACGCGCTGTTCGAGGACCTCAAGGCGCGGGTCGCCGCACTGCCCGTGCCGGTGGGCCTGGCCACCGTGCTGGTCGGTGACGACCCCGGCTCGCACTCGTACGTCAAGGGCAAGCACCGGGCGTGCGAGAAGGTCGGCATCTCCTCGATCAGGCGTGACCTGCCCGAGTCGATCACGCAGCAGGAGCTCGAGGCCGTCATCGACGAGCTGAACGCGAACCCCGAGGTCACCGCGTACATCGTCCAGCTGCCGCTGCCCAAGCACCTCAACGCGAACGCGATCCTGGAGCGCATCGACCCGGCGAAGGACGGCGACGGCCTGCACCCGGTCAACCTCGGCAAGCTCGTGCTCGGTGAGGAAGCCGCGCTGCCCGCGACCCCGCGCGGCATCGTGGAGCTGCTGCGCCGCTACGACGTGCCGATCGCGGGCGCGAACGTCACCGTCGTCGGCCGCGGCGTCACCGTCGGCCGCCCGATCGGCCTGCTGCTGACCCGCCGCTCCGAGAACGCCACCGTGACGCTGTGCCACACCGGCACCAAGGACCTGGCCGCGGAGGTGCGCCGCGCGGACATCGTGATCGCCGGCGCCGGCAGCCCCGGCCTGATCACCGCGGACATGGTCAAGCCGGGCGCGGCCGTGGTCGACGTCGGCATCACCCGCACCGAGGCCGGTCTCGTCGGCGACGTGGCCCCCGAGGTCCGCGAGGTGGCCGGCTGGCTCGCCCCGATCCCCGGTGGTGCCGGTCCGATGACCGTCGCGATGCTGCTGACCAACACCGTCGAAGCCGCCGAGCGCGCCCATGCGACGGTCTGACGCAGAGGCGCTCATGCCGGAACAGCGCTGGCGCTCGGGCCCCGGGAAGCACCTGCCGTTCGCGCTGGTGCTCGGGGTCGGCGTGCTCGGGCTGGTGCGGATCTTCCAGTACCACTGGCGGCAGGGTGCAGTCCTTCTGGGCGTGTCGCTGCTGGTGGCGGCCGTGCTGCGGATCCTGGTGACCGACGAGCAGGCCGGTCTGATCAAGATCCGCGGTCGTGGCATGGACGCGTTTCTCTACTCCACGTTGGGCGTCGTGGTGATCGCCGTGTCGTTGACGATCACCGGCGGCCCGCTCAGCCGATAGCGCGGTCGACGAGGACCTCGATGAGCTCGTCGAGGTCCATCGGCTCGACGATGTCGGGCAGCGTCAGCCGTTCGTAGATCAACCCCGTCATCGCGAAGTACAGCGAGATGACGGTCATCCGGTCGCCGGGCAGCTTCGAGTCCTCGTTGAACGAGATGTTGAACTCGAGGTTGTCGGCGACCGTTTTCGTGAGCGCGGTCCTGAGGTCCGGCCTTCGGGTCGCCTCCAGCCGCAGCTCCATCATCGCCAGGTAGCAGGCCCTGTCGGCGTCCGCGCGCCTGATGATGTCGTGCATGAACTTGAGCGTGAGCGCCTTGTCGCGCGGCATGGCGAGCGACTCCGCGATCGACTCGTCGGACGGCATGAGCCGCTGGTTGACCCTGATCGCCACCTCCGACATGAGGTCGTCGCGGCTGGCGAAGTAGTTCGACGCCGTACCCGCGGGCACTGCCGCCTTGGCGTCGATCGCGCGGTAGGTCAGGCCTCGCGCGCCTTCCTCCGACAGGACGTCGATCGCCGCGTCCAGCAGCTGGGTTCTGCGCGCTTCGTTGCGGACCACGTTTCCTCCTTGACAACCACTACAGACATAGTACTACAGTTGTCGTGGTTCGAGACCCGAGTTCGTGTCCAGACGAACTCGCCGCCGTCTGCGGAGCAGCGGCAATCAAACACAGGGGGATGATCTGCATGCGAAAGCTCGTCTACTACGTGGCAGTGACGCTGGACGGGTTCATCGCGGCCGAGGACGGGACCTTCGACGGGTTCATCTTCGAAGGCGACCACATGGCCGGCATCAACGCCGAGTACCCGGACACGCTGCCCACCCAGTTCCGCTCGGCGCTCGGCCTGTCGGACGCGCCGAACCGGCACTTCGACACGGTGCTGATGGGCCGCCACACCTACCAGGTGCCGGGCGGCCTGCCGTCGCCCTACGCACACCTGAGGCAGTTCGTCGTGTCGTCATCGTTGATCGACACCCCGCCCGACGTCGCCGTGATCCGCCAGGACGTCGTCGGCCGCGTGCGGGAGTTGAAGGAAGAGGACGGCCTCGACATCTGGCTGTGCGGCGGCGGCAAGCTGGCGGCCGAACTGCTGCCGCTGATCGACACGTTGTTGTTGAAGATCCACCCGGTGGTGTTCGGGCGCGGGATCCCGCTGTTCGACGGAAAAGCCGACATCACGACGTTCGCGCGCACCAACGCGCAGCTGTTCGAGAGCGGGGTTTCGTTCATGACTTACGAACGCTCCTGATAAATCATTGACGTGCGGCGGGTTCGCCCGTAATACTTGGTCCAACATCGAGACGGAAGGGGAACGCCATGAGCAGCCGATTTAGCTCACGTCGACCGTCCCCGCGACCGTTTTCGCAGGTGAGCGACACTGGCTCCCCACCATGACCTGGTAGTACGTCATGTTCAGGGAGCCGCCCCTCGGGAGACCGAGCAGGGCGGCTTCTTCTATTCAGTGTGCTTTTATTTCGCCCTTGTAGCCCAATGGAAAAGGCGCGGCGCTACGAACGCCGAGATTCAGGTTCGACTCCTGGCAGGGGTACTCGCGGATGCGAGGGAGACGGCTAACCCGCCTCATTTGGGATGAGGACATACCGCGTTCGACTCGCGGGCATCCGACTTTGTAAGGCGCTCTTCGGAGCGCGCAAGGCTCTTTAGCTCAACTGGTAGAGCACCGGGGTGAAGACCCGGCGGTCAGGGTTCGACTCCCTGGGGAGCCACGCAGGACGGGGAGGGCTGGCCGAGTGGTAAGGCACCGGTTTGCTAAGCCGTGGTCCGGGCATCACGCCCGGCGCGCGTTCGATCCGCGCGCCCTCCGTCCCTGTGCTTGGAGGATTGGCCGAGCCCGGTAAGGCAGCTGTCTCGAAAACAGTGGTCAGCGCGCGAGCGCTGCGCAGGTTCGAATCCTGCATCCTCCGCCACACCCTCGTGGTCCAACGGACACGACACCGGCGTCCGAAGCCGGAGACGCAGGTTCGACTCCTGCCGGGGGTACCAGTTCAGCGGAAGTCCCGTGACTTCGACGGGATCCGCAGGTCCAGGTGCTGCAACCGGTCCGCCATCACGCTGACCACGCCCTCCGCCGACTCCACCACGCCCCGCACGAGCATCGCCCCGCTGCTGCGCGCCACCCGCCGGTACCGCGCCCACAAACCCGGCGAGCACACGACGTTCACCATGCCCGTCTCGTCCTCGATGTTGAGGAACGTGACACCGCCCGCGGTCGCCGGGCGTTGGCGGTGGGTGACCGCGCCGCCGATGAGCACGCGGGTACCAGGCTCCACAGAGGACAGTGCGGTGGTGGGCAGCGCGCCCATCGCATCCAGTTTGGAGCGGACGAACTGGGTCGGGAAGCTGTCCGGCGACAGGCCGGTGGCCCAGACGTCCGCCACCGCCAGCTCGACTTCGTCCATGCCGGGCAACGACGGCGCGTCCACCCCGACCGTGGTGCCGGGCAGGCGGTCCGGCCGGATCGCGGCGACCGCGCCGGCTGCCCACAGTGCCTCGCGGCGTGCCAAGCCAAAACACGAGAAGGCTCCGGCGGTGGCCAGGGCTTCCACCTGGGCCGTGGTCAGCTGCACGCGGGAACCGAAGTCCTCCATGTCGCGGAACGGTTGCGCCTCAACGATTCGCGCGGCATCCGCGTCCCCGATGCCGCGCACCGCGGTCAGGCCGATGCGGACGGCGTTCGCTCCCTCGAAAAGCTCCAAACCCGCCCAGGGCAGTGACCGGTTCACGCACGGGCCGTGCACCGTCACGCCGTGGCGGCGGGCGTCGATCACCAGGGACTGCGGCGAGTAGAAGCCCATCGGCTGGGCGCGGAGCAGGGCCGCGCAGAACGCCGCCGGGTAGTAGAGCTTGAACCACGCGCTCACGAACACCAGGTGTGCGAACGACAGGGCGTGCGACTCCGGGAAGCCGAAGTTCGCGAACGCCAGCAGTTTCGCGTAGATGCGGCCGGCCAACTCGGAGTCGATCCCTTGTGCCGCACAGCCTTCGTAGAAGCGGTCGCGCAGCCGTTCCATGCGAGCCGTCGAACGCTTGGCACCCATCGCCCGGCGCAGCTCGTCGGCCTCGGCGGCGGTGAAGCCGGCCACGTCGACCGCGATCTGCATGAGCTGTTCCTGGAACAACGGCACGCCGTAGGTCTTGCGAAGAGCGTTCTCCAGCAACGGGTGGTCGTAGTCCCACTCCTCGACCTTGTTGCGGCGCCGGATGTACGGGTGCACCGAGCCGCCCTGGATCGGACCCGGCCTGATCAACGCCACCTCCACCACCAGGTCGTAGAACTCGCGCGGCTTCAGGCGCGGCAACGTCGCCATCTGCGCACGGCTCTCCACCTGGAAAACCCCGACAGAATCGGCTTTCTGCAGCATCTCGTAGACGCGTTGATCGTCCAGCGGAACCTTTCCCATGTCGACCTCGACGCCCTCGTGGTCGCGGACCAGGTCGATCGCGTAGTGCAGGGCCGAGAGCATGCCGAGGCCCAGCAGGTCGAACTTCACCAGCCCGATCGAGGCGCAGTCGTCCTTGTCCCACTGCAGCACCGTGCGGTTGGGCATGCGCGCCTTCTCCACCGGACACACCTCGCTGACCGGGCGGTGGCAGATCACCATGCCGCCGGAGTGGATGCCGAGGTGCCGCGGGAAGTTCTCCAGCTGCGCGGACAGCTCCAGCACGTCGCGCGGGATGTCGCAGTCGTCGGTGGTCGTCGTGAGCGGGCCCCATCTGTCTATCTGCTTGCTCCACGCGTCCTGCTGGCCCGGCGAGTGGCCGAGCGCGCGGGCCATGTCGCGCACGGCGGAACGCGCGCGGTAGGTGATGACGTTCGCGACCTGCGCGGCGTGCCGGCGGCCGTACTTGGAGTAGACGTGCTGGATGACCTCCTCGCGCCGGTCGGACTCGATGTCGACGTCGATGTCGGGAGGGCCGTCGCGGGCGGGCGCGAGGAAACGTTCGAAGAGCAGGTCGTAGCTGACCGCGTCGACGTTGGTGATGCCGAGCGCGAAGCACACCGCGGAGTTCGCGGCACTGCCCCGGCCCTGACAGAGGATGTCGTTGTCCTTGCAGAACTTCACGATGTCGTGCACGACCAGGAAGTAGCCGGGGAAACCGAGCTGCTCGATGATCTTCAGCTCGTGCTCGATCTGCCGGAGCGCCTTCTCGTTGTCGTCTCCGTACCGCCGCCGCGCGCCCTCGTAGGTGAGCTTGCGCAGCCAGCTGCTCTCGGTGTGGCCGGGCGGCACGTCGAACGGCGGCAGCTGCGGCGCGACGAGCCTGAGGTCGAACGCCAGCTGCATGCCGAGCAACGCGGCGTTGTGCACGGCACCGGGATAACGGCGGAACCGGTGGAACATCTCCTCACCGCTGCGCAGGAACGCGGCGGGCGACGGCGGCAGCCAGCCGGCCATGTCGTCGAGGCTGCTCCTGGCTCGCACGGCAGCCATCGCGGCGGCCAACCGGCCGCGGCCCGGCGTGGCGTAGTGCACGGCATTCGTTGCCACGACCGGGAGTTTGAGGTCCTGCGCCATCTTGAACAGGAGGTCGTTGCGCTTGCTGTCCTCCGGCAGCCCGTGGTCGGTCAGCTCGACGTGGACACGTCCCGTGCCGAACAGGTCGGTGAGCCGGACGATCTCCTGGTACGCCGCCGCCGGCCCCTCCCTGGTCAACGCTCTGCGGACGGTTCCCTTGCGACAGCCCGTCAGCACCACGACCTCGCCTCGGGTGTCCGCGACGATCTGGTCGATGTCGTAGACCGGTTTGCCCTTCTCCGCATCGTCCTGGAGGTGACCGGTCGTGAGGGTGCGGCACAACCGGTGGTAACCCTCCTGTTGGCGCGCAAGAAGAAGCAGGTGATCGCCTTCAGGATCCGGTTCGCCGTTGGCTGGCTTCGAGAGCCCGACGCTCAGCTCGGCGCCGAACACCGTGTGCATGCCGAGCTCCTTGGCGGCCTCGGCGAACCGGACCACGCCGTACATGCCGTCGTGGTCGGTGATCGCGATGGCGTCGAGCTTGAGCCGTTGCGCCTCCTCGACCAGCTCCTCGGGGTGACTCGCGCCGTCGAGCCAGCTGAAGTTGCTGTGGCAGTGCAGCTCCGCGTACGGCACGCGCTTGCGGGTGACCGCGAGCTCGTCCACGCGCAGCTCGAACCCCGGCGGCGCGGTGTACCGGTCGCGGTGGCGTGACCAGCCGGGACCGTCGCCGCCGTCGGGTTTCTGCTCGACGGGCTTGCCGGAAAGAGCGCGCTCCAGCTCCTTCCAGCGGACCGGTGGGTTATTCCAGCCCACCGGATTCCTTGCGCGGCAACGGGATCAAGGTCTCCAGCAGATCCCAGTACTCGTCCTGCATCAGTCGTACACCCCTTCCAGAAACCACCTCTGGTCCCTGCGGATCAGCAGGAACGCCTGGTCCGGCGTCTGCACCTGGATGCGCGCGGCCCGGTGCGGATCCGGCGCCCACCAGCGCTCGTCGACCGGCCACGGTCCGGCCCACGCGGTCACCTCCTGCGTTCTTCCTTTCACAGCAAGGCTTTTGGGTTGCGCGGTGAGTTCGAGACGGCCGGTCACGCCGACCTCGTTGCCGTCTGCGTCTTTCAGGACGGCCGGGTCGTCCGCGAGCGTCGCCGGTGCTCTGCTGAGCCGGCCGGGCCACGGGTGGTCCGGATTCCGGGCCGGCACGCGTTCGTCGCCCCACGGCACGAGCTTGACCCGCTCCTTCGGGCCGCGGCCGCCGTCGAGCACCGGCGTGAGCACGCCGTCCGGGCCGAGCAAGCCCTGGACGTGCAACAACGCCCGCACCGCGCGTTCGTCGTCGTGGCCCCACAACCCGAGCTGCAGCGCCGTGCCGTTGACGACCTCGACCGGTTCGAGGGTGAGCGTCCTGATGCCGGACGTGAGGCGCTCGCGGGTGAGCCAGCCGTCGAGCTGCCAGCGCACGCGGTCCGCGATTCCCCGTGGTGTCAACGGTTCCGCGGCGCGCCACACCCGGTGCAGCTCCTCGTCGTTCTCGGTGCGGGCGTGGATGCCGAGCCTGGTGCAGGCGAGACCGCGGTTCGCGAGGTTCTCGTGCAGCCGCTCAGAGAGGATCTTCGCGGCGAACGCGGCCGCGTCGATGCGCTCGACCGGGTCGTCGAACGTCTCCGCGACAGCCAGCTCCGGCGCGGGTTTGCGCTTGTCGAGCGGGCGTTCGGGCAGGCCGCGGGCCAGGCGGTGCTGGCGCGTCGCCGGGCCGCCGAACCGGGACGCGACCGCGTTCTCCGGGACGTCCGCGAACGCGCCGAGGGTCTTGAGACCGAGTCTGCGCAACAGATCGACCAGCTCCGGGGCGTCGAGCTCGTGCACGCCCAACGGCCGGAGGAACTCCGCGGTCCGGCTCGGCGGGACGATCACGTTGCAGTGCGCGGCTTTCGTGGCCGCGAAGAGGCTGTCGGCCACGCCCACCTGGGCTTCCGCGCCGGTGCGGGTCGCGATGTGGTCGACGATGCGTTCAGCTGCCTGCTCGGCGGAGGAGAAGTAGCTGACCGGGCCCTGGGCCGGCACCGCGACCAGTCCCGGTTGCACGACCTCGATGCCGGGTGCGAGCTCCTCCACGGCCTCGGCAACCGGCTCGAAGAACCTGGCGTCGCGCTGCGGGTCGTGCTCGAACGTGACGAGCTCCGGGCACATCGACTCGGCCAGGCGTTTGCGCATGGCCCTGCGGATGCCCTCGGCACGCGCGACGGCCGAGGTGGAGACGATCTCGTTGCCGTCCAGAACGGCCACCGGCACGTGCTGGCCGGTGCCGGTGGCGGTGCAGGCGGCGACGACGGGCCAGTCGGGGCACCAGATCGCGAGGAGACGGGTGTCCTTCACGCAGGACGATCCCGGGTTGTAGCCCGCTTGGCGGCCAGCTCGTCGACCTCGTCCGGACCGGCATCAACCGGCTCGTCGGACTCGGCCGGTTCGCCGGCCACCAGCGGGAGCTCGATCTCTTCTTCACCGAACGTCAGCAACACGTGCTTGGGCTTGCCCGCCGAGCCGCGGCCACCGCTGCGCACGCTGATCTCCTGACGCCGCAACGTCTCCGCGCCGTCGTCGAGCGGGTTCCAGCGCACGGACTCCGCGGTCAGCTCCACGTCGGCCGAGGGCCAGGAACCGAAGGCGATCAGGACGGCACGGCGTTGGCGAGCACGAGCCGTGAGCCGCCGAGCGAGGGAAGGAGGGAGTGGACAGGCGACGGCGACGAGGTCGATGCCGTCCAGCAGGGCCGCGATGACAGGACCGGGGTCAGCTCCGGGACGTGGGACGAGCGCCAGCCGCTGCACCGAGACCCCGAGCTCGGCCGCGGCCAGCACGCCCACCTGCGGCAGGCCGACCACGGCGGCCCAGCAGCCGTCCGCGGTCGCACCCGCGAGCAGGGCGAGCAGCAGCGATGTCGATCCGCCCACCGACACCGTGCTGCCTCGCCGCAAGCCGCCCCACGGCAGCAGGTCCGCCAGTTCCCCGCGAACCGGCAGCACCCGCCCCGTGGTGTGGTCGGTGGTGGTGCTGGTCAGCTCGCTGGCCCGGTTCACCCCGAACGCAGCCAGCGACGCCGTTGCCGACCTGGACACTCCACCCACCTCCCTTCTCGGACCGTGCGCACCCCTGTGCACGGCCGCCGAGGGAAGTTCGGCGACTTGCTTATTCGAACTCCTGTTCGAACGAACGGGATGATCGTAGCGCGCGAGCACACCCTTGTGTCAATGCCAGAGCGTCACCCTTTTGGTGGACATGCGGACCGCCTGCCGCGGGGAGATCTCGCGGTGCCGACCAGGCTTTGGCTCACCCTTTCGGCGGACCGGCCCACACGCGTCCGCCAGGTCCTCTACGGTGCCTTCAGTCACTGGGGAGTGACGGTCCGCGCACGACCGAACTCGTCATCAAGCAGTACTGGAGAAGCTGTGAACCAACCGCCACAGGGATGGCACCAGCAACCGCAGCAGCAGGGCTGGCCGCAACCACCTCAGCAGGGCGGTTACCCGCCGCCGGGGTACCCGCCCCAGCAGCAACAGCAGCAGAAGAAGGGCAAGGGCCCGGTCATCGCGATCGTGATCGTCGCGGTGGTCGTGCTGCTCGGCGGGCTCGGCACCGGAGCTTTCTTCTTCTTCAACGCCCGCAAGGACCACGGCTACCCGCAGCGCAACGACGCGCTGCCCGAGAAGTGCGGCAGCGTCTCCGCCGAGACGCTCGCCAAGGCCCGCACCACGAATCCGGACGGATCGATGTCGAGCCAGCCGGACGACGACACCACGAACTGCCACTGGCAGCAGACCGAAGGGCGCGACAGCCCCGGCCACCGGGCTTTGTTCGTCAAGATCTGGCAGGGCGACGGCAAGTTCAAGGCCATGGGCGAAATGGTGATGGCCGACAGCACCACCAGGGAGATCGGCGCGGTCAACGGCTTGGGCGACGAGGCCAAGGCGTACGAACGAGGCCGGCCGAGCGAGTCCAGCGCCGAGTACGCCCTCGTGGTGCGCAAGGGCGACCACGCCGTCCTGGTCGAGTACTCGGGTGCGGACCCCGGCCTGTTCAGCCTGGGCAAACCCGACATGAACCAACTCAGGGAGACGGCGACCGCTGTCATGAACGACGTTCTGGGCAAGCTGTGACCTGGCCACAGCACCCGCAGCAACCACAGCACCCGCGGCAGGGCTGGCAGCAGCAGGGCTGGCAGCAGCCGCCACCGGGCTGGCAGCCGTACCCGCAGCAGCCGCCGAAGAAGAGCAAGGCACCGCTGATCATCGCCATCATCGCCGGAGTGCTGCTGCTCGGCGGGGTCGGCACCGCGCTCACGGTCTACCTCAACGTCAACAAGGACGGCGGCGAGCCCAAGCGTGCCGACCAGCTGCCCGCGTTGTGCGGCAACATCTCCGAGGCCGCGCTGGCCAAGGCGCGCACCACGAACCCGAACGGGCTCGGCTCGCACGAGTCGGAGATGTCCGGCGGCAAGAGCACGATCTGCTCGTGGCACCAGACCAAGGGTGTCGACGGCAGCGGCTACCGCGGCGTCGACGTGTACGTCCAGACCGCGAGCAAGATGAGCGTCGACGAGATGCTGGCACAGCACAAGGACGCCGTGGGTGTGCCCAAGCAGAAGCCGCTCGACGGGCTCGGTGACCAGGCCGCGGCGGTGCTGGTGCAGGGCAACTCCGCGATCACGGACATCTGGATCCTCGTGCGCAAGGGCGACACGACCGTCCAGGTCGACTACACCGGCTGGGACGCGGGCATCTTCAGCAACAAGAAGCCGGACGTCGCGGAGTTCGAGGCCGCCGCGAAGGGCCTGGCCGAAGAGATGGTCGCCAAGCTCTAGGCGAAAACGATGAAGGGAACCTTCATCCA
>NZ_JYJG01000138.1 GCF_000955955.1 Lentzea aerocolonigenes
ATGAAGGTTCCCTTCATCGAGCTAGTGAGCGAAGTGGCGCGTGCCCGTGAGGTACAGGGTCACGCCGTGTTCCTCGGCCTTGGCGATCACCTCGGGGTCGCGCACCGAACCACCGGGCTGCACGACCGCGCGCACACCGGCCTCCAGCAGCACCTCGAGACCGTCCGGGAACGGGAAGAACGCGTCGGACGCCGCGACGGCACCCTTCGCGCGCTCACCCGCGCGCTTCACCGCGAGGTGCGACGAGTCGACCCGGTTGACCTGGCCCATGCCGACACCGACGGTGGCGCCGTTGTCCGCCAGCAGGATCGCGTTCGACTTCACGGCGCGGATGGAACGCCACGCGAACTCGAGGTCCGCCAGCGTCTTCTCGTCCGCCGGCTTGCCGCACGCCAGCGTCCAGTTCGCGGGCGAGTCACCGGCGGCGTCGATCGCGTCGCGCTGCTGCAGCAACAGGCCACCGGACACCGGACGCATCTCGGCACCACCACGTGCGGGCGCCTCGGCCACGAGGATGCGCACGTTCTTCTTGCGCTGCAACACCTCCACCGCACCGTCCGCATAGGACGGAGCGATGATCACCTCAGTGAAGATCTCCGACACGAACTCGGCCATCTCCACGGTGACCTCGCGGTTGGCCGCGATGATGCCGCCGAACGCGCTGACCGGGTCGCACTCGTGCGCCTTGCGGTGCGCGTCCGCGATGCTCACCTCGGACACCGCGATGCCGCACGGGTTCGCGTGCTTGATGATCGCGACGCAGGGCAGCTCGTGGTCCCACGCGGCACGCCAGGCGGCGTCGCCGTCGAGGAAGTTGTTGTACGACATCTCCTTGCCGTGCAACTGCTTCGCCGACGCGAGACCCGTGCGGCCGTCGCCCTGCGTGTACAGAGCGGCGTGCTGGTGCGGGTTCTCGCCGTAGCGCAGCACGTTCGACCGGTTCCAGGTCGCGCCGACCCAGCCCGGGAAGCCGCTGCCCTCGTCGTCGGGCGCCAGCACGTTGCCGATCCAGGACGCGACGGCCACGTCGTAGGAGGCGGTGTGCCGGTACGCGGCCGCGGCCAGCTGCTGCCGGTCGGCCAGGGTGAAGCCGCCCTCGCGGACGTTCTCCAGCACCCAGTCGTACCGCGCCGGGTCGACGACGACGGCGACGTTCGCGTGGTTCTTCGCCGACGCGCGGACCATCGCGGGGCCGCCGATGTCGATCTGCTCCACGCAGTCGTCCGCGGAAGCACCGGACGCGACCGTCTGCGTGAACGGGTACAGGTTCACGACCAGCAGGTCGAACGGCGCGATGTCCATCTCGCGCAGCTGCTGGACGTGCGACTCCTTGCGCAGGTCGGCCAGCAGCCCGGCGTGCACGCGCGGGTGCAGCGTCTTCACGCGGCCGTCGAGGCACTCGGGGAACCCGGTGACCTGCTCGACCGGCGTCACCGGGACGCCCGCGTCGGCCAGCACCTTCGCGGTGCCGCCGGTGGACACGATCTCGACTCCGGCCGCGTGCAGGCCGGTGGCCAGTTCCAGCAGGCCGGCCTTGTCGGAGACCCCGATCAGGGCCCGGCGTACCGGTCGCCTCTCGGCAGGAGTGGTCACGGGATGCTCACCTTTCGTCCGTTCACGGTGCAGCCCTCACGGGCCAGCCTGCCGACCGTCTCGACGAGCAGCCGGCGTTCGACGACCTTGATGCGTTCGTGCAGGGTCTCTTCGGTGTCATCGGGTTCGACGACAACCGCCTCCTGCGCGAGGATCGGCCCGGTGTCCACGCCGGCGTCGACCAGGTGCACGGTCGATCCGGTGACGTGCACGCCGTAGTCCAGGGCGTCCCGCACGCCGTGTGCGCCGGGGAACGCGGGCAGCAGCGCGGGGTGGGTGTTGATCATCCGGCCGCCGAAGCGCGCGAGGAACGCCGGGCCGATGATCTTCATGAAACCGGCGGACACCACGAGGTCGGGCTCGAAGGAAGCCACCGCCTCGGTCAGCGCGGCGTCCCAGGCGTCCCGGTCTGCGTGGTCGCGCAGCTTCACGGCGAAGTGCGGCACCCCGGCCCGTTCGGCGCGCTTGAGACCCTCGATGTTCTCGCGGTCGGCGCCGACCGCGACCACCTCGATCGGGAGGTCCGAGGCGTCCAGCAACGCCTGCATGAGGGTTCCGGAACCGGAGACGAGTACGACGACGCGCGCCGGTGTGGGAAGCCGAAGTTCGGTGCTCAGCGTCTACTCCTGGGCGTGGCGTGTTGTAGCAGCTCAGGGGCAGTTTAGGCCGTCACCGTTCCGGCTTGCCGTCCAGGTCCTCCTCGGGCTCCATGCCGAGCATCTCGTCGAACTCCGCGTCGAGGTCTTCCTCTTCTTCCTCAACGTCTTCCTCTTCGTCGGCGACGTCGTCCTGCTCGTCCGCGACGTCGTCCTCGAGCTCTTCTTCCTCGTCGTACTCGTCTTCGTCGTAGTAGTCGTCGTCCTCGAGGTCTTCCTCGACCTCGAACTCGTCCTCGTCCACCACTTCGAGCTGCTCGAACTGGTCGGTGAGCTCGTCGTCCTCGAACACGACGTCGGGGTCGACGGCCTCTTCTTCCTCGAAGTCCGGCTCGACGAACTCGGCGTCACCGTCCGCCACGACCTTCGCGCGGGACCCGGCGAGCCACGCGACCAGGACGCCCGGCACCAGCACCCACACCGCCGTCATCAGCGCGAGCAGACCGGCGGGCACCGTCACGGGGTCGAACGCGCCGGACGCCAGCCGGCCACCGGCGGTCGCGGCGAGCACCAGGCAGCCCACGGCCGCGGTGATCGCGGCGACCAGCACCGCGCGGAACCGCGATGACGGCCGATCCGACACCTTGCGGCAGGTCCAGCCGACGAACGCGCCGATCAGCGCCGGGACCACCAGCACGACCGGGCTCCACACGTGCTCGGTCTCCGGCATCGCGGCCAGCAACGGCACCGGCGGCACGTCACCACCGACGAACCGCATCGGCGAGATCTCGACCCCGCCCAGCGAGAACCCGGCACCCGCGACGTACGAGAAGCCCGCGATGATCGCGTTCGGGAGATAACCGAGGCACAGCAGGAACACGCCGAGGCCGACACCGACCGACGGACCCGCTCCGGCGAAGAGCCCGCTGGTCGTCGGCCACGAGATCGCGAGCCCGGCGCCCAGCGCCAACGCACCCGCGCTGATCAGCGCGAACAGTGCCATGAACCCGGAGCGCAGCCCGTGCAGCGCCACCGGGTCGAGCTTGTCGAAGACGATCTCGACCAGACCGCAGCGGCGGGCGACGCCGAACGTGGCGGCGATACCGGACACGGCGGCACAGCCGAAGAACGCCACCGCGGGCGTGGCGCGCACGACGCCGTCGCCCATGATCAGCGCGATCGTGCCGCCGACGACCGCGTGCGCGCCGGCGATGCTCAGCACGACCCCGCGGGCCTGGAGTGGTTCGTAGAGTCCGAGCCGGTCAGCGGCACCCGCGGCGGTGCGGGCGACGAGCAACATCAGCAACGCGGTGGGCAGCAACGGCAGCACACCGAGCTGACCCGCGTCGAAGCGCAACGGCACGTGGTGCGCGGCGAGCCACGCCGGTGCGGCCGCGCTGAGCACGCCCGCCGTGGAGAAGGCGGCGTACGTGGCGGTCGCGGAGATCAGCGCGAGCAGTGCCGCCACCGCCGCGTACCCGACGACCACCGACCCGACCGCGGCCGCGACGAGCACCCGCATGTGTTCGGAGCGCGAGAACTCCGGCGGGCGCACAGCGGTCACCTCGCGAGTCGCGTCGCGTGTCAGCACGGGCACTTCTCCACTGTGTCAGGCGGGCTGAGCCGTTCGGGTGAGGCACGCCGCACGCAAGAAGGGCGTCTGCAAGTACTGCCAACAGCGAGTTGGTGGTACTTGCAGACGCCCCGAGAACCCTGCTTACTGCTGCGGACCGCCGAAGCCACCGGGCGGCGTGCCCGGTGCGCCGAACTGGCCGGGCTGCGGCATGAAGCTGGTCTGCTGCGGCGGCTGGCCCGGCTGCGCTGGCTGCTGCGGCTGCTGACCGAACTGCTGCTGACCGAACTGCGGCTGCTGCGGCGCCTGCTGCTGGGGTGCGCCGTGCTGAGGCTGGCCCTGCTGCGGGAACGCGCCGGACTGCGGGTTCCAGCCACCGGGCTGGCCCTGGCCGGGGTGACCGCCGTACGGGTTCGCGGGCTTCGGCTCGAACTTCACGATGCCCTCGGCGAGCAAGAAGGTGAGCACGATGGCCGCGGTCTCGAGCAGCGCGACGATGAGCAGGACGATGTCGAGACCCTGCACCGACGGCGACTTGATGATGCCCTGCAGCTGCAGGAGCATCTGCACGGCCGCCAGGACCGCGGCGACCGGGACGAAGCCCTTCGGGATGCTCGGCAGCACCGAAAGGCCTGCCAGCGCACCCGCGGCGAGCAGGTAGACGACGTTGCCGCTGCTGACGTCGTCCGCGAACGCGACGAGGTAGGCGACCAGGCCGAGACCCGCGCCGACCAGCGGGAGGATCAGGCTCAGGTTGATGTTGTTGGCGCCGGGAGCGCCGTGGGCCTGAGGTGGTGCCTGGTGCTGTGCCGGACCCGGCGGCTGCTGTTGGGGTGCGCCGTAAGGCACGGACATGTCAGGTCTCCTCCAACCGAGTGATGCTGCAAAACGCTACTTGACGCACATGCTCAGACGATGACCGGATCATGCCGGTTCCGCCAGACGAGCGAGGGCCGGACCCCGAAAGTACTCCGGTGTCCGGCCCGCGTGTGCAGCTCTGCGAACTCTGATCAGAGCGCGTTCATGATCTCGCGCATCAGAGCGGCGGTCTCGGACGGCGTCTTGCCGACCTTGACGCCGGCGGCCTCGAGGGCCTCCTTCTTCGCCTGCGCGGTGCCCGCCGAGCCCGAGACGATGGCGCCGGCGTGGCCCATGGTCTTGCCCTCGGGAGCGGTGAAGCCCGCGACGTAGCCGACGACCGGCTTGGTCACGTTCTCCTTGATGTACGCCGCGGCGCGCTCCTCGGCGTCGCCACCGATCTCACCGATCATCACGATCGCGACGGTCTCGTCGTCGGCCTGGAAGGCCTCGAGAGCGTCGATGTGCGTGGTGCCGATGATCGGGTCGCCACCGATGCCGATCGCGGTGGAGAAGCCGAAGTCCTTCAGCTCGTGCATCATCTGGTAGGTCAGGGTGCCGGACTTCGACACCAGACCGATCTTGCCGCTGCCCGCGATGTTCGCGGGGATGATGCCGGCGTTCGACTTGCCGGGGCTGATGATGCCGGGGCAGTTCGGGCCGATGATGCGGGTCTTGTTGCCCGTCGCGACGGCGTGCGCCCAGAAGTAGGCGGTGTCGTGCACCGGGATGCCCTCGGTGATGACGACCGCCAGGCCGATCTCGGCGTCGATCGCCTCGACCACGGCGGCCTTCGAGAAGGCCGGCGGGACGAAGATCACGGTCACGTTCGCGCCGGTGGCCTCCATGGCCTCCTTGACGGTGCCGAAGACCGGGAGCACGGTGCCGTCGAAGTCGACCTTCTCGCCGGCCTTGCGCGGGTTCACGCCACCGACGATGTTCGTGCCGGACGCGAGCATGCGCTTGGTGTGCTTGGTGCCCTCGGCACCGGTCATGCCCTGGACGATGACCTTGCTGTTCTCGTTGAGGAAGATAGCCATCTGACTCAGACCCCCGCAGCCGCGAGCTCGGCGGCCTTGGCGGCCGCGTTGTCCATCGTGTCGACAACGGTCACCAGCGGGTGGTTGGCCTCGGCGAGAATCGCGCGGCCCTCCTCCACGTTGTTGCCGTCGAGGCGGACGACGAGCGGCTTGGTGGCCGAGTCGCCGAGGATCTCCAGCGCCTTCACGATGCCGTTGGCGACGGCGTCGCAGGCGGTGATGCCACCGAAGACGTTGACGAACACCGAACGCACGGCCTCGTCGCCGAGGATGACGTCCAGGCCGTTCGCCATGACCTCGGCGGACGCGCCGCCGCCGATGTCGAGGAAGTTCGCGGGCTTCACGCCGTACTGCTCACCGGCGTACGCCACGACGTCCAGCGTGGACATCACGAGACCGGCGCCGTTGCCGATGATGCCGACCTCGCCGTCGAGCTTGACGTAGTTGAGGCCCTTCTCCTTGGCCTTGGCCTCGAGAGGGTTCTCCGCCGCCTTGTCGACCAGCTCGGCGTGGGCCGGGTGGCGGAAGCCGGCGTTCTCGTCCAGCGTGACCTTGCCGTCGAGCGCGACGATCTTGTCCTGCGGGTCGCGGACCAGCGGGTTGACCTCGACGAGCGTGGCGTCCTCGGAGACGAAGGTCTCCCAGAGCTTCACGATGGTGTCGACGACCTGGTCCTTCACCTCGGCCGGGAAGTTCGCCGCGTCGGCGATCTCCTCGGCCTTGGCCGCGTCGACACCCTTGATGGCGTCGATGTGGATCTTCGCGAGGGCCTCGGGCTTGGTGGCCGCGACCTCCTCGATGTCCATGCCGCCCTCAACACTCGCCA
This sequence comes from Lentzea aerocolonigenes, assembly GCF_000955955.1. GTDB lineage: Bacteria > Actinomycetota > Actinomycetes > Mycobacteriales > Pseudonocardiaceae > Lentzea > Lentzea aerocolonigenes_A. Next base: position 6,487 of record NZ_JYJG01000138.1, read on the forward strand.
TGGCGAGGAAGGTGCGGTTCGCACGGTCGAGGAGGAAGGAGAAGTAGTACTCCTCCGCGATGTCCGAGGCAGGCGTCACCAGCACGCGGTGAACGATGTGCCCCTTGATGTCCAGGCCGAGGATGGCGGTCGCCTTCTCCTCGGTCTCCTCGGCGGTGGAAGCGAGCTTCACACCACCGGCCTTGCCGCGGCCGCCGGTCTTGACCTGGGCCTTGACGACGACCGGCTGGCCGAACTTCGCGGCGATGGCCTTGGCGTCGGCGGGGTTGGTGGCCACATCGCCCGGCAGTACCGGGACGCCGTGGGCGGCGAAGAGATCCTTCGCCTGGTACTCGTACAGGTCCACTCGGGTCTCCTGCGACGTCGGTGTCGGAACACCGCGCCTGGGTGGTCCTCAAGGGGCCAAGCGAACCCACTTGACGCGGCTGGGCCCAGACACTATCGAGCTGCAGGTACTGCTCGCACGCCACCGTCGGTGAGGTCGGTCTCAACAGCGGTGAGGTCGATCACGCGTACGCGCGGTCGACCACATTCAGCGGGTCGCGCGAGCCCCCGTCAAACCCGCCGCGACGAGCAACGCCACCACCGCCGCCAGCGCCAGCCAGGTGCCGGGAGCCGCCACCGCGCCTTCGACGCGACTGCCCGTCAACGGCAGCTCGAGCGCGCGCACGCCCATCAACAGCGCGGCGCCCACGAGCGTGGCGGCAGCACGGGCGGGCCTCGACCGGACCGCGGCCACGAGGAGGCCGATCACCGCGACGAGGCACGCGACGAGCATCCAGGACATTGACGCGTCGGTACCCGGCACCAGCGTCGGCGCTGTGTAGTCGGCACCCCGCATGGTCGGCAACGCGAAAGCACCCGCCGCGAAGAGCCCGGCCAGCAGCACCGCGCCCAGCTCGGCCACCGGGAGCTGCTCCCGCTTGCCCGTGCCGTCGTTCTCCCGCTCGACGGCACCGCCGAGGAGGACGAAGAACAGTGCCAGCAAGCCGATCGGGAGCTCGACGACCATCAGCCAGAAGCCGGCACCCGGCTGGGCGATGCCCGACTGGCTGGCCGCCACCACCGAAGCAGTCGCACCGGCGGCGGCGAGCTGCATCGCGACGTAGCCGCCGGGCAGGGCCGGGCGGACGGTCGCGGCGGCGGCCGGGACCAGCAACAGCACACCCAGCACCGCGACCGCGATCCCGGCAGGCCAGAGGAGGTTCGCCGAGGCCAGTTCCGGCGCCGCACCCCCGGTGCTGAGCACGAGCTGCGGCAGCAGCCCGCCGGCGACCGTCGCGACGGCGGAGACGATGAAGAGGACTCCTGCGGTCACGTGGATGCGCCGCAGCGACGGCAGCACGCGGTCGCGCGTCTCGTCACGCCTGCTGAGCACCATCCGGACCAGACGGGCGAGCAGCGGCAAGGCGGGCAGGAAGAGCGCGGCGATCAGCACGAGCATCGAACCCGAGGAGATCCCGAGGCCGGGCGCGACGGTTCCCGCAGCCAGCCACGGCACCACCACGGCCAGCAGGGCGAGCGTGACGCCGTACGTGCCGCCTTCGCGGGTGTCCGGGTCGGGCGAACTGGCGGCCAGGGCGGTGGCGAGCGGCGCGGCCAGGGCGACCAGCAGGCCGCCGGTCAGCCCGAGCGCGGGCAGGTCCCACGGCGCGCGGTCGAGCTGGAACGCGTCCGCCGAGCTGAACGGCTTGCCCAGCAACCCGACCGCGGCGAAGGCGGCGATCAGCATCGGGAAGCCCATGAACTTCGCGGGTTCGGACTCGTCCGCGGGCATTCCTGCCCGGCCGGACGAGAGCACGCCGGCCGCGATGACCAGCACGTGCCCGGCGATGAGCAGCCACAGCCCCGCTGACGGCGTGACCGCGACGAGGGTGGCCGGACGGAAGAGCTCAGGCCGTGCCACGGACATCGGGGCGAACGCGATCTGGAGGTCGCTCAACAGCCGTCCGACCGCGAACACGCCGAGCGCGGCGATCAGCGCCGCCGCGATGAAGGGCTTGCCGCGGAACAACAGCGCACCCGCGACGGCGGGCGGCAGCAGCGCCAGGACGGCGAGCAACGGCCACGACGTGTAGGCGGGTTCCGCGCCGTTGACCACGCCGATCAGCGGGCCCGCGGCGGCGAGGAGACCGCCCGCTGCGGCGAGCGCCCACGAGGTGCGCAGGCGCGCGGCGGCCGGGGTCTGGTTCTCGAGCTCGGTTCGAGTCATCGCGGGCGAACCTAGCAAGCCCGGGGATGGGTTCCGCGTCACCTCGGGGTGCCTGTTGAGACGAAATTCGTTCGCATGTGGAAAAGATTCGCCGGGTACTCCTAGTCGGTGACTCCATCACTTACCGTCGCTCATATGAGCGACACCGGCCGGTCGTGGATGACGCGTCTGACTGACGCGGTTCTCGATCGTGCCGGGTGGGGTGTGCACACCGCGCGAGATGTCGCAGAAGAAGTAAAGGTCGCGCTGCGCGCCATGGCCACGCCCGGCGGCATGCGCGGGGTCGCGATGGAAGCTGCCTGGTTGACGGCGCACGCGGTGCTCTACCCGTGGGGTGCGATCACCGAGCAGCTGCGTCAGGACGGCCAGTTCCGGCACTACCGCACCGACGGCCTGCCACCCCGCCAGCGCGGCCTGATGGTTTCGGCCATGGACGCGGCGGGCACCCCGATCGTGTTGGTGCACGGCATCGGGGACAACCGCTCCGCCTTCGCGGTGCTGTCGGGGGCACTGCGAAGGCGGGGCTTCGGGGTGGTGCACGCCATCAACTACAGCGTGCTGACGGCGTTGACGGGGGATGTCCGCCGCTCGGCCGCGTTGCTCGGCGCGCACATCGAGCGGATCTGCGAGCAGACCGGTGCCGATCAGGTGCATGTGGTCGGCCATTCGCTCGGCGGTCTCATCGCCAGGTATTACGTACAACGGCTGCACGGCGACTCACGCGTTCGCACGCTCGTAACACTCGGAACGCCGCACAACGGCACATTGCTCGCCTACTTGATGCCGACTCCGCTGACCAGGCAGCTCCGGCCCGGTTCCGAGTTGCTCGCGGAGCTGGCCGAGCCCTGCCGCCCGTGCGCCACGCGCTTCGTCGTGGTCTGGTCGGAGATGGATCAGATCATCGTGCCTCAGCGCAACGCCCGACTGGAGCACTCCGCGTTGCACGTCGAGGAGCACCAGATACGTGATTCAGGTCACCTTTCTTTGCCGGTTGACACGAGGACTCTTCACGTAGTTGTGACCGCCATCACCCGATCGGATGACTCTCTGGGTCACCCCATCGCCGCTGGCGGTGAGGCGTGTCGCGCGCCCGGCGTGACCGACGGTCACAGTTGACAGTTGAAACCAGCTGGTTGCCGCCTGTTCGGACGACATAACGAACTGGGGTTTGCCCTCCGAGGCTCCCCGCCGTTACTGTCCCCCGGTCCGTTGTCACGGTCTGATCACAGAAGGACACCGAGTCAGAACCCCGAATCCTGACTCACCGGGAATCCCCCGCCCGGCAGTCCACCGATCAGGCTCCCCGAAGGCGGAAGGGCAAGCTTTGAGTCACCACCGCTCCCCCGGCGGCCATGAACGCAGTGCTGCGCTCGATGAGGCAGTCGACCGCGCCTCCGCGCGCACCGTCAGCTCCCACCGGCTCCCCCCGCCACCGTCGGCGCTTCGCGGACGCATCGTCGTCGCCGCCGTCGCAGTAGGCGCATTCGCCGCGGCAGGCGCAGGCCAGACCCTGCAGGCCGCCGCGGACGACAGCAACGACGTTCAGCTCGCGAACCACACCGACGGTTCCGCCGCGTTCACCGGCCAGGGTGGCGACAACTCCTCCGCCCCGCAGATCCTCGCGGTCTCCAAGACCACGTCCGAGGGTTCCGCCGAGGCCGCCAAGCTCCTGCGCAGCCAGCAGCTCACCACCGAGCGCGAGGCCGTCGAGGCCGAGAAGAAGCGCCCGAAGTTCGTCCGCCCCGCCGCCGGTGACTTCACCTCGGGCTACGGCGGCCGCTGGGGCACCATGCACCTCGGCATCGACATCGCCGGCCCGATCGGCACCCCGATCCTGGCCGCCGCCGACGGCGTGATCCTCGAGGCCGGTCCGGCTTCCGGCTTCGGCCTCTGGGTCCGGGTGCAGCACGAGGACGGGACCATCACGGTCTACGGCCACGTCAACGACTTCATCGTCCGCGAGGGTCAGCCGGTCAAGGCTGGTCAGATGATCGCCCACATGGGTAACCGCGGGTTCTCCACCGGCCCTCACCTGCACTTCGAGGTCTGGAACCCCGGCGGTCAGAAGATCAACCCGCTCACGTGGCTGAACGCTCGCGGTGTGACCGTCTGATTCGCGGTCCCCTGAACTACGGCTCAGTAGCTTTCTCGCGCCGGTTTGGCGTCGACCCACCTCCGGGTGCGGGACTGGGCGGTTCAGGCGCCTCACGAGCCTCGTAAGCCTCTAACAGCGCTCCTGTCGCTCGTATTCCGCGACTCGTTACAGAGTCATGCCGGAGTTGATGGACTTGAGTCGCGTTCAGGCGGGCTTGAGTCGGGCTCAGGGGCTTGAGTCGCGTTCATGGCGGATGAAGTAGGCCGTGGCGACTCGCCAGACCGAGCACATGTGTTTTCGCCAGCGCGGGCCGCAGGCCTTGCAGGCGCCGGAGTCTGTTTGCTCGTGGAGGGTGAGCAGGGTGCGCCAGGCTGAGGTCAGGCTGGTCGTTGCTTGGGGTGTGCTCGCGGATTCCAGCTGGTTGAGGATTGCGAACACTCGTTCGTGCAGCACGTTGGCCAGTACGTGATCCAATTGAGAGCGCTCCCGCGGTTGGGTGTGTCCACACGCGGTTGATGATGCTCGGTGGGTCTGACAATTTTTGGCGCCTGCGGTCGCTCGAAGCTCGCGGATGGCTTGAGCTGAGCTGACCAGGACCGGACCATGCCATGCCAGCCATGCCATGGCTGGCTCGTGGCGATGAGTCGCGATTGTGGTGATTAGTCGTACGGCCGGACCGCTCTCCCGTTCGGTCCGGCCGTACTCGCCGCGAAGTTCTGGCCCCCGCCTTCCCTTCGCTCCCCTTCGTCTGCAGGCTGCGGTTCTTGCTGCGGATCGCCCCGAACGGCCCGCGGCTGTGCTGCTTGCGACACCCACATAGACGTACGAAGGTTGGGTTCGTTGCGCTGGTTTTTGGAGTTTTCTTGAGATTTATCTGGTTGGGGTGAAGTTGCTGGTCAGGGCGGTTTGGGGTGTCCGGTTTGTGGCGGGTTGAGGGGTGTGGGGGGCGCTGTTAGTGGGACGCGGCGGTTTCGTAGGTCAGTCCCATGATTCGTGTGGAATGCGGGCCGTGCGCGGTCCTTGCGGGTGGTTGGCTCGCGTTGGGGGGTCCCGTTGCGTGCGAACCGCAGCCGGGTGTGTGGTCGCCTTGCGTTGAGCGGGTCCTGTTCCGTGCTTCCCCTTGGAGGCTCTGATCGGGGGGCCGGCGCCGTGGGGGTTGATGGCACGCCTGTTGCTTAGGGCGGC
>NZ_JYJG01000139.1 GCF_000955955.1 Lentzea aerocolonigenes
GGTCCGTGGCTGCGGACCCTTGGAATCAACCGTCTAGGCCATCGACACGAGGTTGCGGCCGTACGCCTTCGCCGCCAGCAGCGCCGCGTCGGCCGCCACCAGCAGGTCCGGCAGCTCGTAGCCGAACCGCGTCGTGGTCGCCACGCCGATCGACACGGTCAGGCCGCGCAGCTCGTGCGGATTGCCGTCGGTGGCCATCGTCGGCACCCGCAACGCGGCCACGGCCTTGCGGACGCGTTCGGCGACCGACTCCGCCTCGTCCGGCGAAGCCTCTGGCAGCAGGACGACGAACTCCTCGCCGCCGAACCGGCCGACGAGATCACCGCGCCGGACCGTGCCGCGCAGGAGCAGGGAGATGGCGGCGAGGGCGGCGTCACCTGCCAGGTGGCCCACCTCGTCGTTGACCTTCTTGAAGTGGTCGAGGTCGAGCAGCATCACGGCCATCGGCCGGGTGCGGCTGGAGCCCTTGGTGAGTTCGTAGCGGGCGCGGCTGTCCCAGTGCACGGCGTTGGCCAGACCCGTCTTGGCGTCGCGCTGGGCCGAGCGGCGCCACTGCGGGAGCTGGGCCGCGCGTTCGAGCAGCAGCAGGGGCGGGCCGGCGATCAGGGCGTGGATGGAGTTCGCCTCGGCCACGCAGCCCATCAGGCCGCCGATCGACACCGCGACGATGCCGAGGATCACGTCGATCGGTTCGCCGACGTTCTCCTCGAAGGACGCGGCGGGGCGGCGGAGTTTCAGGCCGAGCGCGATCAGGGCCGCGCGCAGGGTCAGCAGCACGGCGGCGCCGAGGACCATGACCGGGAGACCGGCGTGCGGGTTCGACCAGCCCAGCAGGTAGCGGGTGGCGAAGACGGCGAGCGACGTCGCGCTCAGGGTGAACAGCCAGCGGTGGGTCTCCGGGCGTTGCGCGAGCAGGCAGTGCAGCGCTGGGCCGAAGAGCAGGAGCACCAGGAGGTTCGGCGGCAGGGCGAGGATGCCCGCCGTCAGATAGGAGAGGTGTGCGGCCCACGGGTTGCGCTCGGTCTCGCCGAGGCGGTGGCTGTAGATCGAGCTGCCGATGATCACCGCGCCCGCCGTGCCCGCGATGGCGGCGAAACGGCCGATCTCGGAGGGTTCCGGAGTAGGCGTGGAGATGATCACGTAGGTGACCATGCCCAGGGCCACCAGGTCGATGAACAACCAGTAGCAGAGCGCGGGCCGCCGCAGTGTCCACACCGGCCAGTCGCGCACCTGTATGCCCTCCCCACCTGAACCCGGAGAGCGTCGCACATTCCTCCGTTCGGCAGAAGACGGCCACCTGGGGGTTAGCCAGCGCACGTTCACGCGGCAGGATGGTGTCCGAAAGGAGCACAGCGTGCCCAGAATGCCTGCCGAACGTGTGACGAAGGTGATCGACGACCCGGCCACACCGCTGTGGCGCGGGGCGATTGCGCTACGGATAGTCACATTCCTCTTCGCGGCGGCGAACGTGATCGCGAACCAGGCCTGGTACATCCGGCCGTGGCTCGCGTGGACCACGCTCGGGGTGATGGCGCTGTGGTCCGTGTTCACCAGCCGCGCCTACAGCACGACGTGGGGCAGGCGCTGGCCGTTCGTGCTGGTCGACCTGGCGCTGACGTGCGGGCTCATGTCGTTGTCGCCGCTGATCATGTCGAGCCACCAGCTGCTGACCCTGAACGTGCCGCTGATCACCACGATCTGGGCGTGCGTTCCAGCGGTCGCGCTGGGCGCTCTGGGCGGAGCCACGGCCGGGTTCGCCGGTGGCCTGACGGTCGGCCTCTTCACCTACCTGTCGAAGGGTGTGCCGAGCCTCGACCTGCTGCGGGACGTCGTGTTGCTGGCCGGAGCGGGCATGGTCGTCGGCATGGCGTCGGCCACCGCACGGCGTTCGGCGGTGCTGCTCGCCCAGGCGTTGCGCGCGGAAGCGGCCACGGCGGAACGGGAGCGGCTCGCCCGTTCGATCCACGACAGCGTCCTGCAGGTGCTCGCCCGCGTGCGCAAGCGCGGGCTGGAAGTCGGTGGCGAGGCGGCGGAACTGGCCAAGCTGGCCGGTGAGCAGGAGGTGGCGCTGCGGAACCTGGTGGCCGCCGCACCGACAGACTCCACTGTGGACGGAGAGATCGACCTGCGCCCCGGCCTGCAGCTGCTGGCCACACCTCGCATTCAGGTGTCCACGCCGGCCACCCAGGTGATGATCACCGCCGCCACGGCGGGCGAGCTGCACTCGTTGGTCCGCGAAGCACTGTCCAACGTGGACAAGCACGCCGGTGACGACGCGCGGGCGTGGGTGCTGCTGGAGGACTTGGGGGAAGAAGTCGTGTTGAGTGTCCGGGACGATGGACCAGGCATCCCGGACGGCCGCATCGCCTCCGCCGCGGCGGAGGGCAGGATGGGCATCGAGAAGTCGATCAAAGGCCGGGTGGAGTCGCTCGGCGGCACCCTCGAACTCCAGACCGGGCCGGGGGAGGGCACGGAGTGGGAGGTTCGGGTGTTCAGGAAGGGGGCGGCAGGATGACGGTCTCGGTGATGGTCGTGGACGACCACCCGATGTGGCGCGAGGGCGTGGCACGCGACCTCCAGGAGCGCGGTTTCGAGATCGTGGCGACCGCGGGTGATGCCGCGTCCGCCGTGCGCATCGCGAAGGCCGTGCGGCCCAACGTGGTGCTGATGGACCTCAACCTCGGTGAGCTCTCCGGTGTCGACGCGACGTTGATGATCACCAGCGAACTGCCGGACACCCGCGTGCTGGTGCTGTCCGCGTCCGGCGAGCACGACGACGTGCTGCAGGCCGTGAAGGCGGGCGCGTCGGGCTACCTGGTGAAGTCCGCGTCCTCGGAGGAACTGGTCGAGGCTGTTTCGCGGACCGCCGCGGGTGACGCCGTGTTCACCGCCGGACTGGCCGGCCTCGTGCTGGGCGAGTACCGCCGCATGGCCGCCGCGCCCGACGACTCGAAGGACAAGCCCGAACTCACCGAACGGGAGACCGAAGTACTCCGTTTGGTGGCCAAGGGACTGACCGCACGCCAGATCGCCAACCGCCTGGTGATCTCCCACCGCACGGTCGAAAACCACGTCCAGTCGACATTGCGGAAACTCCAACTGCACAACCGGGTGGAGTTGGCGCGTTATGCCATCGAGCACGGTCTCGACGCCGAACCGGAGGCAGAGCAATGACAGACCCCAGGGACTTACGCGTGTCCGACCCCGAACGCGAGCACGTCGTCAGCCTGCTGAACAAGGCAGTGGGCCGCGGCATGATCACGCTCGACGAGTTCACGACGCGCACCGACACCGCTCTCGCCGCTGTGACCAGGGCAGACCTGAACGCCGTGCTCATCGATCTGCCCGGCATGGTCAACAACGAGCTTGCCCACGCGCGGACCGAGCTGAAGAACACGATGGGCACCACCGTGCGCAAGGGCCACTGGGTCGTCCCGCGCGAGCTGGTCATCCGCAACACGCTCGGCTCGACCAACCTCGACTTCACCCAGGCCGAGGTGCCGCCGCTGGTCAACGTCGACCTCGACGTGTCGCTGGGCTCGGTGAAGCTCGTGCTGCCCGCGGGGTCGTCGGTCAACGTCGACGGCGTGGAGATCACCGCGGGCGAGCTGAAGGACAAGGTCCACAACGCCGTCGGCAACCCTCACTTCCAGCTCAAGGGCGCCGTGCGCGGCGGCTCCGTGGTGATCAAGCGGAAGCGCTGATCCGCACGTTCACCTGTGAAGGTGAACTGCACAAGGACTTCAGAAAGTCCTGATGGACTGCACAAGCGGGGAGGGCGACACTTCCCGCATGAAGGCTCTCGTCAAGGTCGCCGCTGGGCCTGGCCTCGAACTGACCGACGTTCCCGACCCCACGCCGGGTCCGACCGACGTGGTCGTCCGAGTGCTGCGCACCGGCATCTGCGGTACCGACCTGCACATCGACTCGTGGGACGACTGGGCGGCGCAGAACATCAAGGCGCCGCTCACGCTCGGGCACGAGTTCGTGGGCGAGGTCGTCGAGACAGGCGCGTCCGTCACCGGTGTCAAGATCGGTGATCTGGTCAGCGGCGAGGGCCACCTCGTGTGCGGGACCTGCCGCAACTGCAAGGCCGGGCGCAGGCACCTGTGTGCCAACACCAAGGGCCTCGGCGTGCACTCCAACGGCGCGTTCGCGAAGTACGTCGTGCTGCCCGAGCAGAACGCGTGGGTGCACCGGACGCCCGTCGACCTGGACGTGGCCGCGATCTTCGACCCGTTCGGCAACGCCGTGCACACCGCGTTGAGCTTCCCGGTCATCGGCGAGGACGTGATCATCACGGGCGCCGGGCCGATCGGCATCATGGCCGCCGCTGTCGCCAAGCACGCGGGTGCGCGCAACGTCGTGATCACCGACGTCTCCGAGCACCGGCTGGACCTCGCGCGCAAGGTCGGCGTCGACCTCGCGGTGAACGTCGCCGAGAAGACGATCGAGCAGGCGCAGGCCGACCTGGGCATGGCAGAGGGCTTCGACGTCGGCATGGAGATGTCCGGCAAGCCGTCCGCCCTGCAGAGCATGATCGCGAACATGGCGCACGGCGGTCGCATCGCGATGCTGGGGCTGCCGGCGGAGGAGTTCCCGGTCGACTGGAGCAGCGTCGTGCTGAAGATGCTGCACCTCAAGGGAATTTACGGCCGCGAGATGTTCGAGACCTGGTACTCGATGACGGTGCTGCTGCAGCGCGGCCTCGACCTCGCGCCGGTCATCACCCACCGGTACGACTACACGCAGCACGCGGAGGCCTTCGCCACCGCGCGCGAGGGCAAGTGCGGCAAGGTCATCCTCGACTGGAGTGGAGCCTGATGTACGGCGAGCTGAAGAACGACCTCCTCAAGACCATCGAGGAGATCCGGGAGGCCGGGCTCTACAAGGCCGAACGCGTCATCGGCACCCCGCAGAACGCCGCCGTGAGGGTCGGCCAGGGTGACGAGGTCCTGAACTTCTGCGCCAACAACTACCTCGGGCTCGCCGACCACCCGCGCCTGATCGAGGCCGCGAAGACCGCGCTCGACGAGTGGGGCTTCGGCATGGCGTCGGTGCGGTTCATCTGCGGCACCCAGGAGCCGCACAAGGAACTGGAGCGCAAGCTCAGCGAGTTCCTCGGCACTGACGACACGATCCTCTACAGCTCGTGCTTCGACGCGAACGGCGGTCTGTTCGAGACGCTGCTCGGCGCCGAGGACGCGATCATCTCCGACGAGCTGAACCACGCGTCGATCATCGACGGCGTGCGCCTCTCCAAAGCGCGCAGGTTCCGGTACAAGAACCGCGACATGGACGACCTGGAGCGCCAGCTCAAGGACTCGGCCGACGCGCGCTACCGGCTGATCGCGACCGACGGCGTGTTCTCGATGGACGGCTACCTCGCGCCGCTCGACGAGATCTGCGACCTGGCCGAGCGGTACAACGCGCTGGTCATGGTCGACGACTCGCACGCCGTGGGCTTCACCGGCCCGACCGGCCGCGGCACCCCGGAGCTCTTCGGCGTGCAGGACCGTGTCGACATCGTCACCGGCACGCTCGGCAAGGCGCTCGGCGGTGCGTCCGGCGGCTACACGTCCGGCCGGAAAGAGATCGTCGAACTGCTGCGCCAGCGCTCGCGCCCGTACCTGTTCTCGAACTCGCTCGCGCCGTCGATCACCGCCGCCGCGATCGCCACGCTGGACATGCTGTCGAACTCCTCGGAGCTCCTCACCCAGCTGCGCTCCAACACCGAGCTCTTCCGCCGGCGCATGACCGAGGAGGGCTTCGACCTGCTCCCCGGCGAGCACCCGATCATCCCGGTGATGATCGGCGACGCGGCCGAGGCGGCACGACTGGCCGACCTGCTGCTGGAACAGGGCATCTACGTGATCGGCTTCTCGTACCCGGTGGTGCCGCACGGCAAGGCTCGTATCCGCACGCAGATGTCCGCCGCGCACACGACGGAGGACGTGAACCGGGCGGTCGACGCGTTCGTCGCCGCACGAGCCAAGATGTGACCCCGGTCACTCGCCGGTAAGAATCGGCACGGTCGGCGCACTACCTCGTGAAGAGGGAGGGGCGATCGTGGAGGACTTCTCGGCTGTCTACCGCGAGTGTTACCCGCGTGTGCTCGCCTATGCCGCGAGCCACGCGGGTGCGCAGCGAGCGGAGGACATCACCAGCGAGACCTTCACCATCGCCTGGCACAAGCTCGACCAGATGCCGTCCAACGCACTGCCGTGGCTGCTCGGCATAGCCCGCAACCTCGTGCGCGCAGCCCGCAGGCAGGTGCGGCACGACGAACTCGACGACGTGCCCATCACCGACGACTTCGTGCGGGTGGTGGAGTTGCGGGCGGCGCTGTCGAGCCTGTCCGAGGCCGACCAGGAGGTGCTCACGCTGGTCGCGTGGCACGGGCTGGCGGCTGCCGAGGCCGCGCAGGTGCTCGGGTGCACGACGGCGACGTTCTTCGTGCGTCTGCACCGGGCGCGACGACGGTTGCAGGCCGCTCTCTCGTTCGCGAACTTCGACCGTGCGAGGGAGTCATGGAAGACCTCCTGAAGGAACTGGCTCAGGCCAAGCCGCCGGCGCTCCCGGTCGACCGGGAGCGGATGGAGAGCGACCTCGCCCGGATCATCGCGCTGCCGCGGACGCAGAGCCGCCGGTCGTTCAAGCGGTTCGCTCCCGTGCTGGTGGCGGCCGCCGTGATCGCGCTCGTGGTCGTTCTGCTGCCGAAACCGACCCAACCCGTGCAGCCCGCCGCGTCCGCACCCTGGTGGCACGCGCTGACGCAGGAGTGGTCGCTGATGGTCGTCGGCAACTCGGCGAACCCGTACATCGTGCGCCTCGACTCGAAGACGGACCGGTGGCAGTCCAGGAACAGCCAGGTCACGGTCCTGCAGAAGGACGGGACGGTAGAGCCCTTCTCTCAGGACGACGACGCGAAGTGGGAGGCGGCGGGCAAGCCGGCGACGGTGCCCCAGGCCTACGGCAGCCACGCGGTGCGCATCGGGCCGATGAAGCCTGCGGTGCAGCAGTCCTACGTCTCCGGGTTCCAGATGTCCCTGCACAGCCCGGTGCGCCTCGACTCGTTCGACGCGCTGCCTGCCGACCCGGTCGAGCTGAAGAAGACGCTCGCCACCCTCACCAGCGAGAGGACCGACTACCGAATCGCCTCGCTCGCCATGGACGTGATGACGTCGAACGTGCGGGCCGACCAGCGGCAGGCGGCGTTCGAGCTGCTCAAGACGCTCGACGGGGCACGGGTCCTCAACAACGTGTTGCTCCGCAACGGCCGTTACGGCATCGGGGTGGCGATCACCGCACCTGCCCCGTTCCAGTTCTACCAAGCCGAGACCCAGTTCGTGATCAACCCCGAGACCGGCATGCCGATCCTCAGGCGGGACGTCCTCACCGTGCCTCAGTTCGGCATGCCCGCCGGCGAGCCCATCTCGGAGGAGGAATACCTCCTGCTCGAAGCGACGAACATCGACCCGATCGTGCCTCAGGACGTCCCCGTGAACGGCGAAGTCGAATCCCCCATCATTGAGCGGTGATCGACCCACGACGGCTCCGCGTGCTGCGCGCGTTGGCTGACCACGGCACCGTGACAGCCGCTGCTGCTGCGCTGCACCTCACGCCGTCAGCGGTGTCGCAGCAGCTCGCCGCCCTGGAGTCCGAAGCGGGCCACCCGTTGTTGCTCCGCAAAGGACGCAGGGTCTCGCTGACTCCCGCCGGTGAGCTGCTCGTCGCGCACGCCCATGTCGTGGCAGCCGAACTGGAACGCGCACAGGCCACTTTGGACGCTCTTGCCTCCGGCTCAGCCGGACGAGTCGCCGTGGCAGCCTTCGCGTCGGCGATCACGCAGGTCGTCGCACCCGCGCTCAAGGCGTTGCGGGAACGGTCGATCGAGCTGTCGGTGCGGGACGCCGAGGGCCACGAGAGCGTCCGGCTGCTGGTCGACGGCGAGATCGACGTGGCGATCACCGAGGAACACCGGACCACGGATCGCCTCACGCGCTTCCCGCTCTACACCGAGCCGTTCGACGTCGTGCTGCCGCCGGGGCACGCGCTGTCGGGCGGACCGGTCGAGCTGCAGGCGCTGGCGGACGAGGACTGGGTCGTGACGCTGCCGGGAAATCCTCTGCGGGACGTCGTGGAGATGGCGTGCGCGCAGGCCGGGTTCACGCCGCGGATCCGGCACACGTCAGACGATTTCCGCGCGATCCAGGCGTTGGTCGCAGCGGGCGCGGGTGTGGCATTGGCGCCTCGTAATGCCGTGCGTGGCACACCAATTGCAGGAACACCACCACTCAGGCGCGTTGTCGCGGCCGTACGTCGTGGAACGGAAGACCACCCGTTGATCCAGGTTGTGTTCGAAGAATTGAACCGCCTCCAATAACTACTTCCTTCAGGGATATTCGGACGGAAACGATGGATCGAAGGGGATCCGTACTTCTAGCTTCATCGCCATGCCACGACGAATCTCCAGCGTGGTGGGACGGGAGTTCGGCGAGGGCGTCCGGCGCGCCATCGAACAGACCCGCCTGACCCACCGCGAACTCGCTGAAGCACTGGACTGGGACCCCGCCAAGCTCTCCGACCTGGTGCGGGGCAAGGGCGGGGTCAACGAGAGCGACCTGAAACAGCTGCTCGGGTACTGCCGCGTCAAACCTGACGAAGTCCGGCGGTTGCTGAGGCTGTTCCACGAGACGCGGGAGAACGGATATCTCCAGATCCCGGCCCAGATGCAGAGTCTGATCACTCAGGAACGGCTCGCCAACGCCATCACGTCCCTGTCGCTGAACCTCATTCCCGGCCGACTCCAGACCGTTGACTACATGCGTGCCGTTATCGCTGCGTCAGCTCGTTCGAAGGAGATCGACTGGGAGGAGGTCATCGCCGCAAAGCTGGCTCGCCGCGAGTTCTTCCACTGGAGTCGGCAGTTCGTCTTCTACATCCACGAACAGGCCCTGCACCTCCCGGTGGGCGGCCCGGATGTCATGAAGGACCAGCTTCTCCACCTGCTGGGGATGGCCCAGCGCACCTACATCACTTTGCGCATCGTGCCCACCGCGATCGGCGCGCATGCCGGAGTGTCGGGCGCGTTCATGCTGCTCGAGTACGAGAAGTTCGAGCCAGTCGTCTACCTGGAGAGCAAGAACTCCAGCCTGTTCCTCGAAGACAAGGCAGTTCTGGACACCTACACCGCGGTGCTGAAGCTCCTCGACCAGCAGGCGTTGGATGCGGAACAATCGAAGGAGCTGATCACCAGCATCCTGATGTGAGGAGATGTTCCGCATGCCGGTCTGGCACAAGAGCAGCTACAGCGCCGAAGGCAACGACTGCGTCGAGGTCGGTCGTGGCATCGGCATCCGGGACAGCAAAGCGCCGACCACGCACCTGCCGGTGTCGGACAAGGCGTGGTCGGCGTTCCTCGAACTAGTGCGGGGCGCGAGCAGCTAGCTTCGCCGTCGCGGGGTCCGGTGCGGCCAGGGCGCCACGGGCCGCGAGCTGGCAGATGTCCATGCTGGACGTCGCGAGCTTCGCGCCGACATCCGCGAGAGCCGTGTGGTTCATCGACAACGACGTCACGCCCATGCCGATGAGCACGCACGCGAGCAACGGGTCGGCCGCCGCCTCACCACACACACCGATCGGCTTGCCCGCAGCCGTGGCCGCCTCACCGACCTGCGCGATCAGGCGCAGCAACGCCGGCTGCCACGGGTCGTTCAGCGCAGCCACGCCACCGAGCTGGCGGTCGGCGGCGAAGACGTACTGGGCCAGGTCGTTGGTGCCGATGGAGATGAAGTCGACGACCTGCAGGATCTCGCGCGCCGACAACGCGGCGGACGGAACCTCGACCATCACGCCGGCGCGGGCGATACCTGCCTGACGAGCACGCGCGACGAACCACGAGGCCTCGGCAGCAGTCGCGACCATCGGGGCCATGACCGAGACGTCGGCGCCGGACGAGGCAGCAGCGGCGGCGATGGCCTGGAGCTGGCGATCGAGCACCTCAGGGCGGTCGAAGGCCACGCGCAGACCGCGCACTCCGAGGGCCGGGTTGGGTTCGGGGTCCGGGCTCAGAAACGCCAGCGGCTTGTCCGCGCCCGCGTCGAGGGTGCGCACCACAACCGGCTTGCCCTTAAACGGCGCCAGCACAGCCGCATAGGCAGCAGTCTGCTCAGCAACACTCGGTTCCTCCGCCGCGTCGAGGAAGCAGAACTCCGTGCGGAACAGGCCGACGCCCTCCGCACCGGCGGCGGCAGCAGCGGCAGCGTCCGCGGGGGAACCGACGTTGCCGAGGACCTTCACGCGGTGGCCGTCCTTCAGCACACCGACGCCGTTCCAGGTGGCCTTCTTGCCGGTGCCGGCCGCACGGACCTTGCCGTCCGACTCGCGCACGTGCCCGGTGTCGCCGTCGACCTCGAGAGCTGCGACGTCCAGCGCCAGCACGCCACGGCACGCGACGACGGCCGGAATGCCCAGCGACCGCGCCAGAATCGCGGTGTGCGAGGTGGGACCACCCTCCTCGGTGACCAGCGCGAGCACCTTCGACGGGTCGAGACCGGCGGTGTCCGCGGGCGCCAGATCACGCGCCACCAGCACGGACGGGGAAGCCAGGTCCGGTACGCCTGGCGCGGGCAGGCCCAGCAGCTCGGCCACCACGCGGTCGCGGACGTCCTGGACGTCGCGGGCCCGTTCGGCCATGTAGCCACCGGCGGCCTGCAGTGCGGAGATGAACTTCGCGGCGGCCTGGTGCACCGCACGGGCAGCCGGAAGAGCCTCGTCGACGACCAGCTTCTCGGCCGACTTGATGAGCGACGGGTCGCCCGCCATCGCCGCCGTCGTCTCCAGCACGGCGCGCGCCTCGCCCTCGACGGTCTTCGCGCGCTCCATCAGGCGCTGCGCGACGACCTCGGTGGCCGGGCGGATCCGAGAGGCTTCTTCTTTTGTATCCGCAGGTCGCGGACCCAGCGGAGGTTCCGGCAGGGCTTCAGCGACCCTGACCACTGGGCCGGAAGCCCGGCCGCTGCTGACACCGACACCGCTCAGCCGCGCGCTCGACATGGTCTAGACCATACCCTTCCACCGGGAACCGACGACAGCTCAGTGTGACTAATCCAGCGGCGGAATGCGGAAAGCAGCGGAGGCGGTTGTCGTGGCGTAACGCAGAAGTGCGTCTCCATCGACCATCCGATACATCGTGTTCACAAACGTCCTCAGCTCGCGCTGGTACGAGATGAAGAGCAGGCCGTCGGCGAAGTTGTAGGAGCGGCGCAGCATCAGGCCCGCCCCCGCCATCAGCGGATGCGCCCGCCGGACGTGCGCGTCGGCCGGGATGACGTACTCGCCGTCCGGTGTCTTTGCCGACAAATCGACCTCTTCGCCGCCGGACAACGGCACGGCGTCGTGCTTCCTGCGCCCGAAGACCCGTTCCTGTTCAGCGACGGACAGCACCTTGAAGGCCGCGAAGTCGAGCTTGATCCGGCGCACGACCGCGATCGTCGACCCGTCCGGCAGCCAGACCTCCTGCTCGAACTCGTCCGGCGTCTTCGGCACGACGATGCCGTCCTTGAAACCCAACCCGTTCGTGCGATCAGCGTTGCAAAAGCCCTGTTCACGCCACCGCAACTGGCCATCGGGCCGCAACCGCGCAGCCGCGTCGCTCACCGCATCGACATCGTCTCCGCAGATCTGCAGGAAGAGCTTCCCGCCGAGCTCCCGCGGCCGGACCGCGTCACCGGGGAACTCCGGCAGCCCGTCGATCCCGTGCCCCCACGTCACCGTGACCGACGAGCTGACCTGCGCAGATGGCACGGCAGTCGCGTCCCACACGGAGACGTCGGCGTGCAGCTGCGGCGGCGTGACGACACCGGGCTGACGTTCAGGCGAGCCGCATGCGCCGAGTAGCCCAAGAGCAGCAGCGCCGTACAGCAGACGGCGGCGTGAGAGTTGGCCCACAGGGGCAGTGTGACAGTAGGCCGAACGGCGCAGTACGGTGACCGGCTGTGCGCGCTCCGTACACACTGACAGCACTGCTTCTGGTCGCCGGTTGCTCGTCGGCGGCGCAACCGAAACTCGGCGGCGAGATCGCCGTCCCGGCGCAGCTGGGCACCATCCAGGCCGCCGTCGACGCGGCGCGGGAAGGCGCGACCATCGTCGTGTCGCCCGGCGTCTACAAGGAGTCCGTGCAGGTCAGGACCAAGGGTCTGACGATCAGGGGCACCCAGCGCGGCAGCGTGATCATCGACGGCGAGGTCAAGCGCGCCAACGGGATCGTGGTCACCGCGCCGGAGGTGTCGGTGCAGAACCTGACCGTCCGCAACCACACGCTGAACGGCGTCCTGGTCACCGGGCTGAGCGAGAACGGCGGGATGGGCCGTGGCAGCAACGGCTACACGAAGCTCGACACGCAGAAGTTCCCGCCGTTGCAGGGCTTCCGCGTCTCGTACGTGACGGCGAGCAACAACGCGCTGTACGGCATCTACGCGTTCGACGCCCAGCACGGCGTGATCGAGCAGAGCTACGCGAGCGGCAGCGCGGACTCCGGTTTCTACGTCGGCCAGTGCAAGCCGTGCGACATCGTCGTGCGCGGCAACGTCGCCGAGCGCAACGCCGTCGGTTACGAGGGCACGAACTCGTCCGGCCAGATGTACGTGCTGGGCAACAGGTTCAGCGGCAACCGGGTCGGCATGACCTCGAACTCCGACTACCAGGAGGCGTTCGTGCCGCAGGAGGACGCCACGTTCGCCGGCAACCTCGTGTCGGACAACGCCGAAGCCCTCTCCCCGGCTCAGGCCGACGGCGCCTTCGGACTCGGCATGGGCATTGCGGGCGGCACGCGGAACCTGGTGTCCCGCAACCTGATCACCGGCAACCCCGGCATCGGCGTCGCCCTGGGTTCCAGCGAGGACATGGCACCGCTCGACAACCTCTTCGAGGGCAACGTGATCACGCACAACGGCCTGGACGTGCTGTACGCGGCCTCGAAACGGGCACCCGGCAAGAACAACTGCTTCGCCCGCGAACGCTGCTACGACGGCGTCGGCGACCCGTTGCCGAAATCCTCTGCACCTCGCGGGATCCCGTTCAACCAGGTCGCGGCTCCTCCGCTGCAGCCGGAGATGCCGAAGGACCCGTTGCCGGACAAGGCACCGAACGTCGAGAAGTACGGGGTTCCGACCGAGGACCTGTTCGAAGACCGTGCGGCGGTGCGGTCGTGAAGAAAGCCCTCGCGCTGTTGCTGGTGCTGTCGGCCTGCAGCGCCACGCCAGATCCGCGGCCTCTCTCGATCCCAGAGGCAGAACGCCTGGCGCTCGTCAGGTTCTCCAACTACACGACCGGGACCAGCGGGTTCACCGCGTCCGTGCCGTCGCCCGGCGGCAAGCTCGTGCTGGACGGCCGCGTCGACTTCGTGAACCACCTCGGCTACGCGGGCATGCGCACGGACGGCCGCGACGACCAGTTCTCCAGGGGCCTGGTGCAGTGGAACCTCGGCCGGATGGCGTTCGCGATGAACCCGTCCACCAAGCCGGTCGACCCGATTCCCGTGGTCGACTGGCAGATCCGCGACCTGCGCGAACGGGGCTCGGAGCTGGACGGCGCGTTGAGGCTGCTGGTGAACCTCGGTTCCGACCGGCCGGAGAACCCTCAGCTGCTGCTGCAGAGTTCCGCGCGCTGGTTGCGTTCGGACAGGATCGGCGAGACGGCCGTCGACATCTTCGAGGGGCCCAAGAAGGACAACGCGGACGCGAGGCTGCGCTACTGGCTCGACCAGGACGGCAAGCTCCGCAGGCTGGAAGCCAAGCTGGGCAACCAGGAAGAGCTCGCCGTCTTCGACTTCACCGGGTCGGGCGACCCCGTGAAGGTCATCCCGCCACTGGCGAGCTGACCTCGGCTGCGGTCGGGTACGAGGGCTGCGCGCCGGCCTTCGTGACGGACAACGCGGCGACCTTCACCGCGTACTCGGCGGCGACCACGACCCGGTCGCCCTCGGCCAGTCGCGCGGAGAAGGCGCCGGCGAACGCGTCACCGGCACCGGTCGTGTCGACGACCTTGTCGACCTTCACCCCCGGGATCTCCTTGACCCCGGCGGGCAGGACCACGGCCACCCCGCGTTCGCCGAGCGTCACGATCGCGGTGTGCGGGCCGAGCCGGAGCAGGTGCCGCCAGTCGGACGCGAGCTGTGCGGCCTCGTGCTCGTTCACGATCAACGTCGTGAGCTGCTTGAGCGTCTCGGCGGGCAGTTCCGCGACCGGCGAGAGGTTCAGCACCGTCTTCACGCCGGCCTTCGAGGCGGCGTCGATCGCGTGGATCACCGTCTCCAGCGGCACTTCCAGCGAGCACGTCAGCACCTGCACGCCGTCGAACGACAGAGCGTCCACATCGGACTCGGCGACGTCGGCGTTGGCGCCGGGGGAGACGACGATGGAGTTCTCGCCGTCCGGGGTCACGGTGATGTAAGCGATCCCGGTAGGGCGCTGTGACGTCTTCACCAGCGCGGTGTCCACGCCCGAATCCTCGAGCGAAGAACGCAGCAGCGAGCCGTATCCGTCATCACCAAGAGCGCCGACGAGTGCCACGGAAGCACCCACCCGAGCAGCGGCAACCGCCGTGTTCGCGCCCTTGCCGCCGGGCAGCACGACGGTGTCGCCGCCGAGCACGGTCTCACCGCCGCCGGGCCGCCTGCCGACCTCGACCACGAGGTCGGCGTTGGCGGACCCGAGCACGAGCAGAGGCTTCGTCACTTGTTGAACTCTGCCACGTTCTGCTTCGTGATGACCTTCACCTCGACGTCGACGACCTGCTGAACGGGCTCGCCCTTCGCAGCCTTGACCGCCTGCTCGACGGACTTGGACCCGAGCAGCTTCGGCTGCTGCGCGATCGTCGCGACCATGGTGCCGTCCTGGATCGCCTTCAGACCGTCCGGCGTGCCGTCGAAGCCGACGACCATGACGTCCTTGCCGGCACGGGCGCCGAGCGCCTTGATCGCACCGAGCGCCATCTCGTCGTTCTCGGCGAAGATGCCCTTGAGACCGGGGTGACCCTGCAGCAGGTTCGTGGTCTCGTTGAGGCCCTTGGCGCGGTCGAAGTCCGCGACGGCCGTGGCCGCGACCTTGATGTTGCCGCTGTTCAGGCCCTGCTCGAAGCCCTGCCCGCGGTCACGCGACGCGGACGCGCCCGGAATGCCCTTGAGGTGCGCGACCTCGCCGGACGTGGCGCGGCCGAGCTCGATGGCCGCGAGGCTGCCGCCGGAGACGTTGTTCGAGGCGACCTCGGCGGCGACCTTGCCCTCGACCGCGCGGTCGACCGAGATCAGCGGGATGTTCGCCATCTCCGCTGCCTTGGCGGCGGGCGCGGACTGCTTGGAGTCCACCGGGTTCAGGATGATCACCTTCACGCCCTGGGTCACCAGCGTCTGCACCTGGTTGACCTGGTTCGTGGCGTCGTTCTGCGCGTCGACCACGGTCAGCTTGGCGCCGAGCTGGTTCGCCATCTCCTGCGCGCCCTGCTGCAGCTGCACGAAGAACGGGTTGTTCAAAGTGGACACCGCGAGGCCGATCGTGATGCCGCTTCCTCCGGACGCCCCTGTACCGCTGCACCCGGTCGCCAGCAGAGCAGCGGCGCCGAGCGTCAGCGCGATCCGTCGGGTCACCTTCATTGGTGTTTTCCTTACCTGTTCGGGATATCTCAGCGACGGCGAAGTGAGTCGAGCAGCGCGGCGAGAGCGATCACCACACCGATGACGACCTGCTGCCAGAACGGCGGCACTTGCAGCAGGTTGAGGCCGTTGCGCAGGACGGCGAGCACAAGTGCGCCGACCAACGTCCCGGTGGCGCGGCCAACGCCACCGGACAACGACGCACCGCCGATGACGACCGCGGCGATCGCGTCGAGCTCGTAGCCGACCGCTGCCTGCGGACCGGCGGACCCCAGCCGTCCCGCGAGCACGAGGCCCGCGGCGGCGGCGAACAGGCCGCTCAGCGCGTAGATCCAGAGCTTCTGCTTCCGGACGTCGATGCCGCTGAGCTTGGCTGCTTCCTCGTTGCCGCCGATCGCGTACATGCGGCGGCCGAGGTTGGTGCGGGTGAGGATCAGGCCGGTGACGCCGAAGAACGCCAGCATCAGCAGCAGCGGCAACGGGACCATCGGCGCGAGGTTCGAGCCGAGGAACGTCACCGCGGCGTCGGTCTCGTGCGGCTGACCTCCGGCAATGACCACCGCCAGGCCACGCGCGATGCTCAGCGTCGCGAGCGTCGCGATGAACGGCGGCAGCTTGCCGTACGCGATCAACACACCGTTGAGGAGGCCGCAGATCACCCCGAAGACCAGGCCGACCGGACCGGCGGTGAGCGCACCGACCATGCCGGCGAACGCGGCGACGCTGCCCACCGACAGGTCGATGCCGCCGGCGACGACCACGAACGTCATGCCGAAAGCCATGATCGCGATGACCGCGGTCTGAACACCGACGTTGAGCAGGTTCTGCACCGACAGGAACGCCGGCTGCATGACCGTGATCACCGCGGCGAGCAGGACCAGTCCCGCCAATGCGCCGTTCTCGCTGGTGAACTTGCGAATGTTGATCGTGCTCACGCTGAGATCTCCTGCACGGCGAGTGCCATCACCTGGTCTTGGGTCGCGCCCTTGGGCAGCTCGCCCGCGACTTTTCCGTGGGCCATCACGACGACGCGGTCGCTCATCCCGATCACCTCGGGCAGGTCGCTGGACACGAGCAGCACGGCCCGGCCCTGCGCGGTCATCCGGTTGATCAGCTCGTAGATCTCGACCTTCGCGCCGACGTCGACGCCGCGCGTGGGCTCGTCGAGGATCAGCACCTTCGGGTCGGCGAGCAGCCACTTGCCGATGACGACCTTCTGCTGGTTGCCGCCGGAGAGCTCCTTCACGGGCTGCTCGACGCGGCCCTTGATCCGGAGCTTGCCCGCGATGTCGTGCAGGCGTTTCCGGTCGCGGTTCTCCAGCGTGGCCAGCTCCAGGTTCTGTCCGACCGTCGCGGTCAGCACCAGTCCCTGGCCCTTGCGGTCTTCCGGCACGAGGCCGAGTCCTGCCTTGATCGCGGCCTGGACGTTCCCGCGCGGCAACGTTTTCCCGTCGACCTGCACGCTGCCGCGGTCGTAGTCGTCCACACCGAACGCGGCCCGCGCGACTTCCGTCCGTCCGGCACCGACCAGACCGGCGATGCCGACGACCTCGCCCGCGTGTACCTCGATGGAGATGTCCTCGAAGACACCACGCTTCGTGAGGTTGCTGATCTGCAGGAGCGGCTGGCCAGGACGTTGCCGTGCGCGCGGGTACTGCTCGTTGATCGGACGGCCGACCATGAGCTCGATCATGTGCTGAGTCGTTGCCCGCGGCCCGAGGACGCCCACGCTGCGGCCGTCGCGCAGGACCGTGATGCGGTCGGCGATCCGCTGGATCTCGTCGAGGTGGTGCGTGATGAAGACGAGGCCGACGCCGTTCTTGCGCAGCTGAGCCATGATCTGCAGCAACCGGTCGGTCTCGGTGTCGGTGAGGACCGCGGTCGGTTCGTCGAGGATCAGGACGCCTGAGTTCTTGTCGAGCGCGCGGGCGATCTCGATCATCTGCTGCTGCGCGATGCCGAGGTCCTTGACCTTGGCGTTCGGGTCGACGTTGAGCCCGACCCGTTCCAGCAGCTTCGGGGCCCTGCGGCGCATCTCGGCGCGGTCGACGAACCCGTACTTGCGCGGCAGCCGGTTGAGGAACAGGTTCTCCGCGACTGACAGCTCGGGGACGAGCGCCAACTCCTGGTGGATCACGGCGAGGCTGGCTTTGCCCTCGATCGTGCCCGCGTCGTGGCTGTGGATGCCCGCGAGCACCTTGACCAGCGTGGACTTGCCGGCGCCGTTCTCGCCGAGCAGGACGTGGACCTCGCCCGCGTTGATGTCGAGGTCGACGCCGTCCAACGCTTTGGTGGCGCCGAAGTGCTTGGTGATGCCGCGAGCGGTGATGAGCGTCTTCACAGCTCGGCCTCCCCGCACGAGCCGCGCAGCACGAGCTTCGCGGTGAGGCGGACGTCGTCGGGCTGCTGGCCGTTGATCAGGGCGAGCAGGCTGCGGGCGGCGGCCCGGCCCATCTCCACGGTCGGCTGGGCGATGACCGTGATCGGCGGGTCGAGCAGCGGGAACCACGGCTGGTCGTCGAACACCGCGAGCGCGATGTCGTGCGGAATCTGCAGGCCACGGGCCCTGATCTCGCCCAACGCGCCGAGGCCCATCAGGTTGTCCATCACGACGAGCGCAGTGACTCCGTCGTCGATCAGCTTCGCGGCGGCCTGGCTGCCGCTCTCCTGCCGGAAATCACCGTGCACGACCCGCGCGACGCCACCGAGAGCGCCGGTCAGCACGTCGGTTCGTTCTCTTCCAGTGGAGGTGTTCGGCGGTCCCGCGATCACACCGATGCGGGAGTGGCCGGCGCCGACGAGCCGCCGGGCGAGCGCGGTCAATGCCTCGCTGCCGTCGGCGCGGACGACGGGGCATGTGGCGCCCCTGACCGTCCGGTCGAGCAGGACGAGCGGTACGCCGCCTGCGCTCACTTCGCGAACCAGGCTCGGGTCGTCGGTCGCGGGGCACAGCAGGAGGCCGTCCACCCGGCGGTCGAGCAGGGTGCGCACGTACGTGGCTTCCTGCTCGGCGCTCTCGTCGGCGTTCCCGATCACGACGCAGTAGCCGTGTGACCGGGCTTCGTCCTCGACCGCTCGCGCGATCTCGGCGAAGAACGGGTTCAGCAGATCGCTGATGACCAGACCGAGGGTCTGGGTGCTGGTGGTCCTGAGGGATCGCGCCAGGGCGTTGGGCCGGTAACCGAGCTCCTCGATCGCGGCGAGCACGCGCTCACGGGTCTCCGGGGTCGGTGCGGCATGGCCGTTGAGCACGCGCGACACGGTGGCCGTGGAGACGCCGGCGTGCTGCGCGACGTCCTTCATGGTCGTCACGGCGCAGAAGTTAATCGATTACACACCTATGTAGTCAAGCCGGATGAGTAGGTGTACGGATGTCACTGGGCGTGCTCTGCCTCACTCTGATCACATGGACGGACAGGATCGCCTCGGGTACGAGCAGCGCCTCGCGCTGGAGCTCGCGGCCATCGGGCAGCGGCTGACGATGATCAGCTCGGAGATGCGGGAGCACTCCTCTTCGGTCGCGACCGCGGCACCTCCCGTCCCGCAGACGGCGCAGGCGCCGGTCGTGGCTCCTCCTGTGGCGGTCCCGATGCCGCCGCCGAGCCCTTGGGCGCAGCAGGCACCGATGCAGCACCAGATGCCCCAACCCCAGGTGCAGTGGCCGCAGCCGCCGCCTCCGCAGCACTGGCCCGTGCAGCCGCCGCCACCTCGCGAAACGTTGTTCGAGAAGCTCGGCAAGGACGGCGCGGGCTCGAAGCTGCTGGCCTGGGTCGGTGGCGCGATCACCGTGCTCGGGTTCGTGCTGCTGCTGATCCTCGCGATCCAGCGCGGCTGGCTCGGCCCGATGCCGCGCGTCATCGGCGGTGCGGTGTTCAGCGGCGCGTTGGTCGGCATCGGCATGTGGCTGCACCGCAACCCGGCCGGCCGCACCGGGGCGTTCGCTTTGGCCGCCACCGGTTTCGCGGGCCTCTACCTCGACGTCATCGCCGCCACAAGCCTCTACGAGTACTTCCCTCCCGGCGTGGGTCTCGTCGTCGGGCTCGCGGTCGCGGCGAGCGGTGTCGTGCTCGCGTTGCGGTGGGAGTCGCAAACGCTCGCGGTCGGCGTTGTCGCAGCGTGTGCCATCTGCTCGCCGATATTGACGGACGGCTTCACGGTGTTGCTGGTCGGCTTCCTGCTGGTGCTGAAGATGGCCAGCACGCCGGTCCAGATCCAGCGCAACTGGCCGGGTCTCGCGATCGCCGGTGGCTTCCCGCCGATCATCGCCTCGCTGCTCGCGACCGCTCAGGCCATCCCGGCCGACTTCGAGTGGACCGTCGTCGGAGTCGCCGGCGCCACGACCGTCGTCGGCATCGTGGTCGCGCTGCTGACGATCCGGAAGCGTCCGGACGACGTCGTCGCGATCGCGATGATCGCGGGCTCGGCGTTGCCCGCGATGTTCGCGACCACGCTGCTGCACGACCCGGCCAACTCGATCCTGGCCGGTGCCGTCGCCGCGGTCCTGCTGGCGATCTGGATGGTCCCGGACCTGCCGCGCGCGTTCACGACGGCGGCCGGCGCGACGGGCATGCTCGCGTTGTTCCAGACGACGGTGATCGCGCTGGACGGCAACGTGCGGACGGCGATCGTGCTTGCCGAGGCGGTGCTGCTGGCGTTCCTCGCGGCCCGGTTGGACAAGAGGAGCGCGCTGGTCGGGTCGATCGTGTTCGGCGCCGTCGGGTTCCTGATGACGGTCGGTCAGGCCGTGCCGATCTCGTGGCTGATCGAAGAACCCCGCTACATCGTCGTCACCCAAGGCGACTACGCGGCCGGGCTGGTCACGGCACTCGTGCTGGGCATCTACGCGGCGGTCGCGCCCTGGGCCGCGCTGAAGATGCAGGTGCTGCGCGAGCCGGCCAGGCACCCGTTCCCGTGGATCATCTCCGGGCTCGTGCTGCTCTACGGCGCGGCGGGTGCGGTGCTGTGCGCGGCGCTGCTGGTCTCGCCGGACGAGAGCGGGTTCCTGTTCGGACACTCAGTCGTCACGGTGTCGTGGACCGTTGCCGCCTTGTTCTTGCTGGTCAGGGGCATCAACAACAAGGCGCTGCGGATCTCCGGCCTGATCCTGGTCGGCGCGGCGGTGATCAAGCTGGTGCTGTTCGACCTCGCGGCGCTCGACGGTGTGGCGCGTGTGCTGGCGTTCCTCGGCGCCGGTCTCGTGCTCCTGACCGCGGGCACCCGTTACGCCAAACTGGTGGCTTCTGCGAAGAATCCGGATTCATATGAATCCAAACCAGTAGCTCCGCCGTCTTACTAGGTATGGCCGTCGCCCGCGCCGCCGTCGCGGGCGACGGTCGTACTACAACCAGGCAAAGATTTCCCTCTGAAGAGTGACGGAAGTAGATCGAAAGCACCCGGAAGTGGTCCCATCGGGCGTATGGCAAAGCCACGCCTCGTGGCCGCGGTTCTAGCGCTCTCAGCGGCTTTCGCGGCGACTGGTGTTCATCAAGGGCACGAGTACACGACCACTTCCACCGCCTCGTTGTCCCCGCGCGCGTTCGTGGTGGGCAAGACGGGCCTCGTGCAGGTCGTCGACACCAGGAGCGGCGCGGTTCTCGCGCGGGCGGACACCGGGGGCCGCGCGACCGGCGTCGCGGTGTCCCCGGACGGGCAGCACCTCTACGTGATCAACGGGTGGACCGGCGCGATCACCGTGGTCGACACGACCACCGGCGCGGTCCTCGACCGGATCTTCACGCAGGTCCAGCTCTCGCACGCGGCGATGCGCCCGGACGGCAAGCGCCTTTACGTCTCGGCCAGCGGCGGCATCGCGGTCGTGGACCCGGAGAACTTCCGCCTGGTCGCGGCGGTGAAGGTCAACGGGCAGCCGCAGGGGCTGGCCGTGCACCCCAACAACCAGGTCCTGTACGTGGCCAACGCGCAGGACGGCACGGTCGGCCTGGTCGACACGGCGACGGCGTTCCAGACCTCGGCGGTGCAGGTCGGAGGGCTGCCGCAGTTCCTCGCGATCTCCCCGGACGGCAAGCGCCTGTACGTGAGCAGCATGCGCCTCGGTGAGAAGACGCCCGGCACGGTGTCGGTCCTCGACACGACCACGAACCAGGTCGTCGGCTCGCTGAGCGTCGGCAGGGGAGCGGGCAGCCTCGCGGTCACCCCGGACGGCGCCACCGTCTACCTGACACTGCCGAAGGAGAGCTCCGTCGTGATCATCGACGCGACGACCATGACGGTGCGCGACCGGCTGCACATCGACTCACCGAGCGTCGCCATCGCGCCGGGCGACCCGAGGGTCTTCCTCGCGACCGGCGCGACGACGACGGTGCTCGACAGTTCGCACGCGGTGCTGGCCACGTACTGGATGAAGTCGAACGAACTGGAGGAGACGAGGTCGCGCCAGTTCGACGCGACCATGATCACCTTCGCCTCCGGTCAGCCGACGGCGACCGGCTCGCGGATCTCGTCGTCCCAATCGTCGAAGTCGTCCACCGGCTCGTCGTGAAGCGCGAGGCGTTCCTGGATCCGCTTCAACGGACCGGGTGACCACCACGCGGCGTTGCCGAGGAGCTTGAGCACGGCCGGCACGAGCAGCATCCGGACGACTGTGGCGTCGAGGGCCAGCGCGAGGATCATGCCGACGCCGACGAACCGCATCATCGCGACCTGCGAGAACGCGAACGCGCCGGTGACGACGATCAGCAGCAGCGCCGCCGAGGTGATCACCCGGCCGGTCTTGGCCAGGCCGGTGCTCACCGCCTCCTCGGTCGTCGCGCCCTGTCCGCGCGCCTCGACCATCCTGCTGAGCAAGAAGACCTCGTAGTCCGTCGACAGGCCGAACACGATCGCGGCCATCAGCACGACGATGCCGGACTCGAGCGGTCCCGGCGTGACGCCGAGCAGGTCAGCCCCGTGGCCTTCCTGGAAGATCCACACCAGCACGCCGAACGTGGCGGACAGCGACAGCGCGCTCATCACGACCGCCTTGATCGGCAGCACGACCGAGCCGAACGCCAGGAACATCAGGATCAGCGTCGCACCGACCAGCAGCCCGATCATCAACGGCAGTCCGTCCGCGATGGCGTCGAGCGAGTCGGTGACGATGGCGGTGTTGCCGCCGACCAGCACTTCTGAGTTTGCCGGCGGCGTGATCGCGCGGACGTCCTTGAGCGCCTGCTTCGACTCACTGCTCAACGCGTCGTGTTCGAGCCCGGCGGCCGCGGCCGTGACGCCCTTGTCGGCGCCCATCGGCCTTGTGTCGCCGATGCCCGGGACGTCCTTGACCTTGTCGAGGTACTGCTGGACGGCGGCTTGGTCACCACCCTTGATGACGATCTTGAGGCCGGTGTTGGAGAGCGCGGAGAAGTTCTGGTTGATGTTCTCGGTGGCGACGCGCACGGCGTTGCCCTCTGGCAGGACCTTCTCGGTGACCTGGCCGAACTGGACGTTGAGGAACGGCGCTCCGAGCGCACCGAGGACCGCGATCAACGGGATCGCGAACAGCAGCGGCCGCTTCATGACCTTGCCACTGAGCGTGCGCCAGCCGCGTTCGCTCGGCTCCTTCTTGCGCCACGGCATGGCGAGCTTGTCGACCCGGTGGCCGAGCACGCCGAGCAACGCGGGCAGCAACGTCAGCGACACGAGCGCGGCGATCGCGACCGACGACATGCCGCCGTACGCGAGGGACTTCAGGAAGCCGTGCGGGAAGATCAGCAGTCCGGCGAGTGCGATGACCAGCAGCGTTGCGCTGAACATGACGGTACGGCCGGCGCTCGCCACGGTGCGGCCGACCGCCTGCTCGGTGGTGCGGCCTTGTGCCAGCTCCTCGCGGAACCGGCCGACCATGAACAGGCCGTAGTCGATCGCCATGCCCAGCCCGAGCAGCGACGCGACGTTGACCGCGAACGAGTTGACGCTCGTGAAGAGCGCGATGCCGTGCAGCACGCCGAGCGCACCCATGATCGCGAGCCCGCCGACGACGACGGGAAGACTTGCGGCCACCAGACCGCCGAAGATGATCACGAGCAGCAGCAGGACCAGCGGCAGCGAGAACATCTCGGCGCGCGTGAGGTCGTCCTGCGACATGTCGTTGATGGCCTTCTGGGTGGGCACGAGCCCGCCGACCTGCTGGGTGAATCCTTCGACGTTCAGCTGCTTCTGAACGTCCTCGAACTGCTTGATCTGCTCGTTCGAGTCACCGCTGGTCAGCGTGATGGCGACCAGCGCCTGCTGCTTGTCGTCCGACGGCACCGGCCCGGTGGCCTTGAGCACGTCGTGCGTCGGGAAGCCGCTGATGTGATCGGCGATCTTCTTGAGCTCGAGCGGGTTGGCGAAATCGCCGCGGTAAATGACGATCACGTCACCGTTCTGCCGCCCGAACGCCTCCTCGGCTACCTTGTCGGCCCGCGCCGCCTCGCTGGAAGGAGCCTCGTAACCACCCTGGCTGAGCTTGTCGAACACGCCCAGTCCCCACACGCCGCCGAGCACAGCGAGCAGTACGGTCGCGATCAACACCACCCACCGGCGGCGATATGCGATAGATCCCCACTTCGCGAACATCGACGACGGCCTCCTGGGTTACCGTGCTGTGAATCCCGTGAACTCTTGTAAACACCGTTCACTGAAACCGTACGGGGCCGTGGACGGGGTCTACAACCCGATGGAGTGACATATGACCGAGGCCACTCGCCGAGAACGACTCCGCGCAGAAACCGAGCGTGAGATTCGGCAGGCGGCCCGCGCCCTTTTGGTGGAACGCGGCCGCGACGCAGTGACCCTGCGTGCGATCGCACGCGAACTGGGCATCACCGCACCCGCCTTGTACCGCTACTACGACTCCCACGACGCCCTGTTGCGGCAGCTCTGCGACGACATCTGCGCCGACATGGCAGCGGCCTTGTACGCGGACCTCGCCGCGGAGCCTTCGGGCCACGTGGGATGCAAGGTCAGGGCGGTGTGCCGAGCCTTCCGCCGCTGGGCGCTGGCCCACCCCCAGGAGTTCGCGCTGGTCTTCGCCTCACCCCGGGACCCGCTGGGCGCCGACCAGTTCGGCTCGGTCTTCCTGCAGCTGGCCGGGCAGCTGATCGCCTCGAACCTGGTCGCCACGCACGCGGACGACGAGGTGCCCGAGGTGCTGCACGAGGACCTGGTGAGGTTCCAACAGGTCCTGGTGGACGCGGTGTCGGTGCACGGGGTTCAGATCGGCGAGGACGTCCTCAACCTGGGCAAGATCTACCACGTGGTGCAGTCGTGGGTGCGGCTGTACGGGCACGTGGCGCTGGAGGTGTTCGGGAGGTTCCCGTTCGCGGTGAGCAACCCGGAGCCGATGTTCGACAGCATGCTCGACCAGATGCTCACGGACATCGGCTTCCAGGAGGACGACTCTGCGATGTAGCGCGGATCGGGTATTGCGCGACATAGGACCATGGTCGACGCCAAGAACTCGGCAACATCTGCTGATCTACCTGCCACCCTCGAGGAACCGGAGTCGTCGGGCGGACCGGGCCAGGCCATCCTCGACCTGCTGGACAAGGCCATCGGCCTGCAGTCGGCGATGGTGCGCAAGAACATCGCCCGAGCTCGCCAGCGCAACCCGGAGGCGACGCCGGCAGAGGTCATCGGCACCCTGGAGAAGATGTACGTCAGTGCCCTGACCAGCACGGGGGCCGCGGTCGGAGGTGCCGCGGCCGCGCCTGGTGTCGGTACCGGGATCTCGCTGGCGTTGTCTGCGGGCGAAGCTCTGTCCTCGCTCGAGCTGAGCACCCTGTACGTGCTCTCGGTCGCCGAGGTCCACGGGGTCCCGCTCGACGAGATCGAACGCCGCCGGACTCTCGTTCTCGGGATCCTGCTCGGCGAGTCCGGTTCCAAGAGCATCGGCAAGGTCGCCGAGCGCACCGGCCAGTACTGGGCCCGCCAGCTCGTCGGCGCGGTGCCCACGGCAACGCTGAAACAGATCAACAAAGTCCTGGGCAAGAACTTCGTCACCAAGTACGGCACCAAGCAGGGGATCATCGTGCTCGGCCGGGCAGTCCCGTTCGGCATCGGTGCCGTGATCGGCGGCGCCGCCAACGCCACCGTCGCCACCCTGGCCGTCCGGGCCGCTCGACGAGCATTCGGCCCGGCACCCGAGTCGTGGCCGGAGGCAGAGTCGGCGCAGCCGTAGCCACGCCGACTCTTTCGTTGCTACAGAACGACGTTCACCAGGCGGCCGGGGACCACGATCACCTTGCGCGGCTCGCCACCGGCGACCAGCTCGGCGATCTTCTCCTCGGCCAGCGCCGCGGCCTTGATCTCGTCCTGCGAGGCAGCAGCCGAGACCACGACCCGCGAGCGGACCTTGCCGTTGACCTGGATCGGGTACTCGACCGTGTCCTCGACCAGGTACTGCTGGTCCGCCTTGGGGAACGGGCCGTGCGCCAGCGAGTCGCCGTTGCCCAGCCGAGTCCACAGCTCCTCGGCCACGTGCGGCGCCTGCGGGGCCAGCATCAGCACCAGCGGCTCGGCCAGGGCCCGAGGGGTCCCGCCCGAGTAGTGCTTGGTGACGAAGTTGTTCAGCTCGATCAGCTTCGCGCCGGCCGTGTTGTAGCGCAGGTTCGCGTAGTCGTCGTGCACGCCGGCGATCGTCTTGTGCAGCAGCCGCAGCGCCTCGACCGAAGGCTCTTCGTCCACGACGCGCAGCGAGCCGTCGGTCTCGTCGACCAGGTTGCGCCACAGACGCTGCAGGAACCGTTGCGCGCCGACGACGTCCTTGGTCGCCCACGGACGGGACACGTCCATCGGGCCCATGGACATCTCGTAGAACCGGAAGGTGTCGGCGCCGTAGTTCTCGCACATCTCGTCCGGCGTGACGACGTTCTTCAGGCTCTTGCCCATCTTCCCGTACTCGCGGGAGACCTCTTCGCCGTTGTAGAAGTACTTGCCGCCGTCCTCGATGACCTCGGTCGCCGGCACGTACGAGCCGCGGGCGTCGACGAACGCGTACGCCTGGATGTAGCCCTGGTTGAACAGGCGGCGGTACGGCTCGTCGCCGGTCAGGTGGCCCAGGTCGAACAGGACCTTCTGCCAGAAGCGCGAGTACAGCAGGTGCAGGACCGCGTGCTCGACGCCGCCGATGTACAGGTCGACGCCACCGGGGTCGGTCGGGCCGTGCTCGGCCGTGCGCGGGCCCAGCCAGTACTTCTCGTTCTCCGGGTTGACGAACCGCTCGGTCTCGGCCGGGTCGACGTAGCGCAGCTGATACCAGCACGAACCCGCCCAGTTGGGCATCGTGTTCGTGTCACGGCGGTAGGTCTTGACGCCATCGCCCAGGTCCAGCTCGACGGTCGTCCACTCAGTGGCGCGCGACAGCGGCGGCGACGGCTCGGTGTCCGCGTCCTCCGGGTCGAAGGTGCGCGGCGAGTAGTCGTCGACGTCCGGCA
Organism: Lentzea aerocolonigenes; assembly: GCF_000955955.1. Lineage (GTDB taxonomy): Bacteria > Actinomycetota > Actinomycetes > Mycobacteriales > Pseudonocardiaceae > Lentzea > Lentzea aerocolonigenes_A. The sequence goes on from NZ_JYJG01000139.1 coordinate 27,064, forward strand.
GCTCGATCGGCAGCATCGACTCCGGCAGCGGGATCGCGGTGCCGGCCTCGTCGTAGACGACCGGGAACGGCTCGCCCCAGTAGCGCTGGCGGCTGAACAGCCAGTCGCGCAGCTTGAACTGGACCGTGCCGTGGCCGTGGCCGTTCTCCTCCAGCCAGCCGATGATCGTCTTCTTGGCGTCGTCGATCGCCATGCCGTCCAGGAACCCGCTGTTCACGGCGGGTCCGTCGCCGGTGTAGGCGTCGCCCTCGAAGCCTTCCGGCGGCTGGACCGTGCGGATGATCGGCAGGTCGAACTTCTTCGCGAAGTCCCAGTCGCGCTGGTCCTGGCCGGGGACGGCCATGATCGCGCCGGTGCCGTAGCCCATCAGCACGTAGTCGGCGATGTAGACCGGGATTTCCTTGCCGTTCACCGGGTTCGTGGCGTACGCCCCGGTGAAGACGCCGGTCTTCTCCTTGTTCTCCTGACGGTCCAGTTCGGACTTCAGGGACGCGGCGCGCCGGTACGCGGCGATGTCTGCCACGCGATCGGGCGTCGCAATCTGGTCCACCAGCTCGTGTTCCGGTGCCAGGACCATGTAGGTCGCGCCGAACAACGTGTCCGGCCGGGTCGTGAAGACCTCAATGTTCTCGTCTCCCACCGCGAATCGGACTCGGGCACCGTGCGAGCGCCCGATCCAGTTGCGCTGCATGGCCTTGACCTTGTCCGGCCAGTCCAGCCGGTCCAAGTCGTCGATCAGCCGGTCCGAGTACGCGGTGATGCGCATCATCCACTGGCGCAGGTTTTTCCTGAACACCGGGAAGTTGCCACGCTCACTGCGACCGTCCGCGGTGACCTCTTCGTTCGCCAGCACAGTACCCAGTCCCGGGCACCAGTTGACGGGCGCCTCCGACAAGTAGGCCAGCCGGAATTCGCCCAAGATCCTTTGCTGGTCGGCAAAAGACAGCTCAGACCACTTGCGACCGTCCTCGACGGGGCGTTCGCCGGACTCGAACTGCGAGATCAACTCGGCGATCGGACGGGCTCGCTTCGCGTCCGCGTCGTACCAGGAGTTGAAGATCTGCAGGAAGATCCACTGGGTCCACTTGTAGTAGCCCGGGTCGATCGTCGAGATGCGGCGACGCTCGTCGTGGCCCAGCCCCAGCCTGCGGATCTGGCGCAGGTAGGTGTTGATGTTGGCTTCGGTCGTCTTGCGCGGGTGCTGACCGGTCTGCACCGCGTACTGCTCGGCGGGCAGGCCGAACGCGTCGAAGCCCATGGTGTGCAGGACGTTGCGGCCGTTCATGCGGTGGTAGCGCGCGAAGACGTCCGTGCCGATGAAGCCCAGCGGGTGGCCGACGTGCAGGCCGGCGCCACTCGGGTACGGGAACATGTCCTGCACGAACAGCTTGTCGTTCGGGACGTCGCCCTTGAGCGCACCCACGGGGTTCGGCGCGTGGTAGGTGCCGTGGTCCTCCCAGTACCGCTGCCACCGCTCCTCGATCTGGTTCGCCAGCTCTGCGGTGTAGCGGTAGGCGGGGATCTCCGCCGCGTCCGTGCTCATCTCAACGTCCCTCTCAACATCGTTCCTGCCCCTGACATGACGAAACCCCCCAGCCCAGATGGGCATGGAGGGCGGCCGCGCCGACCGTCTTGCGATCAGGTCGTCGCGGCTAGATAAGGAGCAGGCGGGCCGTGCTCATGTCCTCAACGGTATCAGCGCACCGCAAGCGGCATGCACGGGGCGGTGGCGCTGAGCACACCAGAGCGGGGTGAGTGCGAGGTGAAGCGCGGATCCGTCTTACCCTCATGGGGTGAACATCGTGCTGTCGGTCGTCCTGGGTGTGCTCGGCGTCGCTCTCGGCGCGGTCGGTCTGCTGGGTCTGCAGGGCAAGCTGCGCCGCAACCGCTACGTCGGCGTGCGCACGGCGGCGGCACTGCGCGACGAGGAGACGTTCGCGCTGGCCAACCGCGTTGCCGGGGTGCCGAACGTGGCGGCGGGCGTCGTCGCGATCGTGTCCGGCGCGATGTCGTTCGTCATGGCCGACCTGGCCGTCACCGCTGGGATCATCGGACTGGTGGGTGCGCTCGCGATCGCCTTTGCCGGCGGCATCGTCGGTAGCCGGGCGGCGGCGCTGGTGCCGGAGCCGGTCAAGCCCAAGGGGTGCGGTGGCTGTGCCTGCGGTGGTGGCGGTTGCTCGCCGCTCGCCGGTCTGTAAACCGAAGTTTCACGTGAATCAGTTCTGATTCAGTTCTCGCGGACGTCCTTGGGATAGGTGGACAGCAGCGCCAGCGGCATGCCCTGCCGGCGCAGCACCCGGCCCCACAGGTCGACGTTCGCGCCGACGAGCACGTCGTCGGCCAGTCCGGTCACGACGATCCAGTCGCCGCGCTCGATCTCACCCGCGAGCTGGCCCTCGCCCCAGCCCGAGTAGCCCGCGAACACCCGCAGGCCGCGCACCAGCGGCATCAGGTCTTCCGGCTCGGCGTCGAGGTCGATCAACGCGACCGGGCCCTGCACGCCGACCAGACCCTCCACTGCGGACGGGTCGGTGCCCGCCTTCAAGGCCGCCAGGCACAGCGCCGTCTTCTGCTCGACCGGGCCGCCGATGTAGATGCACTGCGGCTTCGTCACGTGCGGGCCCCACGGCGGCAGTACGTCGTGCACCGCCACGTCGGACGGGCGGTTCAGCACGACGCCGAGGGTCCCCTCAGGACGTTGGTCGATGATGTAGACGACCGTGCGCGTGAAGTTCGGGTCGTTCAGGCTCGGGGCGGCAACCAACAGGGAGCCTGGCTCGACCTCGGCATCGGGACGCACGTCACCATGAAATCATCCGTGATCGCCGGAACAACTCAGGGCCGCGCCCCGTTAGACTCAGGTGTCGGATGTCTTTGTGTCCCCCGGGCTCAACAGACAACCGCCTTCGCGGAATACCGTACGGCTGGAGCCGCGTAGTGCACCGCGCCGTGAGGCGACCTGGCATCCGATCCAGGGGAGCCGGACCGAGAGGTCCGGCTTTCGTGGTTTTCACCCCGGCGCGCCTAGAGTGCAACGGTGACAACGCTTGCGGTGGAGAGACACCACTGGGGATCACGCCGCTTCCTCGGCATCCCCGAGTACCGCAGGCTCCTCGCCACCCGGCTCGCGTCCCAGTGGGGTGACGGACTCTTCCAGGCCGGGCTCGCGGGCGCGGTTCTCTTCAACCCAGAGCGGCAGGCCGATCCCGCGGCGATCGCTGCTGGGTTCGCCGTGCTCCTGCTGCCGTACTCGCTCATCGGGCCGTTCGCGGGTGCGCTGCTCGACCGGTGGGACCGCAAAAAAGTCATCGTCGTGGCGAACGTCTCACGCGCGGCGTTCGTCCTGTTCACCGCTCTCGCGGTCGGTGCCGGGCTGAGCGGGCTGCCGCTCTACGTCTCCGCCCTCGTCGTCATGGGCATCGGCCGGTTCGTCGGTTCCGGCCTGTCGGCCTCGCTGCCGCACGTCGTCGACGAGAGCCATCTGGTCGAGGCGAACGCGCTGGCCACGACGGCGGGAGCGATCACAGCGGTGATCGGTGCCGCCTGTGCGATCGGGTTCCGCACGCTGCTGGGTGCCGGTGACGGCGGCTCCGGGTGGACCACCAGCATCGCGCTGATCGGCATGCTGACCAGCGCGTTCATCGCCAGCAGGTTCAAGGCGGGCGTGCTCGGGCCGGACGAGGTCGACGAGCCGCACAGCGCCTTCAAGGCCGTCGCGCGAGGTCTGCTGGACGGCGCGAAGGCCACCTGGCACACCCCGAGCGTCCGGGCCGGGCTGGCCGCACTGCTCGCGCACCGCGCCGCGTTCGGCGTGAGCCTCATGGTCACGCTGCTGCTGATGCGCTACAGCCTGCACGACGTCGGCATCCTCAAGGCCGGCATCGGCGGGCTCGGCGAGATCGCCGTCGCGGGCGGAGCCGGCATCCTGCTCGCCGGCATCCTCACCGACCGGATCGTCGACAGGTTCGGCGTGAAGACCACGATCTGCGGCGCGCTGCTGCTCACGGCCGCCGCCCAGATCGGGCTCGGGCTGCCGATGACGCTGCCGACCATCCTCGCGGCCGGGTTCGTGGTCATCTTCGCCGGTCAGATCGTCAAGCTGTGCGTGGACACCGCGGTGCAGCACGACGTCGGTGACGAAGTGCGCGGCCGGGTCTTCTCCCTCTACGACACGCTTTTCAACGTCGCTCAGGTCACCGCGGTGTCCATCACGGCGACGGTGGTCCCCCTGGACGGGCGTTCGCCCGGTCTCCTGCTCACCGCCGCCGGCCTCTACCTGATCGGGCTGGGCGCCTACCTGTCCCTGCTACCGCGGAAACGGCAGGTGCAACATCCCGGCCTCGTGCGCGAAGACGACGGCAGCCACCCGATCGGGTAGATCCAGGCGCCGGAGGATGTCGGCCACCTCGGCGGCCACCTGCTGCTGCCCGATGCCGAGCACCCGCGCGATCTCGTGGTCGGCGTGACCACGCGCGAGACACCGCAGCACCGCCCGTTGGTCGTCGGTCAGCACTTCCAGGTCGCGCACGTCCGGACCTGCGGAGAGTCCCCAAGTGAACATCTGCATCACCCCCATGAGCACTGCCCATGGTGCAGCCCCGCGCTGTCAGTTCGCTAACGCGGGGATTTCATTCGCTCACCATGCGTCACGCAGATGGCGGAGTGATGCCCTGTTCACGCGCCCAGTCGAGGAGAGCGGCCTCGGCCTCGTCGCGGTCCAGCGGCCCGCGGTCGAGCCGCAGTTCCTTGAGGAACTTCCACGCCGCACCGACCTGCGGACCAGGTGGCAGGCCCAGCATCTTCATGATCTCGTTGCCGTCGAGGTCCGGCCGCACGCGCGCGAGGTCTTCCTCGGCCGCGATGCGCGCGATGCGTTCCTCGAGAGAGTCGTAGGTCCGCTTCAGCAGGTTCGCCTTGCGCTTGTTGCGGGTCGTGCAGTCGGCGCGGACGAGCTTGTGCAACCGCGTCAGCAGGTCACCCGCGTCCGTCACGTACCGGCGCACGGCCGAGTCGGTCCACTCGCCGTTGCCGTAGCCGTGGAACCTCAAATGCAGGTAGACGAGCTTGGCGACGTCCTCGGTGATCTCCTTCGAGTACCGCAACGCCCGCAAGCGCTTGCGGACCATCTTCGCGCCCACGACCTCGTGGTGGTGGAACGAGACACCGCCGCCGGCCTCGAACTTCCGGGTGGCCGGCTTGCCGATGTCGTGCAGCAGCGCCGCGATCCTCAGCACCAGATCGGGTGATTGATCAACATCTTCAAGATCAATTGCCTGCTCGAGCACAACCAGCGAGTGGTGGAAGACGTCCTTGTGTTGATGATGTTCGTCGATCTCCAGCTTCATGGCCGTGAGCTCGGGCAACACGATGTCGGCCAGCCCGGTCTCCACCATGAGCTCGATGCCGCGGCGGGGGTGCGCCCCGCACAGGAGCTTCGAGAGCTCCACCTGCACTCGCTCCGGCGTGATGCGGGCGAGTTCGCCTGCCATCGACCGCATCGCCTCGATCACCCGAGGCGCCGCGGTGAAGCCGAGCTGGGAGACGAACCGGGCAGCGCGCAGCATCCGCAACGGGTCGTCGCCGAACGACTCCTGCGGGGTCGCCGGTGTGTCCAGCACGCCGTCCCGCGCGGCCTGGAGGCCTCCGGTCGGGTCGACGAACTCGCGGGCCACGACGTCGAACGCCATGGCGTTGACCGTGAAGTCGCGCCGGACCAGGTCGCCGTCGATGCTGTCGCCGAAGGTCACCTCCGGGTTGCGGGTGACGCCGTCGTAGACGTCCGCGCGGAAGGTCGTGATCTCGATGATCTCGCCCTTCTTCGAGGCGCCGACCGTGCCGAACGCGATGCCGGTGTCCCACTGGGCGTCCGACCAGCCGCTGAGCAGCTTCTGGATCTCCGCGGGACGCGCGTCGGTGGTGAAGTCGAAGTCGTTCGTCGGGCGCCCCAGCACGGCGTCGCGCACACTGCCGCCCACGAGGTAGAGGCGCTTGCCCTCGGCGGCGAACCGAGCGGCGAGCTCGGCGACGACTGGAGTGATGGTGGGCTCTTCCACCACCGCATTCTGCTGGAGCGATCGAGACACGAGAAACCAGCGTACTTAAGGTTCGTAAGTACGATCGGCCGTATGCCCCCGTCAGCCGCAAGATCCGGAGGAGGTCCCAAGCCGGGCCGCCGGAAGAGGCGCAGGGGCCGCAGGCTCAAAACCGTCGACGAGACGTCGGCTGGTGGCCTGGTGCTCGACGGTGAGCAGCGGGCCGCGGTGATCGGCAGACTTGACCGGCGTGGCCGGTTGCTGTGGTCTTTGCCGAAGGGTCACATCGAGGCCGGCGAGACCGCGGAACAGACCGCGGTGCGCGAGGTCGCCGAGGAGACCGGTATTCATAGCAGGGTGCTTCGCCCGTTGGGGTCGATCGACTACTGGTTCGTCGCTGACGACCGCCGGGTGCACAAGACGGTTCACCACTTCCTCCTCGAAGCGCTGGGGGGAGAGCTTTCCGACGAAGACGTGGAGGTCACCGAGGTGGCGTGGGTGCCACTCGGCGAGCTGGACGAGCGACTCGCGTATGCCGATGAGCGCCGTCTGGTCCGCCGAGCCGCCGAACTGCTCGCCGACCGCTGCCGGGACGGGGCTGAGTCGGCGTGAGCGTGAGGAAGCTCGTCTGCACAGCCGCCGTCGCCGCGTTCCTGGTGACAGCCACGCCGCTCGCGGGCGCCGTGGAGCAGTCCCAGCCGGACCAGACCGACGCGCTGCCGTTCCTGCCCGACGGTCCCCAGGTGTGGGCGACCAGAACCCTCGCCGCCCAGCCGGGCCAGCCGCAGCCGCAGTTCCTGCGGCTCGACATCGCCCAGCTCACCCCCCGGTTCGTCACGAGCGACTCGCCGGGCACGGTCAAGATCACCGGCAAGATCGTCAACGTCGGTGACCGCAAGGTGTCCGACATCGTGCTGCGCCTGGAGCGCGGCGAGTCGCTCGACACCGAGGACGACCTGCGCAAGGCGTTGCGGGAGCCTGCCGCGGCCGAGTTCGTCCAGCCGAACTTCACCAAGGTCGCGGACGAGCTCGAGGCCGGTCAGCAGAAGGACTTCACGCTCGAGGTGCCGTTGCGCGGCACCGAGCCGACGTCGCTCGCGATCGACCAGCCCGGCATCTACCCGATCCTCGCCAACATCAACGGCCGGCCGGACTACGGCGGCCAGGCGCGGCTCGCGGCCCTCTCGACGCTGCTGCCCGTGCTGGGAGTGCCCGGCGGCGAGACCAAGGGCAGGCCGGGCGCACCGAGCAAGCTGACCGTCCTGTGGCCCATCGCGGACCGGCCGCGGCTGGTCAGGACCGGTGGCGAGGGCGAGTCCGAGCTGGTCGACGACGACCTCGCGGCGTCGCTCTCGGCCACCGGGCGGCTGTACGGCCTGCTGCAGGCCTACGAGCAGGCGATCCCGGCGATGAGCACCTCGATGTGCCTCGCGATCGACCCGGACCTGCTGCGCACGATCCAGGCGATGAGCACCGGCTACAAGATCCGCGGCGGCATCGAGGGCAAGGGCAAGGCCGAGGCGAAGCTGTGGCTCGACCGGCTCAAGCTCGCCGTCACGGGCCGTTGCGTCGTCGCGCTGCCGTACGCCGACGCCGACCTCGTGGCGTTGAACAGGGCGAAGCTCCCGAACATGCGGACGCTCGCGCTGAACGACGGCTCGAAGCTGATCCAGCAGATCCTCGGTGTGCAGCCGCTGCCGGACTTCGTGTGGCCAGAGGACGGCGTGCTGGACCAGTCGACGTTCGACGAGCTGGTCACGCCGCAGCCCGACCAGAAGTACACCGGTATGAAGTCGGTCCTGCTCGACCCGACCGGCCTGGCCGACGCGCCGGGCACGGCTCCGGTCGGCATCGGCGGCAAGCACCCGGTGACCGCCGTGAAGATCGACTCGATGGTCTCGGACGCGCTGCAGGGCAGTGCCTCCAAGCCGCGCACGCTCTCCGGAGTCACCACGCCGGTCGAGAGCCAGCCGGTGTCCGTGCAGAACGCGCTGTCCGTGCTGGTGTTCCGCGCCGGCTGGCAGGGCGACGGGCGGAACGTGCTGGTCACGCCGCCGCGCCGGTGGAACGCGCCGCTCGCGGAGATGACCGAGTTCCTGAGCGCCGCCCAGAAGCTGCTCGGCAGCGGCTACGCGACCCAGACCGGTCTCGAGGAGCTGACCACCGCCACCCCGGCGACGACGAACGCCAAGGTCTCCTACCCGCCGGAGGCCGGCGCGCGCGAGGTCTCGACCACGATCTCCGACGAGGTGACCAAGCAGAGCCTCGAGCTCGGCGGCCTGGTCGCGTCCATGCAGCAGGAGGACAAGGAGCACACCGCTCCCGCCGACCTGGCCGACCCGTTGTGGCTCGGCCTGCTGCGCGCGATGTCCGGTGCGTGGCGGCAGAACGAGGAGGGCGCGCGGTCCGCCGCGTACATCAGCCAGGACGAGCTGAACTCGCTGACCGGCATGGTCGGCGTGACGCCGCCCGCGAGCCCGATCCTGCTCGGCTCCGGCGACAGTCCCATTCCAGTGACGATCACGAACAAGCTCGACGTCCGCGTCACCGTGCGGATCGTGCTGGCCGACACGCCGGGAATCCGCAAGCTCGACCTCGCTGACCAGGTACTTCCCGCCCGCGGCGAGCGCGTCGTGCGGGTGCCGGTCGAGGTGCTGCGGTCCGGCCGGTTCCCCGTCAACGTCCGGCTGACCACTCCCGAGGGCGTCGCTCTCGGTGACACTGTCAAGCTGGAGGTGTCGTCGTCCGCCTACGGCACCATCACGGTGATCGTCACCGTGATCGCCGCGATCGCGCTCGTCCTGCTCTCCGGACGACGCATCTACAAGCGGGTTCGCGCTCGCAACGGCGAGAACGGCGGCGCACCGTCCATCGAGAACGTCACACCGGAGAAGTCGAGCGCGTGAGCGAGACAGCCACGACCACCGAGCCAGAGCAGCAGAAGCAAGCACCGTCGGTCGCGAAAGCCAGCGGCTCGATGGCGATCGCGACGATCGTCAGCCGGGCCACCGGGCTGCTGTCGAAGGTGCTCCTGGTCGCCGTCATCGGCGGTGAGACGCTTGGTGACTCTTACCAGGCGGCATCGACGCTGCCCACCATGATCAACGAGCTGCTCCTCGGCGGCGTGCTGACCAGCGTGGCGATCCCGCTGCTGGTCCGCGCCGAGAAGGAGGACGGTGACGGCGGTGAGTCGTACGCACAGTGGCTGATCACCATGGGCACGCTGATCCTCGGTATCGGCACGGTCCTCGCGATGGTCTGCGCGCCGCTGCTCACGGACGTCTACATCTCCGACTCGCCGACCGCGAACGCCCCGCTGGTCACGGCGTTCGCGTACCTGGTGCTTCCCGGCATCGTGTTCTACGGCTTGACAGCACTTCTCAGCGCCGTGTTGAACGCACGGCACGTGTTCGGCATCCCGACGTGGGCGCCGGTGCTGAACAACCTCGTCGTGATCGTCGTGCTGGCCGTTTACGCGATGCTGCCCGGCGAAATGACGCTCAACCCGGTCCGGATGACCGACGTGCACCTGCTGGTGCTCGGTCTCGGCACCGCGCTCGGCGTCGCCGTGCAGGCATCCGTGCTGGTCCCGGCGCTGAAGAAGACGGGTTTCCACTTCAAGTGGCGGTTCGGCTGGGACTCGCGGCTGTCGGAGTTCGGCAACCTCGCGTTCTGGGTGCTGCTGTACGTCGGGCTCGGCCTGGCGAGCATGACGGTGCTGACGAACGTCGCGACGAACGCCAAGGGCACCCTGACGGCGTTCAACTACCAGTGGCTGATCGCCCAGGTGCCCTACGGCGTGCTGGGTGTCTCGCTGCTGACCGCGCTGATGCCGAAGATGAGCCGGGCGGCCGCGCACAACGACAACGACTCGATCGTTCGCGACCTGCTGTTCGGCAACCGCATGTCGTCGATCCTGCTGATGCCGTTCAGCGCGCTGATGACGGTCTCCGGTGTGTCCATCGGTCTCGCCGCCTTCGCGTACGGCGAGGCGGGGGTCGTGACCGGTACCCGGATCGGCCTGGCGCTCTCGCTCTCGGCGTTCAGCCTCGTCCCGTACGCGGTCACGCTGCTGCAGCTGCGCGTCTTCTACGCGATGAAGGACGCCCGCACGCCTACGTACATCCAGGCGATGATGGTCGCGGTCCGCATCGGTCTGCTGTACCTGTTCCTCGCGGTGGCCGAGCCGGGTGACGCCACCCAGCTCGCTGTCGGCGTGTCTCTCGCGATGTCGCTCAGCTTCGTCTTCGGCGCGGTGGTTGGTCAGGTTTGGCTGCGGATCCGGCTCGGCCGGCTGCGGACGGGCTTCACGATCTGGACGGTCTGTCTGACCGTGGTGGCGTCCTCGCTGGCGTTCGCGGTGGCCAAGGGCGTCAACTGGCTGATCCAGAACGGGTTCGGAATCTCGGACGTGCATGTAGCCAGTTGGGTCGAGGTCGTTGTGGTGACGTTGATCGGTCTGCCACTCGCGTTCGGCCTTTTGGCGGCGTTCCGGGTACCCGAGATGAAGCCGGCCATCGACAAGATCAACCGTTTGGTGCGGCGGCGGTGACGCCGGGCCGCGAGCGTCGTCCCGTACCCTCGTGCCTGTGAGTAGCGGAGTTAGCGCCGCCCTGGTCCCCGGTGGCGTCATCGGCAACGGCCGGTACCGGCTGCTCGCGAAGTCCGGCGCCGACGACAGGTCCCGCGCGGAACTGTGGCGCGCCAGGGACGGTCAGCTCAACCGGGACGTGGCGCTGACGGTGCTGCTGGGCGATCTGGCGGACAACGACGCCGCCGCCCGTGCCCGCCGGACGGTCGAACGCGCGATGCACGCGGCCTCGTTCACGCACCCCGGCGTCTCCAGGGTCATCGACGTCCTGACGCCCGGCACCGGAATCCGGCCGGACGAGGGCATCCTCGGCATGGTCATCGCCGAGTGGACCCAGGGCACGGACCTGATGGACCTGATCGCGGAGGGCCCGCTGCCCGCCGGCGCCGCGACCCGCCTGCTCGAACCGCTGGGCGCCGCCATCGAGGGCGCGCACCACGCCGGTCTCGTGCTGGGCGCCGACCACCCGCAGCGCATCCGGGTCACCTCGGACGGCCGGCTGCGCCTCGCGTTCCCCGGTCCTCGGCCGGACGCGATCGCGCGCGACGACGTCAAGGGCCTGGGCGCGATCCTGTACCTGCTGCTCACCGGCCGGTGGGCGCTGCCGGGCGGCCCCAGCAGCGTGCCCGTCGCGCCGACCGGGCCGGACGGCTCCGTGGTGGCGCCGAACGCGTTGCACCCGTACCTGCCGCACGAGCTGTCGTCCGTCGCGGTGCGGTCGCTGGAGGACACGTCGGTCGGCGGCATCCGCACGTCCGCCGCGATCCTGCAGGTCCTCGACCAGATCGCGGCCGAGGAAGCCGAGACCTCGCTCATCTCGCCCGTGTCGTCGTCCCGCTCTCGTGATGACGATGACGACGCCGTGGTGTGGACGACGCAGCGGCCGAGGCAGGACAAGCAGCAGAAGAAGAAGCTGTGGATCAGCGTCGGCGTGCTCGCGCTGGCCACGCTGACCGTGATCGTGTGGCTGAGCGTGCAGATCGTCGGGTTCTTCAGCGACGAGCCCTCGCGCGGCGGCGGCCCGACCGTGGTGATCAACCAGCCTGGTTCGAACGGGCAGAGCGCACCCGCGGCCTCGCCCGCGGGACCTGTGCAGCCGGGCCGGATCGGCGTCTACGACGTGACGAACCAGCCGGACAACGCGAACCAGGCGAGCCGCGCGGTCGACAACAACGCGAGCACGTTCTGGCGCACCGACAACTACTTCCAGCCGTTCCCGACCCTGAAGCCGGGCATCGGCCTGATGGCGTCGTTCGCGGAGCCGGTGCGGCTGGCGTCGATCACGATCACCTCGCCCAGCAAGGGCACTCGCGTCGAGATCCGGGTGGCGTCCGCGCTGGACGCGCCGCTCGAGGAGACCAAGAGGATCGGCGTCGCGGAGCTGTCGGACGGCCAGACGCAGATCCAGCTCAACGAGCACGAACCGACCGGTCACGTGCTGATCTGGATCACGCAGCTGACCAACTCGGGCGGCGGCAAGAACCAGTCGGAAATCCGCGAGATCCTCTACACCCGCGCCCAGTAACCGCACGCGTGGTCCCGACCGGATGATCTGTGATCAGCCTCGCTAAAGTGCTTGCCGTGACCGCCGCAGCCAGCTCGGACGCCGATCTCATCTCGGCCCACGCCGCAGGTGACCCGTACGCGTTCTCGGAGCTGGTCAAACGGCACCGCGACCGGATGTGGGCGGTGGCGTTGCGCACGCTGCGCGACCCAGAGGAAGCCGCGGACGCGCTGCAGGAGGCGTTCATCTCGGCCTTCCGCGCCGCCTCGTCGTTCCGCGCGGAGTCACAGGTCACCACCTGGCTTCACCGGATCGTGGTCAACGCGTGCCTCGACCGGATGAGACGACGACAAACAAGACCGACAGTGCCCCTGCCCGAGGCCGGTCCCGGCGAGCCCGTCGCGCCCCGTGACGCGATGAGCGACCGCGAGACCAGCCTCATGGTGCAGGCAGCGCTGATGGAGCTGCCGGAGGAGCAGCGGGCGCCCATCGTGCTCGTGGACGTCGAGGGGTACTCGGTCGCCGAAACGGCGCAGCTCCTGGGCATCGCGGAAGGCACGGTCAAGAGCAGGTGTGCGCGGGGTCGCGCCAAGCTCGCCAAAGTTCTCGGGCACCTCAGGAACCGAATCGCAGATGCGAACGTCCCAGCTGACGGTGTGAATGTGCAAGAGCAACGTCAGTGGGAGGGCCGATGACCGGCATGGAGCGCGTGCCGATGGGTCCGCCGTGGTCGGTAGACCTCATCGCGGATCTGCACGCGGGCGTGCTGCCCCCTGAGGTCGCCGCACAGCTGCGCCCGAGGGTCGAGGCGGACCCTGACGCCAGGGAGATCCTGCAGGCGCTGGACGCCACGCTGGAGGACCTGCAGGCGTTGCCGCCGATCCCCATGCCCGACCACGTGGCGGCACGGATCGACGCGGCGCTGGCCGCGGAGGCTCGTCCCGGCATCGCACCGGTCGTGTCGCTCAACGACGCCCGCAAACGCCGCAACCGCAGGCTCGGCCTCGGTGGGGCGGGCGTGCTGGTCGCGGCCGCCGCGGCGTTCGGCATCGTGCTTGCCGTTTCCCCTGGCGGGCAGCAGCCCTCGAACCAGGCCAAGCCCGCTCCGACGACCTCGTCCCAGAACGCCGCCCCGCCGCTCGCGCTGAAGAGCGACCAGCTCGGCTCCGCGGTCGGTGACGTGCTCAAAGCCCAGAACTTCGGCCCGCTGGAGACCCCGGACCGCCTGGCCGGCTGCCTCAAGGGCGGCGGCATCACCAGTTCCGGCAACCCGCTCGGCATCAGCCCGATCACGCTGGACGGCAAGGACGCCGTGATGGCGATCCTGCCCGCCGGTCTGGGCCAGTACCGCCTGGTCGTGCTGGATCCGAAGACCTGCGGACCGGACAAGCCGGAAGGCGTTCTCGCGAACACGACGATCGGCCGCTAGGTAGTCGTTCAAGTCACGGAATTAGCTGCACCTACGATCCGTTGAGCCAGTCAGACGACGAGATCGAGGAGTTGCAGAGCCGTGAGCGTGCGCAACGTGATCATCATTGGATCGGGACCGGCGGGCTACACCGCGGCGGTCTACGCGGCACGCGCGCAGCTGGAGCCCCTGGTCTTCGAGGGTTCGCAGTACGGCGGCGCCCTCATGACGACGACCGAGGTGGAGAACTACCCCGGCTTCCGCGACGGCATCATGGGCCCCGAGCTCATGGAGCAGATGCGCGAGCAGGCGCAGCGCTTCGGCGCCGAACTGCGTGCCGAGGACGTCGAGTCGGTCGAGCTGACCGGTGAGATCAAGAAGGTCGTCGCGAACGGCGTCGAGTACGAGGCCAAGGCCGTCATCCTCGCGATGGGTGCCGCGGCCCGCTACCTGAACATCCCCGGCGAGCAGGAGCTGCTCGGCCGCGGTGTGTCGGCCTGTGCGACGTGCGACGGCTTCTTCTTCCGCGACCACGACATCGCGGTCGTCGGTGGCGGTGACACGGCGATGGAGGAGGCGACGTTCCTCACCCGCTTCGCCAAGTCGGTCACGGTCATCCACCGCCGTGAGGAGTTCCGCGCCTCCAAGGTCATGCTCGAGCGCGCCCGCGCCAACGAGAAGATCAAGTGGCAGCTGAACACGCAGGTCACCGACGTGCTGGGTGACGGCACCGTGTCCTCGATCAAGATCAAGGACACGCAGACCGGCGCCGAGTCCGAACTGCCCGTCACCGGCTTCTTCCTGGCGATCGGCCACGACCCGCGCTCGGCGCTGGTCAAGGGCCAGGTCGACCTGGACGCGGAGGGTTACGTCCTGACGAAGGACAAGTCCTCGTACACGAACTTGGACGGCGTGTTCGCGGCCGGCGACCTCGTCGACCACGAATACCGCCAGGCCATCACCGCCGCCGGCTCCGGTTGCAGCGCCGCGATCGACGCGGAACGGTGGCTCGCCGAGCACGGCGAAGAGCACGCCGAGATCGCCGCCGAGGCTGTCGGCGGCGGCTACGGCAAGAGCATCTGAAATTTCTTCACGTTTTTAGGGAGAGAACATGGCAGGCGCCACCGTCACGGTGACCGACAAGTCGTTCGCGGACGACGTGCTGACCAGCGAGAAGCCCGTGCTGGTCGACTTCTGGGCGACCTGGTGCGGCCCGTGCAAGATGGTTGCGCCGGTGCTGGAGGAGATCGCCGCCGAGCACGGCGAGAAGCTCACCATCGCCAAGGTCGACATCGACGCGAACCCGGCGATCGCCCGCGACTACCAGATCATGTCCGTGCCGACGCTGATCCTGTTCCAGGGCGGCCGTCCGGTGAAGCAGATCGTCGGCGCGAAGCCCAAGGCCGCGCTGCTCAACGACCTGCAGGACGTTCTTGCGTGACCTAGAAAGTTGTAACGGCTAACAAGTCGAGTGCAACGCGCAACGTGACCCGCCCGTCTATCGATAAGACGGGCGGGTCACGTTCGTTTCGTACCGGGACGTGATCTCGGAACGACTGTGAGTAGCCCTGCATCGATCACTCTGCGGAGCAGGGCACAATGAGGACTTCCCAACTGACGCGCCGACCAAGTTCGGCGCCCTAGTCGAGCGAGGGTGCATGCAGCTGCTCCGCCGCGGGGACGTCGGAAGTGATGTTGCCGAGATCCGGTCGACCCTGACCAGGCTCGGAATGCTTCCGCCGGCCGACCCCCAGGCGCCGCCGGTGTTCGACCAGCAGGTCGAGCACGCCGTGCGCGCGTTTCAACAGCAGCGGGGGCTGATCATCGACGGCATCGTCGGCCCGGCGACCTACCGCGCGTTGCGCGACGCGACGTTCTCACTCGGCGACCGCCCGCTGGCGTACCTGATGTCGCAGCCGACGACCGGCGACGACGTGCTGATGTTGCAGGAACGCCTGCTGGAGCTGGGCTACGACGCGGGCCGTGCGAACGGCGTGTTCGGCCAGCAGACCGAGCAGGCGCTGAAGAACTTCCAGCGCGACTACGGCCTGATCGTGGACGGCATGTGCGGTCCCGACACCGTGCGCGCGTTGCGCCAGCTGCAGCCGAAGGTCCGCGGTGGCCGTCCGGTGCTGCTGCGCGAGCAGGAGCGGGTCCGCAGCGCGGGGTCGCGCCTGTCCGGCAAGCGGATCGTCATCGACCCAGGCCACGGCGGGCAGGACCGCGGTGTGGTCGTCGACGGCGTGTCCGAGGCCGACCTGATGCTGGACCTGGCCAGGCGGCTCGAGGGCAAGATGGCCGCCACCGGCATGGAGGCGCTGCTCACGCGCGGTCCGGCGAACTGCCCGGACGAGGCGGAGCGCGCCCGGTTCGCGAACGAGGCCGGCGCCGACCTGATCCTGTCGCTGCACGCCGACGGCAACTCCTCGCCACACGCGCAGGGCGTGGCCACGTTCCACTACGGCACGGGCAACGGCACGTCGTCGACCGTGGGTGAGGCGCTCGCCGGGTTCATCCAGCGCGAGGTCGCCGCCCGCACGTCGATGCGGAACTGCGGCTCGCACCCGAAGACGTGGGACCTGCTGCGGCTCACCCGCTGCACGGCCGTCCGCGTCGAGGTGGGCTACCTGACGAATGCCGAGGACCGCGCGCGGCTGGCCACGCCTGGTTTCCGCGACATCGTGGCCGAGGGCATCCTCGTCGCCGTGAAGCGCCTCTACCTGCTGGGCAAGGACGACCAGCCGACGGGCACGTTCACGTTCAACGACCTGCTGCGCTACGAGATGTCGAAGAGCTGACCCGTTCCACGAAAAAGGCCCCCTCTCGCGAGGGGGCCTTTTTGCTGCTCAGACGGGGCGGAAGCTCGGTTCCGCGGTCGAGACGGTGACGCTGTTGAGGAGGCGTTCGAGGGCGGCCTCGACGTCTTCCTTCCACGTGATGGAGCTGCGGAGTTCCATGCGCAACCGGGGCCAGCGCGGGTGCGGCCGCACGGTCTTGAAGCCGACGCTCGTGAGGAAGTCGGCGGGTGTGACGCAACTCGGCTCTTCGTCGTCCGGCCGCATGTCGCCGAACGCCTCGATGGCCTTCACGCCACGACGCGTCAGATCCTTCGCCACGGCCTGCACGAGCACTCGCGCGAGTCCTCCCCCTCGGAACTCGGGAAGAACGTCCAGCGACGTCATGAGGACCGCGTCCGGGCTCACCGGGGACGTGGGGAAGGCGGCACTGCGCGGAACGGCGGCGGGCGGTGCGTAGAACACCGAACCAGCGGGAATCCCGTCGCAGTAGATGAGGCGGCCGCACGACCCCCATTCGAGCAGGACGCTGGAGACCCAGGCTTCCTTCTCGAACTCGGTGTCGCCGTACTCCTCGGCCTGTTCTCGCAGGTGAGGCGCCAGTTCCCAGAACACGCACGTCCTGCTGTGCTTGGAGAGATGCTCCAGGTTGTCCAGCGTGACGCCCACAACGCGTCGCGACACCCCGACCTCCACCCCTAAACACGCACAGTAGACCCGTACGAGGGTAGGCGAATGTGACGGAACCGGGAAGGTACGTGCCCTGAACGGGACGACGGTTACACTCGCTCGGGACATTTCCCATACAGGAGTCCCACATGACTGTGCCCGGACAGCCCGCCAAGCAGGGCCCCAGAAGCCTCGACCCCCACCTCCGCCGCTACGCAGCGCGCACGGCAGGGATGACGGCATCGGAGATCCGGGCACTTTTCGCAGTCGCGTCCCGTCCTGAGGTCGTATCGCTGGCCGGCGGCATGCCGCACCTGGCCGCGCTGCCCCTGGAGTCGTTGTCCGCGGAGATCGGTCAGCTCGTCGCCACCGAGGGCCTGGTGGCGTTGCAGTACGGCTCGGCGCACGGTGTTCCGCTGCTGCGCGAGCAGATCTGCGACGTGATGGCGATGGAAGGCATCAACGGGCACCCGGACGACGTGGTGGTGACCGTCGGCTCGCAGATGGGCCTCGACATGGTCACCCGGATCTTCTGCGACCCCGGTGACGTGGTGATCGCGGAGGGGCCTTCATACGTCGGCGCTCTCGGGTCGTTCACGGCGTACCAGGCGCATGTCGTCCACGTGGCGATGGACGCTGACGGGCTCGTGCCGTCGTTGCTGCGAGAGGCTCTCGAGGCTTGTAAACGCGCTGGTCAGCGGGTCAAGTTCCTCTACACGATCCCGAATTTCCACAACCCGGCCGGCGTGACGCTGGCGGTGTCGCGGCGCGCCGAGATCCTGGAGATCTGTCGTTCGTACGGCGTTCTGGTCGTCGAGGACAACCCGTACGGCCTGCTGGGGTTCGACGGTCAGACGTACCCGGCTCTGCGGTCGATGGACCCGGACAACGTCGTGTACCTCGGGTCGTTCTCGAAGACGTTCGCGGCCGGACTGCGGGTCGGCTGGGTGCTGGCACCGCACGCGGTGCGCGAGAAGCTGGTGCTGGCGGCCGAGTCCGCCACTCTGTGCCCGCCGACGCTGAACCAGATGATCGTCTCGCGGTACCTCTCGACGCAGGACTGGAAAGGTCAGATCAAGACCTACCGAGAGGCGTACCGGGAACGCCGGGACGCGGCGGTGTCGGCGCTCGAGCAGCACATGCCGCAAGGTTCCACGTGGAACATTCCGAACGGCGGCTTCTACGTCTGGGTGACGGTGCCGGAGGGCATCGACACGAAGGCGATGCTGCCCCGCGCCGTGACCGCCCGTGTGGCGTACGCGTCGGGCACCGGTTTCTACGCGGACGGCTTCGGTTCCCGCCAGCTGCGGATCTCGTACTGCTACCCGACGCCGGAGCGCATCCGGGAGGGCGTCCGCCGCCTGGCGAACGTCATCGAGGAAGAGATGCAGCTGCACGCGACGTTCGGGGCGACGCCGGGCCGTCAGCTGTCCGGTCCGCAGACCCCGTCGCCCGACACCGCCTGATCCTTGGAGTTTTGCTGTGGCTGACCGCATGGTCGCTGTGCTGTCCGGTGGGCTCTCCCACGAACGCGAGGTCTCGCTCCGCTCCGGCCGCCGGTTGTCGGCTGCCCTGCGGTCGGTGGGCGTGACAGTGGAGGAGTGGGACGCCGACTCGACGTTGCTGACGCGTCTCCGGTCCTCCCGCCCGGACGCCGTCGTCGTCGCTCTGCACGGCGGCGAGGGTGAGAACGGGTCGGTGCAGGCGATCCTCGAGATGCTCGGGGTGCCGTACGTCGGGACCGACTCGCGGGCGTGCCGTCGTGCGTGGGACAAGCCGACCGCGAAGGCCGAACTGGCTCGCGCCGGACTGATGACGCCGGAGTGGGTCGTCCTGCCGCACGCGACGTTCCGGGAGCTGGGCGCACAGCCCGTGCTGGACGCGATGGTCTCGACTTTGGGGCTGCCGTTGATGCTCAAGCCGGACCAGGGCGGGTCGGCGCTCGGGGCTCAGGTCGTGCGTGACGCCGCCGAGCTGCCGGCCGCGATGGTCGGGTGCCTGGCGTACGGCGACACCGTGCTGGCCGAGCAGTTCATCTCCGGGGTGGAGGTGGCGGTGACCGTGGTGGACGGACCTGATGGCCCTTACTCCCTGCCCGCGGTCGAGATCGTCGCGGAGACCGGGGTGTACGACTACACCGCTCGGTACACGGCGGGGCTGACGGACTTCCACGCGCCGGCTCGGCTGGACGCTGTCGCCGCCAAGGCGGTCGGGGAGCTCGCGGTGGCGGCGCACCGGTTGCTCGGGCTGCGGGACGTGTCGCGGACCGACGCCGTGGTGGCTGAGGACGGCACAGTCTACTTCCTCGAAGTGAACGTGTCTCCGGGACTCACCGAGACGTCGCTTCTGCCGATGGCGGTCGAGGCGGCGGGGCAGTCGTTGGGCGAGATCTACGCCGGCCTGATCGAGCGCGCCGTCGCTCGTTGAGCGTGACCAAACAGTGAGCCGCTCACTGCACTCTGGGTTGAGTCCGAATGATTTGACTCTGGGGGAGTGCATGAGAGCTCGCATGGTCATCGCAGGCGTGGCCGCCATCGCGGCCACCCTCGGCGTTGTCGCGCCGGCGTTCGCGGCTGAGCAGATCGACTGCTCGGCCGGGAGTGCCGCGGTGAAGATCCACTGGACCGACGCGTCCGGCGCTCAGCAGATCAACTGCTACGGCGGCGCCGGCGCTCTCCACGTCGGCCTCCCGCGCTCGTCGAGTGTCGAGGCGGGGCGCAACAGCGGTTGGGTCGAGGTTGCGGATCCGGTCGGCGCGACCACCCGGCGCTTCTTCGGCCCCGGTGAGGTCGTCGCCACCGGCTATCAGACGCTGACGAAGATCTACGTCGGCTGATCAAAATAGGTGACGCCCCGTATCCGTTTCGGATGCGGGGCGTCATCGTCACCGTGACATAAGGCCCGTGGGTGATCCTATGGGCCTACTCCGATGCCCGAATTGTCGCTTCTGGGCTCATCAGTCCGATGATCCTTTCAAGATCGTCAACTGACCCGAATTCGACGACGATCCGGCCCTTCCGCTGCCCGAGTTCGACCTTCACGCGGGTGTCGAAGTTGTCCGAGAGGCGCTCGGCGAGCTCCTGCAGACCCGGCGCGTGCATCTGCTTGCGCGGAGCGGCCTTCTCCTTCTTCGGCTTCTCGTTCTTGGCGAGCGTCACCGCTTCCTCGGTCGCGCGGACCGACATGCCCTCGGCAACGATCTTCGCCGCGAGGTCTTCCTGCGTGCCGGGGTCGTCGAGCCCGAGCAGCGCCCGTGCGTGGCCGGCGCTCAGCACGCCTGCCGCGACCCGTCGCTGGACGGGGAGGGGGAGCTTGAGAAGGCGGATCGTGTTCGTGACGACGGGACGGCTGCGGCCGATGCGGTCGGCGAGCTGCTCGTGCGTGACGCCGAACTCCTCGAGCAGCTGCTGGTAGGCCGCCGCTTCTTCGAGCGGGTTGAGCTGGACGCGGTGGATGTTCTCCAGCAGCGCGTCGCGCAGCATCACGTCGTCGGCGGTCTGCCGCACGATCGCCGGGATGGTCTTGAGCCCGGCTTGCTGCGTGGCCCGCCACCTGCGCTCGCCCATGACGAGCTCGTAGGTGTCCGCGGTGAGCTCACGCACCACGATCGGCTGCATGAGCCCGAACTCCTTGATGGAGAACGACAGCTCGTCGATCGCGTCCTGGTCGAACACCTGGCGCGGCTGCTTCGGGTTCGTCTTGATCGCGGTGACCGCGACCTCGCGGTAGACCGCCCCGGCGATCTCACCGATCGCCTGGGTCTTCGTTGCCCCGTTGCCGGCCGCGGCAGGCCGGATGGTGCTGGGCGCACCGGGCGGAGGACCCTGCGGGATCAAAGCGGCCAGGCCGCGCCCGAGTCCGCCCTTGCGCTGCTCCGTCATGCGCCCTCCTCCTTGGCCCCGCGGATCGCGATCTCCTTGGCGGCGTCGAGGTAGCTCATCGACCCGCGCGAGCCCGGGTCGTACGTCAACACCGTCTGACCGAATCCTGGTGCCTCGGAGACCTTCACGCTGCGCGGAATCACCGTCTTGAGGGCGACGTCGCCGAAGTGGCCGCGCACCTCGCTGGTCACCTGGTCGGCGAGCTTGGTGCGACCGTCGTACATCGTGAGGAGGATCGTCGAGATGCCGAGGTCCGGGTTGAGGTGCTGCTGCACGAGCTCGATGTTGCGCAGCAGCTGGCTCAGACCCTCCAGCGCGTAGTACTCGCACTGGATCGGGATGAGCACCTCCTGGGCGGCGACCATCGCGTTGACGGTCAGCAGGCCGAGGCTCGGCGGGCAGTCGATGAAGACGTAGTCGGGGTTGATCGCGTCGAGCGCTTCCGGGCTCAGCGCTTCCTTGAGCCGCGACTCGCGGGCCACCATCGAGACGAGCTCGATCTCGGCACCGGCGAGGTCGATCGTCGCGGGCACGCAGAACAGGTTCGGGGACGTCGGGCTGACCTGAGCCGCCTCGGCGATGGAGATCTCGCCGATGAGCACCTCGTAGACGCTCGGCGTGCCACTGCGGTGCTCAACCGCGAGCGCCGTGCTGGCGTTCCCCTGCGGGTCGAGGTCGATCACGAGCGTCTTGAGCCCGTGGATGGCGAGAGCGGCGGCGAGATTAACCGTGCTCGTCGTCTTGCCGACGCCGCCCTTCTGGTTCGCGACCGTGATCACCCGTCGGTGAGTCGGCCGGGGGAGCAGTGACTCGTCGGGGTGCAGCACGCTTGCCGCACGAGCCGCCTCTTCTGCAATCGGGGTCCACACCACGGCGCTGTCATCTCCGTTGTTGGTCGGCTTCGCTTTGGTTTTGGGAGGCTCGGTTTCACGTGGAACATCGGCTGACTGGAACTCCGGGTACACGCTCACCGATCCTTCCTCGTCTGGCGCTCGACGATCAGCACCGTCGTAGGCACCTCAAGTACGTCCGCTCCCACGACGACGACTGTTCCGTTCACGCCCCCCAGGCGTCGGACGGCAGTCCCATCGCGGTCCAGCTCTTCCTGCGCGCGCTCACCCTTGAGCGCCACCATCCGCCCGCCACCCTTGAGAAGCGGAAGGCACCACTTCGCCAGCTTCTCCAGCGGAGCCACCGCACGAGCCGTGGCCACGTCGCAGTTGAGGAGCTGCTTCCGCACCGGCCCTTCTTCGGCACGCCCGCGGAGGACGGTCACGTTGTCGAGCGCCAGCCGCTCCTTCACTTCCTCGAGCCACGCGATGCGGCGCGCCATCGGCTCCAGCAGCGTGATCCGGAGATCCGGTCGAGCGATCGCCAGCGGCACGCCCGGCAGCCCGGCACCCGAGCCTACGTCGACCACGCGCTCGTTCTGTCCGAACAGCTCCTCGATCACCGCCGAGTTGAGCACGTGGCGATCCCAAATCTTTTCGACTTCGCGGGGCCCAATGAGCCCCCGCTCGACGCCGTGCTGTTGTAGCAGCCAGACGAACTCGGCAGCACGGTCAACGTGCTCACCGAAGACGAGCTTCGCGTTGTCGGGCAACTCCCCGGCCATGTTCTCCGTCCGTGAGCGTTTCACGTGAAACCACGCGGCGGCTGCAACGTACGGCGGCCGGTGGAAAAGCTGGCGAATGCCAGGGCACCATCATGACGGATCGACCGTGCGCTCCGCCAAATCCTGAGCGCCGTTTCACGTGAAACTTGGGGGAAAGTTGCGTCCAACCATCTACACGGTCGCTCATCCGGGCCCCGGCGTCGTTTCCACGATGGCTCACCCGGTCGGCGGGGCGTTTCTGGAAGCCAAGATGCGCGGGCTGCGTCACCTCGGCGTCGACGTCCTCGTGTCGGCTCAGACCGACAGCGAGCGGGCGGAGTGCGATCTCGTGGACGAGGAGCGGGTGGCGGTGGCTGCCGGTCTTCGCTACGTCTGCTTCCCGATCGAGGATCGGACGGCGCCGTTGGTGGCTGACGCGGCGGCGTGCGTTCGGCCGCTCCATGCGCTGTACCGGGAGGGGGCGCATGTGGTGTTCCACTGCTGGGCGGGGATCGGGCGGTCGTCGTTGTTGGCGGCGATGTTGTTGGGGATGGATGGGGTGGAGCCGGCTGCGGCTTGGGGGTTGATCGCGGCAGCTCGGGGATTTGCGGTACCGGATACGCGGGCGCAGGAGGAGTGGCTGGATGGTTGGTGGCGGGGGAGGGAGGGTTTGTTTCACGTGGAACGGTGAGGGAGCGGTGTGGGGGCGGGCTCTTCGGCTGGCTTCTCGGCCTTCGCCTGCCTCGCCCTCCGCCTGCCTCGCCCTCCGTATGCCTGGCTCTCCGTATGCCTGGCTCTCCGCGACTGATGCCTTCCGCATGGCAACGCGCCAGCAGTTACTAGCGCGCCAGCCGCAAGCGCGCGAGCTTCCTGCGCCCGTCCTGTTGCCGGCTGGCTCATGGCACCGCCTTGTCGTCACACGACTTGTCAGGCATCGGTCTGTCGATCACCGATTGCCATCCGGCGGCCGAAGCCGTTGGTCGGGGGCTTCGGGTGGTCCTGCGGCGTGGGCTGGTCGCGTTCCAGCGGAGGGGTCACCTTGCGGGCGATCGGTCGCCGTGCGTAGGTGGGCGTGTAGGTCGCATACGGGCCGGTGCCGGTCATCGCCGCTTCGCGACGATGGCGATCGGGC
>NZ_JYJG01000140.1 GCF_000955955.1 Lentzea aerocolonigenes
TGGTGAAGTTCGGGTCGGCGAAGAGCCGGTCCTGGGTCTCCGAGAGCAGGAACGCCACCGAGCCCGCCCGCTGGGTCACCAGACTGCGGGCCGCGCGGTTGACCGTGTAGCCGAGTTTGCGGATGGCGGCGTCGACGGCTTCACGCGCCCCGGGGCTGACGTTGTGCCCGCCCTGCAGGACGCGTGAGACGGTGCCACGGGAGACGCCGGCGTGCTCGGCGACGTCGATGATGGTCGGCGGCCGCTGCGCGCGTGCCCGTCGTCGTGGCGCTGTGTCCGTCATCGGCCCTCGTCTGCTCCGGTTGGTGTCACGA
>NZ_JYJG01000141.1 GCF_000955955.1 Lentzea aerocolonigenes
GCTCCGGTTGGTGTCACGACTTTACGACTCCGGACGGCAGATCGACGCGCCAGCAGCGCTGAAGACCCAAGAACAGCACTATCAGGGGAATGATCGACAGCAGTGCCCGGTGATCACGAGGGTGCAGAGGGCGGGTCGAACCCTGTTGCAGCAGGGTGAACGGACAAACGCGAGTCACGTTCGTTTCGAAACCTGCGGGGACTTGTCTGTCCCATGTGGACATTTTGGTTCGACTGCATGTCCAGGCCACTGCTTCCGAAGTTCACGGAAGAAGTTGACTCAATCGTCTCAAAAGGACTTCGGAGTCGACGTCGGCGTGGGAGCATCTCGAATCATGGGCGAATCCTCCGACTCGGTCGCCGCACTGCTTCGAGACCTGGACTGCTTGCGTGTCGAGCTCGTGTACTGGGATGACGTGAGCGGTGCGGATCGTGTGCTCGACTTCATGACCGCGGCCGTCGCCGCGGACGAGGTGATGAGCGCACAGCGACGGGAGGACGACGAGGCGGCGCGCTTCCACGCGGGCGTGCTGCGGCGCCACGTCAAGTCGGCGTGCCTGCCGAGGCTCGACCTCAGACGATGAGCGTCGGGAAACACGTCACCGGACGCCTGGAGCTGACGGTCGCGCGCAGGCGCGTGCCTTCACGGCGCCGTCCCTGCTGCCCGCAGTCATGTTCTTCGTGCTGGCCGAACGCCCGATGGTCAGTGGTCTCACCGGTTCGATGACGGCCTGATATCGCCGCTGTCCCGGATCGCCGGAGAGCACGAGGATGTCACCGGCTCCCCAGGGGCGATGACGAAGTTGCGCACACCGCGGCGGGACAGGCTGTTCCCGCGTCGGCTGCAGGGCCGTTGAAACAGGGTGTTGCCTTGACGTCCGGTTTCAGCGGAGTCGCATTCTTGTTTCAAATTCGAAGAGCTGCGGTTTCTGGTCTGCGCGGACGAGGTCGTGGAGCAGTTGTGGCTCGCCCACCCGGTGTGAAGCGCTCTCATGTCCCGGCCAACGCTCGCGGCTCGGCGCCTGGCAAGCGCTTTGCCGAACTGGCTGAGTATTTTTCGGAGAAGATTGGCGAGTCATTTCGCGCGGCTGTGTTCGGTGTTATCTTCCGCCGCGTGAACCGCTTCGCCCTCGACGTCGCGGATTCTGTCGAATGAGTGCGGAAGGAAGAGTTGATGACCAAATTCGCGCGTTCTTTGGTTGTTGCGGTGGCGGCCGTGCTGGCGGTTTCGCTCGGCGCGAGCACCGCGCTCGCCGCGACCTGGACGTCCTCCGATCAGTGGGGAAGCTGGTCGAACGGCGGGTACACCGTGCGGAACAACGTGTGGGGCGGTGGTCGCGGACCCCAGACGATCTGGGCGAACTCCTACAGCAACTGGGGGGTCCGGTCGAACCAGCCGAACACCGGCGGGGTGAAGTCCTACCCGCACTCGGAGAAAATGGTGAACCGCAGGCTCAGCGCGCTCGGGAGACTGACGAGCAACTTCAACGTCTCGTACCCGAACGCAGGTTCCTACACGACGGCATATGACATCTGGGCCAACAACAACGCCTACGAAATCATGCTGTGGATGAACAAGGTGGGCAACGTCGGGCCGATCGGCTCCTTTCAGACGTCGGTGTCGGTGGGTGGCCACAGCTGGAACGTCTACCGCGGCTCGAACGGCGCGAACGCGGTGTTCTCGTTCGTTCGCACGTCCAACACCGGATCGGGCTCCGTCGACATCAAGGCGGTCATGAACTGGGTGCGCAGTCGCGGCTGGTTCGGTGACGTGACCGTCGGTGCCGTGCAGTTCGGCTACGAGATCACCTCGTCCAGTGGCGGTCTCAACTTCACCACCAACAGCTATTCGGTTTCCGCCGGCTGACCACCGGCAAGGGGAAGCGCCGTCCGCCGGGTTGTCCGGCGGACGGCGCTTCGTCTGCTCGATGCCGGGATTGGCGTACCGATGGCCGACGCCCGGCGACCTGGTGCGGGTGGTCGTTCGGCGGGCGGTGCCCAGGGTGCCGGTCGTGGTCGGCGCAGGACGGCGTACCCGGCGACGACGCGCGGCATTGCGGTTCGGACGTGTTCTGCTCGCGGCGGGTCATCGCCGCGGACTTTCCCTTGGGCGGTGATCTGACGTGGTGCGGGAGACCTGCGGGTGGAGACGCGGCCGGTGCCCGAGCCGGGACCGGGCGAGGTCGCCGTGTCGGTGCACTGCGGAGGAGTCGGCGGTTCGGACCTGCGCTGCGGTGGTGCGGTGGGCGGCTTCCGGCTGCGGGACTGACGGACGCGACACTGGGCGCGGGGGAGTGGGCGCACTGGCACAGCGCCGCGGGTGACACCTTCACGGCGGTGCAGCAGTGGTTGTGAGGTTGTCTGCGTCTCACGCTGGGTGTCTGGCTTGCTCTCGATGTTCTCGCACGATTCGCGGGGTTCGTCCTGTGCGCCCAGGCCGCCGGCATGGCCGTGTTCCGGCTCAGGCGGGCTGTCCCCTGCCTGATGGTGGCACTGGGAACTGCGCTGTGCTCGTTCACGGTTTCGGAGCCCGATGGAGCGTCGACCACCCGTGTTGCCCGCGGCGGTGAGTACTGGCCTCGACCGCGATACCTGCTCGGACCGGCTGACGTTCGCCTGTGCGTGTTCCGGATGCGGGCGCTATCCCCATTGTGCGGAAACCCTTCCGTCAGGTTCTGGGTTAAATCAAGGTGAAGACCCCTCCTCACCAGCGCATTGGCGCCTTTATCGTCATGCCTGCCTGATCTCAGGCAGGGCGAGCGGTTGGCCGTTGGCGCGAACATGCGGTTCCGCTGATGGAACGGTGCGCCAGATACCGAACCATTGGCCGCTTGCGGGCGGCCTGGGTGAGTCGAACCGAACCGTCCGCGGGTGCGGAGCCACAGTGTTTACGCGTCATGTGTTGACGCTGTGAACGTTCCCAACCTAGCTTGAGCGTGTCCGCAAGGTTGCTCTGAAGGGGTGAACGATGCCTGGTCTGAAAGGGCCTGCGATTGCGGACCGTAGTGACGCGAGCGAGAACGCCACAATGCGGAACCGACAGCCCTGTTCGGGGGTTGTGGCTCGGCCCAACTGCTTCACGGTGAGTGACGAGGAGTGGTCATGACAAATCCCGCAACCAAGTGGGAAGAGCCAGTCGACGTTGAGTCCGCGCGAACGCTGCGCGTGGCCGGCGAGCACGAGCGGCGGCTCGCGGAGTTCCGCGCCAAGGTGCGCGCGGTCGGCGAGCGGTGGGAGGGCACCCGGCCGACCGGGTTGACCGAGGTGCTGTGCGCGGCCGCGGCCGACGACCCCGAGCTCTCCCGGCTCGCCCTCGTGGGCGGTCAGCTGCTCGAGGACTTCATGGAGGGGCTCATTCGCAACACCGCCGGGGCCTCTGGCGATCTCGCTGCCGACCTGATCGACGGCAGGCGGCTGCCGCAAGACGTGCTCGCCCGGCTCGCGGAAGAGTACGTCGTGGTGGTGGTCCGCGCGGCACGGCATGACGAGGGCTGGCCGGACCTCGCCGACCGTGGTGTGTTGTGGACCAAGAGGTCCGGTGCGCTGGTGCTGCTGGTGCCCGACGGCGACGCCGGAGCCACCGGTTTGCTCGACCAGATCACCGACGAGCTGACTGCCGCCGAGGGCTGGGTCGCCACGGCGAGAGGCTCGGTGGTCGGGCTCGCCAGCGCCTATGAGGAGGCGGCCGAAGTGTTGCGTCTCGTCGCCGCAGGATGCCGCCCTTTCGGGGTCTACCGGACGGCGGACGTGCTGGTTGAATACGCGATCATCAGGAACGGCTCGGTCGCCGCCAGGCTGGCGGAGGTGATCCGGCCACTGCGGGACAATCCGCTGCTGTGGCAGACCCTGGTCGCGCTCGTCCGCACGGACTTCAACCGCAACCAGGCGGCCCGCGACCTGTTCATCCACCGCAGCACGATGGACTACCGGCTGCAGCGCATCGCCAAGATCACCGGGTGTGATCCTGTCAGCGGTCGTGGTGGCCAGCTGCTGAGCGCGGCGCTGATCGCCGATGCGGTGGCGTGACCGCCGCGCGGCCGCCGACTCAGCGGTCCGATGTGGACGATGCGTCTCTCCTCTCGTGTGTCGGTTTGCCCCTGCTGGCGGCGTACAACAGCTGGCTGAGCAGTACTGGCAGCATCACCGCCGTCACGAGGACTCCTGCGAATGTCATGCCTTGACGGTAGTTCTGAGCGGTCGCGTCTGGAATGCGAGTATTGAGGAAAACCTTCTGTCGTGGGCACCGGCATCCTTTGCGGACGGATGGCTCAGTGATCTTCCGCAGGCCTCCGGCCGCTGCGTCGTGGTGACCTGGCACACCCTGACATCGGGTGGATTTTCGCCCCGGAACGAGCGCGAGAGGGAGCATCTTGAGCACGGCAGGGTCATTGCGTTCGGTCGACAGCAGGTCTCCTGCGGTGACCAGGGCCGTCGCGCTGATGGAGGAGCTGGCGAGACAGCGCAGGCCGGTCGGGATCGCCGAGCTGGCGCGTTCGCTGGACCTGGCGAAGTCGACGGTCGCGAACCTCTGCACCGCGCTCGAGGGAACCCACATGATCCGCCGGGTCGACGGTGGCTGGGCGCTCGGCTACAAGGCGGTCGAACTGGGACAGGCCTTTCTGGCCGGTACCGACGTCGTCGAGGAGTTCCGCCGCACGGCGGGCACCCTGCCCCTCGGGGCGCAGGAGACGATGCTGCTGGCCGTGCTGGAGGGAGTGGAGGTCGTCTACCTCGCCAGGCACGACGGCACCCAGCCCGTTCGGCTCGCGAGCGACATCGGCAGGCGCATGCCCGCCGTCGTCACCGCCTTGGGCAAAGCCATGTTGGCGAGCCTGCCCGATGACGAGTTGAAGAAGCGGCTCGGCCTGGTGGACGAGCTGCCGGTGATCACGGCGAAGTCGCACCGCACGCTGGACGAGCTGCGCCGTGACCTCGACAGGACCAGGGAACGCGGCTACGCGCTCGATGACGAGCAGAACACCGAGGGCATCACGTGTGTGAGCGTGGCGTTGCCGGGATGTCCGACCACTCCGACGGCGGTCAGTGCCACCCTGTTGACCGCGCGGATGACGTCGGAGTTGTGCGAGGGCCTCATCACGGACCTCACCGTGCTGGCCCGCGAGCTGTCCCGCACCGCCTCCCTCTAGCGCCTTTCGCTTCGAACAACACATGGGGACGAACCGTCGGTGCATGCCACATGTGCCGCGTTGCGCCCGATCGCATCGGCCTGCTCGTTGGTCTGAACGGACTAAGATCACCTTGGTGGAGGAGAGCTGAACGTCGTGTCAGCCGCGCAACGAGAACGCAGTGCGAGCCGGTCAGAGGAGCGGCATGACGGAGGTTGGACCGGTTCGAGACCTGAAGTCCGGGCGGCTACCTGGCAGACGAGCTCAGGTGGAGCTGGTTCAGGCCAGGGTGCGCGAGACGGCCGCGGGCCGGCCGGGGGCGTTGATCGTGCGCGGCGGGGCGGGCATCGGGAAGTCGGCGTTCCTCGCCGAGTTGTGCGAGGTGCTGCGGGACGAGGCCGAGGTGCTCAGCGCGGTCTGCGGAGATGACCGTGCTTCCTTCTCGGTCGCCCGTGCACTGTTCGGTGCGGCGGCCGACGAGGTGCTGGCAGCAGGTCAGGACGAGCACGTCCGGCAGCGGCAGCTGCTGAAGCTCGCAGTCGGACGGGCGGGCGAACGGCCGTTGGTGCTCGTGATCGACGACGTCCACCGGTGCGACAGGGCGACCGCCCGTTGGCTCGGTCTGCTGGCGCGGCGGGCGAGCGGTGGGCGGGTCTTCGTCGTGCTCGCCAACCGGTGCGTCGACCGTGCGGCGGCGGACGCGCTGTTCGGCGAGCTGACCGGCGCGCTCGACACCACGACGATCGAGCTCGGGCCGTTGGCGGAAGCCGACGTGCGGGAGCTGATCCGGCGGCAGTTCGGCGCCGAGCCGCACGAGGAGTTCCTGCGGGCATCTGTGGAGCTCTGCAACGGCATCCCCGGCACGACGCTCGCGTGCCTGACTCGGCTCGCCGACCAGGGCGGACGGCCCGACGAGGAGTGGGCCGGCCGGTTGCGCGCGGAGGCGACTGCGGAGTCGGTCACGTCGTGGTCGGCCTGGCTGGGCCGGCAGGAGGAGCCGGTACTGCGCCTCGCGACCGCGGTGGCGATCCTCGGCACGGACGGGGCGGACGCCGCCGGAGCGCTGTTCGAGCTGCCCGCGGCCGCCGTCGACTCGGCGCGCACGACACTGCGGCTCGCGGGTGTTCTCACCGAGCGCGGGAGCTTCTGCTCGGAGCCGTTGCGAGCGCACCTGCTCGCGGCGTTCGGCCAGGAGGAGCTGGCCGACCTGCGGGTCAGGGCGGCACGGTTGCTCAGCGACGAGGGACGACCCGCGCGGGAGGTCGCCGAGCAGATCGCCGCGCTGCCGGTGGTCGCCGAACCGTGGATGGCCGCCACGCTGAGGGAGGCAGCGCGGGAGTGCGATGACGCGCCCGGTGACGCCGAGCACTACCTGCGCCGCGCGCTCGAGGTGATACCCGATCACGTGGGCATGAGGCTGGAGCTCGCGAACCTGCTCCTCGACGTGGACGCTGAGGGCGCGAGCAGGATCTACTCGGAGGTGCTGCGCGACCTCACCGCGGTCGACGAACGTGCCTTCGCCGTGACCAGGCAGGGCGCGGCGGCATTGCGGACGGCGCACGTGTCCGAGGCGTTCGGCAACCTGGTCGACGAGTGGCTCTCGTTGCCCGTCAGCGCGGATCCGCAGCTGCGCGCGGTGATCGAGGTGCTCCTGTTGATGGTGGGGCTGGCCGGTGCCACCACGGTGGCCACCGCGCTCCGCCACGCCGAGCAGATGGTGCCGCCCGCCGACATCAGGACGCGGTTCGAGCGGCGCCTGGTCCAACAGCTGGGCCGCGCCGAGCTGTACCGGGGCGAGTCGGTCGAGCGGGCGCTCGAGCTGACGAGGTTGTCGATACCCCAGCCTGGTGCGGTGCACGACTGGTGGGACACGTTGTCCGCCAAGGTGTTGCACTTCGCCGGCTACCCGGAGGAAGCGGCCGCCGTCGTCGATCAGGTCCTCGCCTCTGCCTCTGCCCGCGGTGACGAGTCCAGCCACGCGGTCGCGCTGTCGGCCAGAGCCGCGTGGCGGTTGGACCTCGGCGACCTGCCCGGCGCGGCCGCGGACGCGGAAGCGGTGGTCGCCCACCCGCTGGGCGGCGCGCAGACCGCAGCGGGGCGATGGGCGCGGATGATGCTTGCCGCGGTGTGCGCGCAGAACGGCGATCACGCCGGCGTGCGGGAGTTTCTCGGTGAGCTGCCTCATCTGCGTGAGCCGGAGGTGCGTGCGCTGCGGTTGACGGCGACGGCTTGCCTGCTGCACGGCTCCGGCGAGCCCGACCAGGCGCTGACCGCGTTGCTGGAATGCGGTGAGGAGCTCGACGCCATGGGCATCCGCAACCCGGTGCTCGTGCCGTGGTGGCTCGACGCCGTCGCGGTGCTGGTCGAGCTCGGGCGTCTGGACGAGGCAGCCGATCTCGCCACGTTCGGCGAGGCGGGGGCGGCGTGCTGGGACACCCCGGCCTCGCGCGGGTATGCCGCTTTGGCCCGTGGACTCGTCACCGGCGACGCGGAGGGGCTGGCCGACGCCTCGCGGCGTCTGGAGCTGGCGGGCTACCGCCTCCGCGAGGCACAGGCGCTGACCGCACTCGGTCTCACGCTGCTTCGGCAGGGCGACGACAGGGGCGCTCGCGGTCACCTGCGCAAGGCCGTCGGGCTGGCGGTCCGCTGCGGTTCCTCCAGCGCGGTGGCCGCCGCCCGCGCCGCGCTCGTGCGCGCGGGCGGCCGGATGAGCGAACTGTCCACGAGAGACGTGCTGACCGGCGGCGAGCGACGGGTCGCGGAGCTCGCCGTCCAGGGCCTGACGAACCGGCAGATCGCCGATGGTCTCTTCGTGACCGTGCGGACCGTGGAGAGCCATCTTTCCAACGTCTACCGCAAACTCGGCGTGCAGACCCGCGCGGACCTCGCCGCGCGGTTGGGCTGAGGTCACCGTCGTGTCCGCGGAGCTGCTCGACCGCACCGCCGAACTGGCCGCGCTGGGCCGCGCGGTGGGCGCACTCGCCGCCGGCGAGCCGGCGCTCGTGGAGATCAGCGGCGGTAGCGGCACGGGCCGCAGCGCCTTGCTCGCCCGCGCGGTCGAGCTGGCCCGCGGGGCGGGGGCGCTGGTGCTGGCGGCGAACGGGCTGCCGCTCGTGCCCGGCCAGGGCCCCCGGATCGTCGGAGAGGTGATGGCGCAGGTCGCCTGGTCCTCGCCGAAATGTGCGGAGGCCGCGTCGACCGGTTGCGTGGTGGCGATCGGGCCGCCATCGGGCGTCCTGGTGACCGCGGAACCCTCCCCGCCGCTGCCCGGCTCTGACACCACGCCCGGCGAGGCCCTCATGGCGGTGCTCGACCTGGCGAGGGCAAGGCCAGTGCTGCTCGCGGTCGACGACGCTGATGGTTACGACGACCTCTCACGGGTGTGGCTCGCTCGCCTCGGCGAGCGAGCCGGCGGCAGGCCGATCGGGATCGTCGTCGTCACAGGGCCGGCTCGACGGTTGCTGGCGGGTGCGGAGGTGTTGACCGCGCGCCCCCTGTCACCTGCTGCGGTGGCAGAACTCGCACGGCGAAGACGGACGGTGCGCGGAGACGTTGCCGATGTGCTGCACAGGTGCACCGGCGGGTTGCCGTCGGTGTTGCACGCGGTGCTGGACGGGATCGGCCCCGAGGCCGACGCCGAGGAGGTCGCCGAGTCGGCGGCGGAGGCGTTCGTCGGCATTGTGGTGCGGGCGGTGGCGGCGCTGCCCGCGGAGGCGGCCGGGTTGCTGCGGGCGATCGCGCTGTGCGGGCCGGGGTTGGACTTCGAGCTGACCTGCGCGGTGGCCGGCCTGCCGGGCCTCGGATCCCGCTGGGCGCTCGACCTGCTCGCCGGGGCCGGCCTGGTCAGCGGTGAACCGCCCGCCCTGGCAGGCGGGTTGTCCGCCGAGAGGGTGCTGATGGGCCTGGCCAGGAAGGTTCGTGACGAGCTGCACGTCCGCGCCGCGCGGCTGGCATATCGCGGTGCGGCGGACGTGGCGGAGGTGGCACGAATCCTGGAGTCCGCGCCGCCGCTCGGTGACCCGTGGGTGGTGCCGGTGCTGCGCACCGCTGCCCGTCGTGTGGTGGAACGGGGTGATCCGGAGGCCGCGGTGCGGTATCTGGAGCGAGCCTTGCGCGAACCCGGTGATCCCACGATCGCGGCCCAGCTCGTGCTGGAGATCGCGCTGGTGGAGAGCCGGTGCTCACCAGAGGTCGGTGATCGCAGGCTCTCCAGGATGCTGCTGGAGAGCCAGCCGCCGGAGTGCGCGCGAGTCCGGCTGGCCGCGGCGGACCAGCTCTTCGCACGTGGCGATTCCGCCCTGGCGCGGCGGACGTTCGGTGCGATGCCGACCACCGGTGTGGAGCGAGACAGCATCACGGCGTTGTACTGGCTGGTCGACGACGCGCCGCTGGAGGTGCCCGAGCTGGGACTGCTCGACGTGGCACCGCTGCCCACCGCGCCGCCGGAGCCGGAACGAGCCGGAGCGGCGGCGTTGCTGTGCGTCGCGCAGGGCACGGACTCGGCACTGGCCAGGGTCCTCGCCCGCACCGCGCTCGCCGCTCCTTCCACCGTGCTGATCCCGAGGATGATCGCCGCGTGTGCGCTGGCGCTCACCGGCGACCTGGACGAGGCCGTCGCCGGACTGGACGATGTCCTGGTCGAAGCGCGTGAGCTCGGCCTGAACGCGGTGGAGAGCCAGTCGCTGGCGGTGCGGGCCAAGATCATGCTGGGCGCGGCGAGGCTGATCGAGGCGCGGGCGGATCTGGACGCCGCCACAGCCGCACTGCCGCTGCGGGACTGGCATCCCGACGCGCGACCGCTGCTGGTCGCGGTGGAAGCCCAGCTGTGCATGGAGAACGGGTTCGAGGACCGCGCGGAGGAACTGTCCGCGGCCGTGCTGGACCACGAGCTGGGTTTCGGGCACGCCCGCATGTTGATGATGTACGTCCGGGCGGAGCTCGCATTCAGGCGTGGCGATGCCCGCACCGCGCTCGCGCTCGCGGAGGAGTGCGGACGACGCATGCTCGCCAGGGGGTGGCGCAACCCGGCGTCGCTGCCATGGCGTTCCGTGGCCGCGCGGGCGTCGCTCCAGCTGGGAAACCACGATCACGCCGAGATCCTGTGCGCCCAGGAGGTCCAACGCGCACGCGAGTGGGGCGTGCCTGGCCTGCTCGGCATGGCGCATCTCAGCCGTGCGCCGGTGTCGGGCGACCGCCACGACCTGACCGAGGCGGTGCGGTTGCTGAGCGACTCGCCGTACCGGCTGGCGCACGCGGTCGCGCTGCTCGCACTCGCCGAGGTGAGCGAGCCTCACGAGGCGGCACCTCTGGTGCGCGAGGCCGCCGGGATCGCGGTGCGCGGCCGGGCCTTGGTACTGCTGAACCGGGCGCGGCGACTCGGATGGGTTCCCGGCACATGACGAGAGAGGTCGCGGGGGCAGTGCTGTTCGAACGCGAGGGCGAGCTGGACCTGGTGGGCCGGTCGCTGCGGAATGCTGCGGACGGCGCGGGCAGCGTCATCGTGGTGGCCGGTCCGCTCGGCAACGGCAAGACCGCCTTCTTGCGGGCGCTTGCACACCATCGCGAGGCAACAGGATTCGCGGTGCTCCAGGCTTCGGCGTCGCCGATCGAACGCGACTTCCCACATGGCGTCGTGAGCCAGCTGCTGGACGGCCCCGCCGAGCTGAGCGCCGACGGGCGGCTGCTGGTGCTCGTCGACGACGTGCAGTGGGCCGACGACGAGTCGCTCGCGGTGCTCGAGAAGTTCGCGGGACAGGTCGCGCACCGGTCTGCCGTGCTGGTCGTGACCCTTCGCGAGGGGGATTCGCTCGCGAGTCGTCCTGCCGTGGTGTCGATCGTTGCGGGCGCCGCCCATCGGATCCGTCTGAGACCGCTGCTGCTCGCCGGCTCGGCCGCGTTGGTGCGGGGGTTGCTCGGCCCGCACTGCGACGACGAGTTCACCATCGCCTGCCACGAGGTGGCGGGGGGCAACCCGATGTTCCTCACCGCGCTCGCGCTGTCGTGGAGCGTCGGCGGTCTGCCTCCGGTGGCGGCCAACGCCGCCACGGTGCGCGCGATGCCGCCCACCTGGGCCCGCGACCGCCTCGTCTCCTGCATCCGCGCGCAACCCGAGCAGGCCCAGGAGGTGTTGAGGGGGCTGGTCGTGCTGGGCGGCGGGCTGTCCGACGCGGCCGCGCTGGCCGAGCTCGACCGGTTCACGGCGTTCGACGTGATCCGGTCGCTGCGCAAGCTCGGCCTGCTCTCGGCGACCGGGTTCGCCCATCCCGCTGTGTCCGCCGCCGTCGAGGAGACGATGACGGCGGACGAACGAGAGGACGTGCAGATCCGGTCGGCGCGGTTCCTGCACGACAACGGCAGGCCGGCCGAGGAGGTGGCGCGGCTGTTGCTCGGGATCACGCGGCCGCTGGGTCGCTGGGTCGTCGAGGTGTTGCGCGTCGCGGCGGACACCGCGCTGCGCTCCGGTTCGCCGGAGACCGCCGCGCGCTATCTGCGACGGGCGTTGCTGGACACGTCGACCGACGGGGAGGATCGAGCGAAGGTGCTCGTCGACATCGCCACGGCGGTGCGCGGGTTCGACGTCCAGGCCGCGGTGCGCAGCATCTCCTACGCAGCCCCGTTGCTGAGAGAACCACGTGACAGGGCCGCGGCGCTGATCCGGCTCACGCCCGCGGTGATGGGCAACGCTCCGGAAGCGGTCCTGTCGATGATGAGGCAGGTAGCGGCGGAGCTCGGCGATCCGGCGGGACTCGATCCGGTCGGCCGGGAGCTCGCGCTGAGGCTCGAGGCACGGTTGCGTTACGCGGACTCGACCGATCGCGCCGAGCTGGCCCGTGCGGTCTCCCGGTTGACCGAGATGGGGCCGGATGCCCCGATGCAGACCGGCGCCGAGCGCGAACTGCTGGCCGTGTTGCTGCATTCGGCGGTGACCGGCGTCGGCAGGCGGGCAGACGAGGTGGCGGCACTCGCCGGCCGACTGCTGGCGTGCGAGCCCGCGTTCAGCCCGCACAGCAGCTCGGCCGCACCGTTGCTGGTCAGCTGTCTTGCGGCGGCCGACTCGCCCGGCGTCACGAAGCGGTGGCTCGACCAGGCGCTCGAGATCGCGCGCAGCCGCCATGACGCGGTGAGCGAGGCGATGATCCGCAGTGAGCAGGCGCTCGCGCACCTGATGTCCGGGCAGGTCGAGGCGGCGGCGCGGGCGGCGACGGACGCGGCGGCACTGGGGGCGGGCGACTGGAGCGCTGTCGGCACCTCCGCCGCGGTGGTGCTGGCCGGTGTGGCGCTGCAGTTGCGGCATCCCGTGCTGACCGACCAGGCGCTGACGTTCGCCGTGAACGTTCCTGTGAACGACTGTCTCGCCGCGGTGGTGGGGCTGCTGCGGTCCTCGGACGCGGCGCTGCGCGGCGATCTGCCGGGAGCGTCGATGACGTTGATGGAATGCGGGGTGAGGCTGGACCAGTCCGGCTGGCGCAACCCCGTGCTCTACCCGTGGCGAACCTTCCTCGCCCAGCTCAAGCATCGGCTGGGCGAGACGGAGGACGCGCTCGCGCTCGCCGAGGAGGAACGGCTGATCGCGCAGGAGTGGGGTGCGCCGTCGGGTATCGGCCGCGCCTGGCGCGTGCTGGGCGCGCTGACGGGAGGGGCCCGCGGGGTGGAGCTGACCAGCCGGGCCGTCGAGGTGCTGGAGGAGTCCGCGCACGCGCTCGAACTGGCGCTGGCACTGCGGCAGTGGGCCGAGCTGTCCGGCCGTGAGGACCTG
Source organism: Lentzea aerocolonigenes (assembly GCF_000955955.1). Taxonomy (GTDB): domain Bacteria; phylum Actinomycetota; class Actinomycetes; order Mycobacteriales; family Pseudonocardiaceae; genus Lentzea; species Lentzea aerocolonigenes_A. Next base: position 12,882 of record NZ_JYJG01000141.1, read on the forward strand.
TGGCGCCGGTGCCTCGACATCGCAACGGAGATCGGCGCGGGCAACATCGCCGCGCAGGCGCGTGCCGCTTTGGGCGGCCGGGCGCCAACGGGGGCAGGAACCAGGCTGACACCGTCCGAACGTCGCGTCGCCCTGCTGGCGGCGGGAGGCCGGTCGAACCAGGAGATCGCCATCGAGCTCGCGGTCACCCCTCGCGCTGTGGAGAAGCACCTCACGAACACCTACCGGAAGCTCGGAGTGCGCCGACGGGCGGAGCTGGCCTCGGCACTGCGGCAGGTGGCGGCGGATCCGGGCTGACCGAACTGCCGCGTCCCCAGCCGCACCGAATCCGTACCGAATCCGTACCGCCAGTGGAACGGGACCACAGTATTTGGTACGGGACGTTGATTCCTTGATCGCGGACTTCCTAGGCTCCAGCAGTGGGTTCGGGAGGTGCGGCGGGATGATGGAAGTTGTGGCGCGACAGGGTTTCGTTGCCGGCGGCGGACGCGGGAACGCGTTTCGTGCGAGGGTCCGGAGGGCCGGGCAGATGTGGTCCGGTGACGGGTCGGCCGACCTGAGGGATCTGCTCACGCAGGCGGCGGCAGGCGATCCGGAGCTCGCTGAGCTGGTCCACACCGGCGGTTCGCTGCTCGCGGACTTTCTGGAGGGCTACGACCGATCAGCCAAGCGCACGCGGGTGTCAGGGGATCTCGCGAAGGACCTGATCGAAGGACGTCCGGTGAGTCCGGAGGAGGCGACGACACTCGCCCCGCGGTACGTGGTCTCGGTAGTCGGCTGGTCCGGTAGAAGCCGGGTCGAAGCTCAGGCCGAGGAGAGCGAACTGCTGCAGGCCCTGGGGCCCGAGGTGCTCACGACCAGCGTCGACAACCGCCTGGTGCTGCTGGTCCCCGGAGTCGACACGCAGCGAGCGGCGAGGACCATCAGGCAGATCAGTCAGTTCCTCGGTGGGAACGGGTGGCTCACCACCGCCACGCGGCCGCGCGACGAGCTCCGCGACGGCGTCCGCGAGGCCATGGAGGTTCTGCGACTGGTCATGGCAGGGCGCAGGAAGTGCGGCGCCTACACGATGCTGGACGTCCTGGTCGAGTACGCGGTCGTGCAGGACGTGGCGGTCGCTGCCGAGCTGGCCGCCATGATCCGGCCACTGCGCGACCAGCCGATCTTGTGGGAGACGCTGATGGCGTTGATCGACACCGACTACCGGCGCAACAAGGCCGCGCAGAACCTCTACATCCACCGCAGCACGCTCGACTACCGCGTGCAGCGCATCGCCGACGTCACCGGGTGCGACCCGACCACCGGCAGGGGCGTGCAGCTGCTGACCGCCGGGGTGATCGCGGACGCGGTGCGGAGCAGACTCCAGTAGAAGGCCAGGGCGAAGGCCTCGCCGGGGTCGAAGGCCTCGTAAAGCGAGGCGATGCCGTGGGTGTTGAGGCTGTGCATGACCAGGACCACGGTCTGGGCGTCGGGGTAGTCCATTGTCAGGAGTTGTTCCACTTGGCCGGCCCAGTCGATTTTGGTTCGCTGGGCCGAGCCGGAACCTGCCGTTTGCGCGCGCGGACACCTCCAAGACTGGCGCAGCACTTCCGGGTTGTGCGGAGGAGGTACCCAGTCAAGACCCGCGTACGGCGCTTGCCACCCCTCGAACCGTGGGGTGCCGGTAGAGCTCGCGCAACCGCACCGTAGGCAGTCCTTCCGCCCGCATGGCCGCGCCGATCCGGACCGCGTACAGGGAGTTGCCGCCCAGCTCGAAGAAGTCGTCGTCGATCTCGACCGGCACGCCGAGCACGGTGCTCCAGATCGTCCTGAGCTGGTCGGCGAGTTCGTCACCGGTCGGCGTGCTGTCCACAACGGACGGCGCGGGAGCCGGGTGGGGCAGACGCTCCTGGTCGATCTTGCCGTTCACGGTCAACGGCAGCTCGCTGAGCGCGGTGATGGTGGACGGCACCATGTGGTCCGGCAGGATCCGAGCCGCCCGTTCGCGGATCTCCCTGGTGTCCGCGGGCTCGATGAGCACGACGTAGCCGTCGATGCGGGCGCTGGCGGCGTCGCCGGGGTCGTCCCGGCGCACCACTACCGTCGCGGCGCTCACCCGCGGGTCCTCGAGCAGCACGGACCGGATCTCGTCCAGCTCGATGCGGAAGCCGCGGATCTTGACCTGGTTGTCGATGCGGCCCAGGTGGTCGAGTCGCCCGTCGGGCCGCAACCGGCCGAGGTCGCCGCTGCGGTAGAGGACGCCTGGCCGGAACGGGTCCGGCAGGAACCGTTGTGCGGTCAGCTCCTCGCGGCGGAAGTACCCGGCGGCGACCCCGGCGCCGCCCACGCAGATCTCGCCCGCCACACCGGGTGGGACCAGCCGTCCGGACGCGTCCAGGACGTAGAGGTGCCAGCCGGGTAGGGCCGGTCCGACCGATCGTGAGCCGGCCAGGGCGTCCGCGCGGGTGACGGTCTGCGCGGTGACGTGGACGGTGGTCTCGGTGATGCCGAACATGTTCACCACCCGGCACCGGGTTTCCGGGTGCCGGTCGAACCAGCGCAGGAGGATCCTGGCGTCCAACGGTTCACCGCCGAACACCACGAGCCGCACCGCGAGGTCCGCGTGGTCGACCGACAGCAGCTGCGCGAACGCCGACGGCGTCTGGCTGAGCACCGTGACGCGTTCGGACTTCAGCAGGTCGCGGAAGGCGTCCGGCTCCCGCGACACGGCGTGCGGCACGACGACGAGCCGGCCGCCGGTCAGCAGGCAGCCCCAGATCTCCCACACGGAGAAGTCGAAGGCGCTGGAGTGGAACCAGGTCCACACGTCGCCCGGCCGCAGCTCGTACTCGTCACGGGTCGCGTCGAGCAACGCGATCACGTTGCGGTGCGGCACCACGACACCCTTGGGCCGGCCGGTCGAGCCGGAGGTGTAGATGATGTAGGCGGCCGTGTCGCCGTCGGCATCGCCGAGCACCGACTCCTCCTGGGGGAGAACGATTTCCGGCGTTACGACGAGCGTCAGGCCGGCGTCCTCGGCGGTGTAGTTCCGCCGGTCCGCGGGGTGAGCCGGGTCCATCGGCACGTAGGTCGCGCCGGCCTTCAGGATTGCGAGGGCCGTCACCACGAACGACGTGGACCGGTCGAGGCACACGCCTACCCGGTCGCCGTCGCGCACGCCGTGGGCACGAAGGCTCCGCGCGACGACGTCGGAACGTTCGTCCAGCGCGCGGTAGCTGAGTTGGTCAGTGCCGTCGGTTACGGCGATCGAGTCCGGTGTGGACAGTGCGACTCGCTGGAACGCCGCGTGGATCGTGCTCGCTGTGGGGATGGGCGGCGGAGCGGGCCGGCCGAGCTCGGCGACGCGGAGCACTTCGTTGTCGTCCATCAGCAGGACGTCGGCCACCTCGGCGTCCCGGCGGCGCAGGACCTGGCGGTGCACCAGGCGCAGGTGCCGCGCGAACTGCTCGGCGATCTCGGGGGCGACCAGAGCGGCCGAGTGGTCGAGCCGCAGCCGCGGCCCGCGGTCGTCGTGGTAGACCGAGACGGTGAGCGGGAACGGCGGCGCGAGGCAGGGGAGGTACTCGCCTTCGACCCGGTTTTCGCAGAACAGCAGGCCGACCGCGGCCGGTTGGTCCGTCGGCACCAGGCGGACGGCACGCACAGGACCCGTGAGGTCCGCGCTGAACGCGCCACGCGGGGTGCCGACGACCGGAGCCGACTCGGGGTCGTACCGCTGCAGCGTCACGAGCAGCGCGACGAGCCAGCCGGTCTCGTCGCCGGTCTCGTCGATCGCGTCTAGGCGGGAGGTGGGGCCGGATCCGTCGCCGAGTCCCCAGACCGGTCCGGCGGCGGTGGAAACGGAGATCTCGCGGCGTGTCACGACGACGAGATCGGTCTCGCCGTCGTCGTAACGCAGCAGGACGCGACGCGAGTCCAGGGCCGGACGTGAGAGCTCGGTGGCGCGGCGGCGTTCGGCGGCGGCGCTCGTGGACGCGGCCGGCACGTCCTCCACCCACAGCCCGGCCGGATCGACGTCCGCGGGGGAGCGCAGGAGCAGGCCGTCGTGGAGATGGGGCATGGTTCGTTCCTTGTCAGCGAGACTCAGCGGGCACTGAAGCCGCCGTCGACGGTCAGCATCGATCCGGTGACCTGCTTCGCGTCGTCGGAGGCGAGGTAGACGACGGCGGCGGCCACGTCGTCAGGCTCGATCAGCGCGTTCATCGGTTGTGCTTCCACGAACGTCTTTTCGTGCTCGTGGACGGGTACCTCGAGTGCGCGGGCGATCTCGGCGAGCATCGCGCCCTCGAACTCCGGCACGTCGCGCACCGAGCCAGGGCACACGGCGTTGACCCGCACCTTCATCGGCGCGTAGTCCAGCGCGGCGGCCTTGGTCAGGCCGACGATGCCGTGTTTGGCGGCGACGTAGCCCGCGAAGTGGCGATAGCCGACCAGGCCCGCGGTGGACGCGACGTTGATTATGCTGCCGCGCCGTCGTTCGCACATGCCCTCCGCGACCTCGCGCATCACCCGCCACGCGCCGGTGAGGTCCACGTCGATCATCAGCGACCACTCGTCCTCGGTGATCCCGTGGACCGGTCTGCCCGACGGCGCGGCGATGCCCGCGTTGTTCACCACCACGTCGATCTGCCCGAACCTGTCGATCGCCGACGCGACCATCCGCCGCACCGACTCGCCCGAGCGCACGTCGGTCTCCTCGACCAGAACGGCGGAACCCTCGTGGCGGCACAGCTTCGCGGTGTGGTCGAGCTGGCTGCGCGAGCCGAGCGGGTACGGCACGCCGCCGACGTCCGCGCAGACGTCGGAGAGCACGAGGTCCGCACCCTCCTGAGCGCACCGCACGGCGATGGCCCTGCCCAGGCCGCGGGCCGCGCCGGTGACGAGCACGACCTTGCCGGTCAGCCTCATCGGACCCTCCTCACAGGACAGTGCTGCTGATCAGCCGGAGCAGCGCGGGCGCGGCCTCGGTCAGGTACATGTGGCCACCGGGCACCTCGACGTGCTCGAAGTCGGCGGAGGTCGCTTTGCTCCACCCGGCGGCGTCCTCATAGGACACGAGCTCGTCGTCCTCGCCGCGGATCACCGTGATGGGTGCCGCCAGCGGCAGATCGGTGCTGGGCACGTAGTTCTCGTGCATCTCGACGTCCGCGCGCAGCGTCGGCAGGATCATCTCCCGCATCTCGGGGTCCTCCAGCGCCTCGTGGGTGTAGCCGGCGAACTCGGAGACCCGCGCCAGGAACGCGTCGTCGGTCAGGCCGGTGGCGCGGTGTTCCCGTCCGGCGGCCGGTGCGGGTGAGCCGCTGGCGAACAGGCGCACCAGGGTGAGATCCGGGTCGGTGACCAGCCGGTGCGCGAGCTCGTGGGCCAGCACGGCGCCCAGGCTGTGCCCGAAGAGAGCGATCCTGCGTTCCTCGCCGAGGAGCTCGGGCAGCCGCGCGTGCAGGTCGTCGACGGCGAGGCCGACGTCGCGGTGCGGGTCGAGGTCGATGAGGCGTTCACGGCCGGGCAGCTGCAACGGCACGACGCGCAGGGCGTCGCCCGCGATCGCCTGCCACGGTTGGAAGAACGAGGCGCCCGCACCCGCGTAGGGCAGGCACACCAGGGTGGTCATCGAGTGGTCCTCCTGCGGTAGCGCCACACGGACAGTGCGGCGAACAGAACGATGAGCAGTGCGCAGACGCACACGGTGTAGGTGACCGGGTGCACGGCCGCCCAGCCGTGCGGCACCCGGAAGCCCGGTGGCGCCGGATTGCCGAACAGAGAGCGCAGGGCGTCGCCCAGGCCGCTGACGGGACTCCAGCTGGCGACGGCCTCGAGCGGGCCGGGCAGCGTCGTGGTGACCACGAAGCCGGACGACACGAAACTGGCCGGGAACAGCCAGATCAGGCCGAGACTGCCGGCCACCTGGACGTTCGGCGTCACCAGCGCGATGAACGCACCCACCCACGACAGGGCGAACGCGAAGAGCAGGCACAGTGCGAATCCGGCGGCGATCTCCAGCGGCCCGGTGTGCGGGCGCCAGCCGATCGCCAGGCCGCACAGGGCGGTGACGGCGAGGCTCACGGAGGTGTTGACGAGGTCGGACGTCGTGCGTCCGGCCAGCACCGCGAGCCGTGGGATCGGCAACGTGCGGAACCTGTCGACCATGCCGTCCTGCAGGTCCAGCGCGAGACCCACGGCGGTGTAGGACGCCGTGAAGATCGCGGCCTGGGTGAGCAGACCGGCGACGATGTACTCGCGGTAGGCCTGGCCGCCCAGGCTGCCGCCGAACACGAAGCCGACCAGCGTCGTGAACATGACCGGCTCGATCAGGGTGGACGCGATCAGCATCGGGCGGCGGCGCAGGTGCAGCTGGTTGCGCCAGAAGATGTCCGCACCGGCCGACAACACGGAGGTGGTCACGCCCGCACCTCCTGGCGCGCGGTCAGGCGGAGGAAGACGTCGTCGAGCGTCGGTCGTTGCACGCCGATCTCCACGATCGCCTCTTTGTCCACAGTAGACAGAACGATGGCGAGTGCGGCGGGGCCGTCCGCGGTGGTCGCGGCGATCCGGCGGATCCGCGGCTCGACCTCCGGAGCCGAGCCGGTGGCGTCGGCGACCGCGGCCGCGGCGGCGGCGAGGCTGTGGCCGTCGGCGAGCCGGAGCACCAGGCGGGTGAGGCCGGCGGCCGACTTCAGCTCGTCGGTGGTGCCCTCGGCGACGATCCGGCCGTGGTCGACCACCGTGACGCGGTCGGCGAGCCGGTCGGCCTCCTCCAGGTACTGGGTGGTGAGCAGGACGGTGGTGCCCGCGGCGGTGAGGCCGCCGATCGACTCCCACACGTCGAGCCTGCTCTCCGGGTCCAGCCCGGTGGTGGGTTCGTCGAGGATCACCACCGGTGGGTTGCCCAGCAGTGCGGCGGCGAGGTCGACCCGGCGCCGGGTGCCACCGGAGTAGGTCGACACCAGCTGGTTCGCCTTGAGCTCCAGGCGGAAGCGGGCGAGCATCTCCTCGGCGGCGCGCCTCGCTGCTCGTCGGCGCATCCCGCGCAGCTTGGCGATGAGGTGGAGGTTCTCCAAGCCGGTCAACAGGCCGTCGACGGCGGCGTACTGGCCGGCGACGCCGACACTGGCGCGGACCTCGTCGCCCTTCGTCACCACGTCCCAGCCGTTCACCACCGCGGTGCCGGACGTGGGTGGCAGCAGCGTCGTGAGCACCCGCACCAGCGTCGTCTTCCCGGCACCGTTGGGTCCGAGCAAAGCCCGCACCTCGCCCGCGTTGATATCCACGTCAATGCCGGCGAGTGCTTCCGTGCCGCCTGGATATCTCTTTCTCAGATTTCGGGTGCGAACCACCGGTCCGTCCGATTCGCGCACGGTCCACCAACTTCTGTGCAGCGTTGAATTGCCCATCTTCCGAAACTTCCGAAGAAAGCTCAACGCTTCTCCGAGAGTTTCGGACAGGCCCTGTCTCAACTGGTGTTTTGCTTGCCGGATGCCGACGTTAGCACTGCTTCCTGACGAGATCCTGAGGGGATCCTGTGATGCGGATCTCGTGGCGAGAACAGTCGAATTCGGGTCTATCGTTGGTGCGGAAAGGCGGGGGTGGAAATGGTAAACGGGACTTTAATCTCCGTTCTGGGAACTCGTGTCGAATGCGATTCGACAAGCGATGCGCTGCTCTATATGTCCGATTTGGGAGACATTCGGCGGAAAGATTACGTAAACCTGGACAGAACGGCGCGTGCCGTGGCGGTATGGCTGCGGGAGCACTGCGCGCCGGGCGACCGGGTGCTGCTGCTGCATCCCGCCGGCCTTGAGTTCTCTTCCGCGTTCTTCGGGAGCTGCTACGCCGGGACGATCGCCGTGCCCGCGCCGGTGCCCGGCAGGTACCAGCACGAACGCCGCCGGCTCACCGGCATCGCCAGGAACGCGGGCGTCCGCGTGGTGCTGACGGACCGCGCCAGCCTGCCCCAGGTCGAGAAGTGGGTGGCCGAAGCGGGCCTGTCCGACGTCGTGTGCCGGGCCACCGACGACGAGATGGGTGACCCGGGGGCGTGGCGGCCGCCGGAGATCTCGCCGGACGACATCGCGTTGCTGCAGTACACCTCCGGGTCGACCAGCGAGCCCAAGGGCGTGATGGTCAGCCACCGCAACCTGCTGTCCAATGTGGACGCGATCATGACCGCGGCCGGTGTCGACTCCGGCTGCCGCAGCGGTGGCTGGATCCCGCACTACCACGACATGGGACTGATCGGCCTGCTCCTGACCGGTGTGCTGCGCGGCAGGGGATTCGCCTTCATGGCGCCGATGGCGTTCCTGCGCAGGCCGCACCACTGGCTGCGGATGATGCAGGACCTCGACGTGAACATGAGCGCCGCACCGGACTTCGGTTACGACCTGTGCGTGCGCCGGGTCACCGACGAGCAGCTCGCCGAGCTGGACCTGTCCGGCCTGCGCGCCGTGGTCAACGGCTCCGAGCCGATCCGCTCGGCCAACCTCACCCGCTTCTGCGACCGCTTCGCCGCCGCGGGGTTCCGCGCGGAGGCGTTGCTGCCGATGTACGGCCTGGCCGAGGCGACGCTGATGGTCACCGGCACGTCCGGGCGTCCGCCGCTGCGCCGGTCGTTCGACGTCGCCGCTTTGGAACGCGGCAGGCTGGTAGCCGACGATCAGGGGCGAGAGCTCGTCGGATGCGGAGGCCCGAACGAGGTCGACGTCGCGATCGTCGACCCGCGGACACGTGCAACGCTGCCGTCCGGGCGGATCGGCGAGATCTGGGTGCGTGGCGGCTCGGTCGCCGGCGGTTACTGGGACAACCCCGACGCGACCGCCGCGACCTTCGACGCCAGGACGTCCGGTGGTGACGGGCCGTATCTCCGCACCGGCGATCTCGGCGGCTTGCACGACGGCGACCTGTACGTCACCGGCCGGCTGAAGGACACGCTGGTGCTGCACGGGCGCAACCTCCACCCGCACGACATCGAGGACGTCGTACGGACGGAGCACGAGGAACTGCACGGGTTGCACGGCGCGGTCTTCACGGTGCCGGGCGCGCACGACGAGGAGCAACTCGTCGTGGTGCACGAGATCCGCACCACCTGGGGTGAGCAGCGGCTCGCCGAGGTCGCCGCGTCGATGAAGCAGACGGTCACCCGCGAGTTCGGGACGGCGGTCGGGTCGGTCGTGCTGGTGCGGCCTTCGGCGGTGCGCCGGACGACCAGCGGCAAGATCCAGCGGTCGGCGATGCGCGACCTCTACCTCGCCGATGAGCTGGAACCGGTGCTGCGCAGCGAGGACGCCCAGCTGACGGCCGCACGTGCGGTGGTGGCCAGATGAAGGTCGCCGAGCTGGAGGCGTTGCTCAGCGCCCACGAACACGACGCCTGGTCGCCGGAGTTCCTGGCGGCACACGACGATCACGACAGGTTTCCCGCCGAGGCCGTCGCCGTGCTGGACGAGGCCGGGTTCGGGCGGAACTACGTGCTCGACCGCGACAGCTCGTTCCCCGGGATGACCGCGCTCATCCGCGCGGTGGCGCGCCGGGACCTGACGGTGGCGATCGCGCACGGCAAGACGTTCCTCGGTTCGGCCCCGGTGTGGGTGGCGGGCACGGCCGCGCAGGTTTCCGCGCACGCGGACCGGGTGCGCGCCGGTGAGGTCGTCTGCTGGGGCCTGACCGAACGGGACCACGGTGCCGACCTGCTCGCCGGCGAGTTCGCCGCGGCTCGCCTCGACGACGGCTGGCGGCTCGACGGCGAGAAGTGGCTGATCAACAACGCGACCCGGGGCGGCACGGCATGCGTGCTCGCCAGGACCGATCCCCAGGGTGGCGCCAGGGGTTTCAGCGTCTTCCTGGTCGACAGGAGCCGCCTCCCGGAGGACGCGTGGCAGCCGTTGCCGAAGGTGCTGACCCACGGCATCCGGGGTGCGGACATCAGCGGATTCGCGGCGCAGGGCGCTGTCGTCGGCGACGACGCGCGGGTCGGCGAGGCCGGCGACGGCATCACCGTGGTCCTCAAAGCCCTGCAGCTCACCAGGATCGCGTGCAGCGGCCTGTCGCTGGGCGCCGCGGACCACGCGCTGCGGATCGCCCGCGACTTCGCCACCGGCCGAAAGCTCTACGGGAGGCTGCTCGCCGACGTGCCGCACGTGCGGCAGATCCTCGGCCGGGCGGCTGCCACCGCGCTCACCGCGGAGGCCGTCGCCGTGGTCGCGACCCGCTCGGTGCACGCGCTGCCCGGCGAGCTCAGCGTCGTCTCGGCCATCGCCAAGGCGTTCGTGCCGACGCAGGTGCAGCGGCTGCTGGGATCGGTGGCCGAACTGCTCGGCGTGCGCGGGTTCCTGACCTCGGCGCCCGGCACGGGGTTCGCGAAGCTGGAGCGCGACCACCGCATCTGCGGCATCTTCGACGGCAGCACCGCGGTCAACCGCGCCGCGCTGCTCGCCCAGATGCCCCGGCTCGGCCGGTTGCTGCGCGCCGAGCGCCTCGACGCGGACGGCTTGCGGACCACTGCCCGCCTGGACGCCGGACTTCCCGCGTTCGACCGGGACCGGCTGGTGCTCACCTCGCCGACCGGCTGCTCGCTCGTCCAGTCGTTGCCAGCCGTCGCGTCGTGGGCGCCGGACGTGCTGACCGAGGTGGACGGGTTGGCGGAGACCGCGGCGGCGTTCGTACCGGCGATCGGTGGACTGCCCAGCGAGGCGTTCGACCTCGCCGCACGGTACGAGCGGGCGTACGCCATCGCGTGCTGCCTGCACCTGTGGTCGGAGAACCACCAGGACAGTCTCTTGTGGACGGACGGGCTGTGGTTGCGCGCCTGCCTGGCGGTGCTGCTCGGCCGGGACGACGAGGAGGCGTTCGACGCGATGGCCGCGGTGCTGCTGGACTGGAAGACGCCGGCCTTCTCGATCCTGGGAGAGGCGGCGTGATGCAGCTCGAGAAGCTCTTCGGCGCCCTGGACGACCCGGCGAACCCGACCGGTGCCGCCGCGATCCTGGCCGCCGACGAACGTGGCGAGATGCTCGCCGCCGGTGAGGCCGTGCTGGCCGACTACTGCCTGAACGCGGAGTTCGTCCCAACGGCGCTGGGTGGCCGTCTCGACGACCTGGAGCGCCTCGTCGAGGTGATGCGCACGGTGTACCGGCGTGATCCGGTGCTCGGCCTGGGCTACGGCGCCAGCTCGCTGATCGCCGGTGTGCTGGCGTGGACCGCCGGTTCGCCCGCACAGACCGAGAAGGCTGCGAAGCGACTGCTTTCGGGCGAGAGGATCGCCGTCGCGGTCCACGAGCTGGCGCACGGCAACGACATGACCGGCATGGAGCTGGCCGCGACCCCGGCCGCCGACGGCTGGTTGCTCAACGGCCGCAAGGAAGTCGTCACCAACATCCAGCGCGCGCAGGCGGTCGTGGTGTTCGCGCGGACCGATCCGAAACCGGGACCGCGCAGCCACACGCTGATGCTCGTCGAACGCGCTTCCGGTGACGGGACGACGGACCTGCCGAGGTACGCGACGTCCGGGATGCGCGGCCTGCAGCTGGGCGGGCTGGAGTACGACGACACGCCCGCGTCCGCGCTGGGACCGGTGGGATCCGGGCTGGAGCAGGCGCTGCGGGCGTTGCAGGTGACCCGCACGGTCCTGCCCGCGATGGCCACCGCCGTGCTCGACACCGGCCTGCGTCTCGCGGTCACCCACCTGTCACGGCGAAAGCTGTACGGCGGGACGGCGATCGAGCTGCCGCACGTGCGGTCTGTGCTGGCCGGGGTGTTCGCCGACCTGCTGAAGGCCGAGGCGATCGCCGCGGTCGGCACCCGCGCGCTGCACGTCGTCCCCGGTTCCACCGCCGTGTACTCGTCGGCGGTCAAGTTCGCGGTGTCCAAGCTGGTGCTGGACGCGATGGATCGGCTGTCCGAACTGCTCGGCGCGCACTTCTACCTGCGTGAGGGACCGATCGCGCTGTTCCAGAAGCTGCTGCGGGACCTCGCACCCGTCGGCTTCGGGCACATCGCGCGGGCGGCGTGCCAGATGAGCCTGCTGCCGCAGCTGCCGTTGCTGGCCCGCCGGTCGTGGCGGACCGAGGTCGAGCCCACCGGCCTCTTCCGCGGCGACCTGCCGGAGCTGCGGTTCGACCGGCTCGCGCTGCACGCCGCCGGCCAGGACCCGCTGGCCGCCTCGCTGGCAGCGACGTTGCAGGACAACGGGATCCCGCGCGAAGTGCGGGCCACCGCCGAGGCGGACCTGGCCGACCTGACCGGCCTGGCCGAGATCTGCGCGCGGCTGCCCATCGCGGAGCTCGGCGTCGACGCCCCCTCTCGCTACTACGACCTCGTCACGCGGTACGTCGACCTGCTCGTGCGGATCAGCCGCGTGCAGCTGTGGCGGCACAGCGACGACGGGTTCCTCGCCGACCCGGCGTGGTTGTCCTCGCCCGGCGCGTTGCTGGCCGAGCTGCTCGACCGCCACCGCGACCACCGCTACTTCGGCCTCTCCGGCCACCAACTCGTCTGAACTCTCCAGAGGGAACCATCATGCAGGACGTCCGCACGTGGCTGATCCAGCGCGTCGCCACCTACCTCCGCCGTGACGCCGACGGCATCGACACCTCCCAGCCGCTCACCGAGTACGGGCTCGACTCGCTCACCGCGCTCGCCATCTCGACCGACATCGAGGACGAGTTCGGGCTCGAGCTCGACCCGGCGCTGACCTGGGACCACCCGAGCATCGACGCCCTCGCCACCGTGCTGACCGCGATGATCGAGGAGAAGGTGTCGTGACCCTGCCCCTCACCGCGGCGCAGCACGCCGTCTGGACCGCGCAGCAGCTCACCCCCGATGATCCGCTGTTCACCTGCGGCGTCAGCTTCGACCTCCGCGGCCCGGTCGACGCCGAGCTGCTGGACGCCGCCGTCCGGCAGGCGGTGGCCGAGACCGACGCGCTGCGCGTGCGGTTCGCCGGAGACCCGGTGCGGCAGGTCGTCGACGACTCGATCGCGGGCGGACTGCTCGTGATCGACACGGCAGCGGCGGACGAGTGGATCGACGCTCGTCAGGCCGAGGTGATCCCGCTCGACGGCGAGATGTTCCAGCACGTTCTACTCCGGATCTCGCCTCGCGAGCACCGCTTCTACCTGCGCTACCACCACATCCTGCTCGACGCTTACGGTCAGGTGCTGCACTGCCGGCGCATCGCGGAGATCTACACCGCGCTGGTCGCCGGGCAGCGGCCCGGGGCGTGCGAGTTCGGCTCGCTCGCCGCCGTTCTGTCCGAAGAGGACACCTATCGGGCATCGGTCCGCTGCCAGCGCGATCGCGAGTACTGGACCGCGGAGTTCGCCGAGCTGCCCGAACCCGTCGAGCTGGGCGGCCCCGGCACCGGACTGGGCCTGAGCCTGCCCGCGTGGACCGCGCACGTCCACGATCTCGCGGGGCCGCGCTGGCCGCTGACCGTCGTCGCGGCGATGGCCGCGTACACCCATCGCGTCACCGGCGCGCAGAACGTCGTGCTGCGGGTGCTCATGGCCGGCCGGCTCGGCCCCATCGCGCTGGCGACGCCGTCGATGCTCGTCAACGAGGTGCCGCTGTGGCTGACCGTCACGCCTGCCACCACGTTCGCCGACCTCGTCGCCCAGGTGGCCGGGCGGCTCGGCACGGCCGCGCGGCACCAGCGCTTCCCGGCCGCCGAGCTGCGCCGCGAGCTGGGCGGCGAGGCACTGGGACCCGCCGTCAACGTGCTGTCGTTCGCCGCGGCGGGCCTGCGGTTCGGTGACGTCGAGTCGACCGCCTGCCAGCTGTCCGCCGGACCGGTGCGCGACCTGGCGCTCAACGCGTTCGGTGACCCGCGGGCGAGTGAGGGTGTCCAGCTCCTGCTGCGCGCGAACCGTGCCAGGTTCACGCCGGAAAGCGTGGCCGGTCACGGTGGGCAGTACCTGAAGATGCTGGCCGCGGCCGGCAACCCCGATCTGACCGTCGGTTCGGTCGATCTCGTCGAACCGGACGAGCTCACCCGCTGGAACGACACGGCGCACGACGTGGAACCGCGTGGCTTCGTCGAGCTGCTCCAGGCTCAGGACCCGGATGCCGAGGCGGTGGCGTTCGAGGGTGAGCGGATCACCTACCGGGAGCTGAACGTCCGCGCCAACCGGATGGCACACGCGTTGCGCCGCAGGGGGATCGGCGTCGAGTCACGGGTAGCGGTACTGCTGCCGCGCTCGATCGACCTGATCGTCTCGTTGTGGGCGGTGTTGAAGGCCGGTGCCGCGTACGTGCCGGTCGAGACCGGCTACCCGGCGGACCGGATCGCGTTCGTGCTGGCCGACTCCGGTGCCGCGGTCGTGATCTCCGAGGAGAACTTCGCGGAGCTGGGGGAGGGTGAACCGGGCACCGACCTGAACGTCCCGGTGCGCGGCGGCAACGCGGCCTACCTGATCTACACCTCGGGGTCGACCGGCCGTCCCAAGGGGACCGTCATCACGCACGCGGGCATCGCGAACATGCTGTCGTGGATGCAGGACGAGTACGTGCTCACGCCCGCGGACCGCGTGGTGCACAAGACGCCCATCGGGTTCGACGTGTCGGTGTGGGAGATCTTCTGGACGCTGACCCGCGGGGCGACGCTCGTGGTGGCACGTCCCGACGGCCACCGCGACCCGGCGTACCTGGCGCGGCTCGTCCGCGACGAGCAGGTCACGATCATCCACTTCGTGCCGTCGATGCTCGGGCCGTTCCTCGACGAGTACACACACACGCCGTCGTTGCGGATGGTGAGCTGCGGCGGTGAAGTGATGCCCGCCGGTCTGGTGGCACGGTTCGTCCGCGAGTGCGCGGCGCAACTGCACAACTCGTACGGCCCCACCGAGTTCTCCGTGACCGCGACGTCGTGGGCGTGCGAGCAGCAGGACGTCATCCCGATCGGCACACCGACGCACAACACGCGGGCGTACGTGCTGGACTCGGCGCTGCGTCCGGACTCCACGGGCGAGCTGTACCTCGCGGGGCCGCAGCTCGCGCGCGGCTACCTCGATCGGCCGGCGTTGACGTCGGAACGGTTCGTCGCCGACCCGCACGGGCCGCGCGGCAGCCGGATGTACCGCACCGGTGACGTCGTGCGGCGCCGGCCGGACGGGTTGCTGGAGTTCGTCGGACGGGCCGACCACCAGGTGAAGGTCAACGGCCAGCGGGTCGAGCTGGGCGAGATCGAGGCCGCGCTGGCGAACGTGCCGGGTGTCCAGCAGGCGGTCGTCGACCTGCGCGGGAGGCGGCTCGTCGGCTACGTGACCGGTACGCCGCGGACAGATCCGCGGGACTGGCTGGCCGAACGCCTCCCCGCGTTCATGGTGCCGCAGGTCGTGCTGACCCTGGCGGCGATTCCGGTGACGCCGAACGGCAAGGTGGACCGCGCCGCGCTGCCCGAGCCCGCCGCGACCGGCAGGGCTCCCGTGACGGAGACGGAGGAGGTGCTGCAGGCGATCGCCGCGGAACTGTTGCAACGACAGGACCTCGGCATTGACGACGACCTGTTCGCGTTGGGCGCGGACAGCATCACGGCCATCCAGTTCGCCAGCCGGGCTCGTGGCCGTGGCGTCGGGGTGCGGGCCGGGGACGTGTTCGACCAGCGGTCGGTGGCCAAGCTCGCCGCGATCGCCGAGGTGGCCGTCGAAGCGGAGGTCACCGACGAGGCGGTCGGCGAGTTCCCAGCCACGCCGTTGATGCGCGAGCTCACCGGGCCGGTCGACGGGTTCGCCCAGGCCGTGCCGCTGCGCCTGCGGCCCGGCACCCGGTTCTCCGATCTCGTGCCCGCGCTGCAGGCGGTGCTGGACCGGCACGACGCGCTTCGGTTGCGCGGCACCGAGATCAGATCGGTCGGAGCGGTGCGCGCGGAGGACTGCCTGTTCCGCGCCGAGAGCGACGACCTCACCAGCCAGCTCCACCAGGCACAGCGCGACCTCTCGGTGCACGACGGTGTCGTCGTGCGGGCGGTCTTCAGTGAAAGCCGCCTTCTGCTGGTGCTGCACCACTTCGTGGTCGACGGCGTCTCGTGGCGGATCCTGCTGCCGGACCTGGCCGAGGCGCTCACCGCGGCGGCGGAGGACCGCACCCCGGTGTTGTCCGCTCGTACGACCTCGATGCGGCACTGGGCACGGCACATCGCGACCGAATCCGGCGACGACGTCGCCTTCTGGAACGAGCTTCTCGCCGGTGTTCCACCGCTCGCCGCCCGTGAGCTGGACCCGGCGACCGACCTGCGCGGTACGGCCCGCACGGTCACGGTCAGCGTGTCCCGCGAACTGACCGAGACCGTGCTGACCACGTTGCCCCACGCCTACCGCGCCACTCCGGACGACGTGCTGCTGGCCGCGCTGGCACAGGCCGTGCGCCGTCACCGGGGCGACGGTCCCGTTGTGGTGGAAAGGGAAACGCACGGCCGAGACGGCTTCGGCTTCGACCTGTCCGCGACCGTCGGCTGGTTCACCCGCACCCATCCGGTGCGGCTGGAGGCGGGCGGGCACCCGCTCAAGACCGCCAAGGAGGACGTGCGCCGGGTCCTCGGCCACCGGTTCGACGAGGTCAGGGACCGGGTCACCGGATCGCCGCAGATCGCGTTCAACTACCTCGGCCGGTTGGAGCCGTCGGCGCTGGGCTGGGAACTCGACGGCGACGTGCGGCTGCTGACCGACCCCGGGATGCCGTGCACGCACAGCCTGGAGATCAACGCGCACGTGCGGGACGGCGTGCTGGTCGCCGAGTGGACGTTCCCCGGCGGCCTGTTCACCGAGGAGACGGTGCGCGAGCTCGCCAACGAGTGGTGCGCGGCGCTGGCCGAGCTGGCCCAGGACACCTCCGGTGGGCTCACCCCGTCCGACGTCCCGCTGGTCCACATCGGACAGCAGGAGCTGGACCGGTTGCGCGGGATCGACGACGTGCTGCCGCTGTCACCGTTGCAGGAAGGTCTGCTGTTCCTGGCCCTGTACGAGGCGGAGGACCCGTACGTCGGTCAGCTCGTGCTGCGTTTCGACGGTGGCTTCGACCGCACCCGGATGCGCGCTGCCGCCGGTGAGCTGCTGCGACGGCACCCGAACCTCCGCGCCGGGTTCCGCAGCCGGTCCACCGGCGCGCCAGTGCAGACGATTCCGGCGGCCGTGACCGTGCCGTGGGACGAGCGCGACGACTTCGAGGCGTTCCTGGTCGCCGACCGGGCGCGGGGGTTCAGCGTCGTGCGGCCGCCGTTGCTGCGCTTCACCGCGATCGGTGATCGTCTCGTCCTGACGCATCACCACCTCCTGCTCGACGGCTGGTCGTTGCCGTTGCTGGTGCGCGAGCTCGTGACGCTCTACCACGGCGGCGAGCCGCTGCCCGCCGCGCCGTACCGCGACTACCTGGCCTGGCTCGCCCGGCAGGACCGCGACTCCTCCCTGGCCGCGTGGCGATCCGCGCTCGCCGGGCTCACCGGTCCGACCAGGATCGCGCCGCAGGGCCGTGCGGTGACCGGCCACGGCCACGTGGAGGTCGTGCTGCCTGCGGACGTGACCGAGGCGCTGCTGAGGACGGGCACGGAGCAGGGGGTCACGCTCGGCACGATCGTGCAGAGCCTGTGGGCGGTCGTGCTGCGGACCTGCACCGGCCGTGATGACGTGGTGTTCGGCTCGACGACGTCCGGCCGCCCCGCCGAGCTGCCCGGCGTCGAGTCGATGATCGGCCTGTTCGTCAACACCCTGCCGGTCCGGGTCCGGCTCGCCACCGGCGACACCTTCGCCGACGTGATGACCCACCTGCGGCACACCGAGGACGAGCTGCGCTCGCACCAGCACCTCGGCCTCGCCGACATCACCCGCACAACTGGCCTGGACGCCCTGTTCGACACCGTCCTCGCCGTGGAGAACTACCCGCTGGGTAGCGACCTCGGCGCCGGTGACCTGGTGCTGGCCGAAGCCGAGCTGACCGAGCGGTCCCACTACCCGGTCACGGTGTCGGTCTTCCCCGAGACGGGCCTGCGGATCCGCCTCGCCTACCAGACCGGGGTGTTCGACCACGAGCGGGCCGAGTCGGTGGCGGCGATGTTCGGCCAGCTGCTCACCACCGCGTCGACCGGGTTCGGCCATGCGCTTCCGGAGGTGGAAGTGCTTGCCGGGCAAGTGGTCGAGACCGCGCTGCGGACCTCCACCGGACGGGCGCCGCGCACGGAGGCGGAGGAGAAGCTCTGCCACATCGCCGCGGACGTGCTGGGCGTGGACGAGATCTCGGTCGACGACGAGTTCTTCGCGCTCGGCGGCACGTCGATCATGATGATCCGGCTCGTGCACCGGGTGCGCGACGAGTTCGGCGTCGAGCTGTCGTTGCGCGAGGTGTTCGCGGCACCGACCGCCGCCGGTCTCGCCGGTCTGCTCTCCGGCTCCCGCCCGCGCCGCGCCGGGATCACCGGCGGTTCGCGACCTGAGCGGATTCCGCTGTCGTTCGCGCAGGAACGCATGTGGTTCCTGCAACGGCTGCAGGGCGCCACGGGCACGTACAACATCCCGGCCGCGATCAGGCTCTCCGGTGAGCTGGACGTCCGCGCGCTGCAAGCGGCTCTGCGCGACCTGATCGCCAGGCACGAGGCGTTGCGGACGATCTACCCGGAGGACGAGCACGGTCCGCACCAGGTCGTGCTGCCCGCCGACGCCGAGTTCACGATGGCGTTGGTGCGTGATCCGGCACCGGATCTCGCCGCCGCCGCGGCGCACGCGTTCGACCTGGCCACCGATCTGCCGTTGCTGGCAACGCTGTACGTGGTCGGTCCGGACGAGCACGTGCTGCTCTTCGTCGTGCACCACATCGCGGCTGACGGTGTCTCGTTGCGGCCCATGGCCGAAGACCTGTCGGCTGCCTATCGCGCGAGGGCAGCGGGTTCCGCGCCGGAGTGGACTCCGCTCGCGGTGCAGCACGCCGACTTCGCGGTGTGGCAGCGAGACACCGTGGCGGTGGACCTGCCGCGCCAGGTCGAGTACTGGACGCGCACGCTCGAGGGGCTGCCCCAAGAGGTGACGTTCCCGGCGGACCGGACGCGCCCGGCCATCGCCACCCACCGCGGCGGTCACCTCGACTTCGACGTGGACCCGGAGCTGTACCGGCGGTTGCTCGACCTCGCCGGTCGCACCCGCACGACGCCGTTCATGGTGTTGCAGGCCGCGGCCGCCGCGCTGATGACCAAGCTCGGCGCGGGCGAGGACATCCCGCTCGGCGGCGCGATCGCGGACCGCCCCGACTCGGTGCTGGACGACGTCGTCGGCGTCTTCATCAACACCCTGGTCTACCGGATCGACACCTCTGGTGACCCGACGTTCGACGCCCTGCTCGGCCGGGTGCGTGAGGCCGGTCTGGGCGCGTTCGCCCACCGCGAGGTGCCGTTCGAACGGCTGGTGGAGGAGCTGAGCCCGGAACGGTCGCGGTCGCGGCACCCGTTCTTCCAGGTGATGCTCGCCTGGCTGGACCTCACCGAGGCCCAGATCGACCTGCCGGGTGTCCGCGCGCAGGCCGGGCCGGTGACCAGCGGCACGGCGAAGTTCGACATCCACTTCGACTGCCAGCTCACCGAGACCGGCGGGCTGCTCTGCACGCTGGAGTACGCCACCGACCTCTACGACCACACCACGATCGAGAGCTTCGCGCGGCGGTTCACGAAGGTGCTGACCGCGGTGGCCGGTGACTCCTCGCTCCGGCTGTCCGAAGTGGACGTTCTGGAGGAGGACGAGCGTTCGCTGGTGCTGGAGCGCTGGAACGACACGATCGTCAAGACCGACGGCCAGTGGGTCGTCGAGCAGCTGGAGTCGCAGGACCCGGAGGCCGTCGCCGTCGTCTTCGAGGGCGAACGGGTCACCTACGGCGAGTTCAACGCGCGGGTGAACCGGTTCGCGCGGTCGTTGCGGAAGCGAGGGGTCGGGCCGGAGTCCCGGGTGGCGGTGATGCTGCCGCGCTCGGTCGACCTGATCATCGCGCTGTGGGCCGTGATCAAGACCGGTGCCGCGTACGTGCCGATCGACACCGGGTATCCGGCGGACCGGATCTCCTACATCCTCGAAGACTCCGGCGCCGCGCTGCTGGTGTCCGAAGTGGACTCGCTTGACGAGTCGCCGGAGAACCTCGGCGTGCGGCCGCACGCCGACAACGCCGCGTACATCATCTACACCTCGGGCTCGACCGGCCGGCCGAAGGGCACGGTCAACACTGTCGCGGGCATGGCGAACCGGTTGTGGTGGATGCAGCGCGACCACGCGTTGCGGCCCGGTGAGCGGGTGCTGCAGTCCACGCCGGTGAGCTTCGACGTGTCGGTGTGGGAGGTGTTCTGGACGCTGGCCCGCGGCGGCACGCTCGTCGTCGCGCGTCCTGACGGTCATCGCGATCCGGTGTACCTGGAACGTCTGATGCGCGAGGAGTCCGTCTCGGTCGTGCACCTGAGCTCGTCGATGCTCGCGGCGTACCAGGACGAGGTGCCGCTGCCGGAGTCGGTGCGGCTCGTCGTCTCCGGTGACGAGGCACTGCCCGCCGACCTGGTCCGGCGGCACCGCGCCGGTTCGGATGCCGTGCTGCTCAACGCCTACGGCCCGACCGAGGCCGCGGTCGACGTCACCGCCTGGGCGGCTGTGCCGGACGCCGAGGTGGTGCTGATCGGCGGTCCGGTGCCGAACACGTCGGTCCACGTGCTGGACCGCTGGCTCGAGCCGGTCGCGCCCGGTGTGCCCGGCGAGCTCTACCTCGGCGGAGTGCAGCTGGCGCGGGGTTACCTGGACCGTCCGGCGCTGACCGCGGAACGGTTCGTGGCGAACCCCTTCGCGGCCGGAGAGCGGTTGTACCGGACCGGGGACGTGGTGCGCTGGACCGCTGGCGGCGAGCTGGAGTACCTGGGCCGCGCGGACGAGCAGGTCAAGCTGCGCGGGTTCCGGGTCGAGCTGGGCGAGGTCGAGGACGCGATGGCCGCGCATCCCGCGATCGCCCGTGCCGCCGCCGCGGTGCACGACCAGCGGCTCGTCGGCTACCTGCTCACGTCCGGCCCGGTCGACCACGACGACCTGCGGGAGCGGATGGCCGCGCGGCTGCCCGAGTACATGGTTCCCGCGCGGTTCGTCGAGCTGGACACGTGGCCGCTCACGCCGAACGGCAAGCTGGACCGCAAGGCGCTGCCGGTGCCGGAGTTCGCGGCCACCGAAGGACGTTCTCCCCGCACGCCCGACGAGGAGATCCTCTGTGGACTCTTCGCCGAGGTGCTCGGCGTACCCGCGGTGTCGATCGACGACGACTTCTTCGCGCTCGGCGGGCATTCGCTGCTGGTGACCAGGCTGGCCGGGCGGATCAGGTCGGTGTTCGGCCGGGAGGTCGAGCTGGCCGTGCTGTTCGAGGCGACCACGGTGGCGGCGCTCGCGCCGAAACTCGCCACGGCTTCGGCCAGGCGGGCCGGCGTGGTGGCGGTGGAACGCGGTGAGCGGGTGCCGTTGTCCCACGCTCAGGAGCGGTTGTGGTTCCTGCACAAGATGGAAGGTCCGTCGGCGACCTACAACCTGCCGGTCGCGCTGCGGTTGCGCGGTGCGCTGGACGTGGCGGCGCTGTCCGCTGCCCTGGCCGACGTGGGGCAGCGCCACGAGGTGCTGCGGACGGTGTTCGCCGAGGACTCGCTCGGCCCGCACCAGGTGTTGCTGCCCGAGATCCCGGCGCTGCGGATCGGTTCCTCCCTGGAAGAGGAGGTGGCGCGGCCGTTCGACCTCGCTGGTGAGGCACCGGTGCGTGCCGTGTTGTTCCCCGCCGGCCCGGACGAGCACGTGCTGCTGATCGTGCTGCACCACATCGCGGGTGACGGTGCCTCGATGGCTCCGCTCGCGGCGGACCTGACGGCGGCCTACACCGCACGGGTGCGCGGTGCCGAACCGGACTGGCGGCCGCTGCCCGTGCAGTACGCGGACTTCGCCGTGTGGCAACGGGAAGCGCCGGACGTGTCGTTCTGGACGTCCGAGCTGGCCGGACTGCCGGAGGAGATGGCGCTGCCGTACGACCGGCAGCGGCCTGTCGTGCCGTCCCATCACGGCGAGACCGTGGAGTTCACCGTTCCTTCTGACGTCCACAGTGGACTAATCGAGCTGGCTAGAGCGCATCACGTCACGCCGTTCATGGCGGTGCACGCGGCGATCGCCACGTTGCTGCACCGGCTCGGTGCGGGCGAGGACGTGGTCGTCGGGTCACCGGTCGTGGGCCGGCCGGACGAGGCGCTGCGCGACCTGGTCGGGTTCTTCGTCAACAACGTCGTGCTGCGCACCGACCTGTCCGGCGATCCGGCGTTCACCGAGGTGCTGGACCGGGTGCGGACCGCCGACCTGGCCGCCTACGCGCACCAGGACGTGCCGTTCGAGCTGGTCGTCGAGGCGGTGAACCCGCGCCGCTCGACCGCGCGGCACCCGTTGTTCCAGGTGAACCTGAACTGGAACAACGCCGACGAGACCATCGCGGTCGACCTGCCGGGCGTGACCGCGGAACCGCTGCCGCTCGGGCTGGCGGCGGCGAAGTTCGACCTGTCGTTCTTCCTGGCCGAGCAACCGTCCGGCGGCGTGCGCGGCGTGCTGGAGTTCGCGACCGACCTGTTCGACCGCGCGACCGCCGAACGGATCGTGGCGTCGTTCCAGGAGGTCCTGGCCGCTGCCGTCGCGGCTCCTTCGCTGCCGATCAGCTCCTTGCGCGCGGAGGAACGCCGTCTGCTCGCCTCGTGGAACGACACGGCGCACGAGCTGCCGTTCGGCACGCTGGTGTCGCTGTTCGAGGCCCAGGCCGACCGCACCCCGGACGCTCCCGCGGTGGTCTTCGGCGACACGACGCTGACCTACGCCGAACTGGACGCGCGCGCCAACCGCCTGGCGCACCACCTGGTGGGGCTGGGTGCGGGGCCGGAGCGGTTCGTCGGCGTGCTGCTGCCGGTGTCCGAGCAGGTCGTCGTCGCGGTGCTGGCGGTGCTCAAGACCGGTGCCGCGTACCTGCCGCTCGACCCAGCGCATCCGGCTGAGCGGCTGGGCTTCATGCTGCGCGACATCGGCCCGGTCGCGGTGGTGACCACCGAGGAACTCGCCCAGCCGGGCTTTCCGGTGGTGCTGTCGGACGTCGTCGGTGAACTCGCGCAGCCGGGCTCTCCCGCCGCGCCGCCCGGCGCCACCGGTGAACCGAGCTCGCGCGTCACACCCGGTCCGTTGCCCGACAACGCCGCCTACGCGATCTTCACCTCGGGCTCGACCGGCACGCCGAAGGCCGTGGTGGTGCAGCACCGCTCGGTGATCGCCTACCTGGCCTGGGTGCTGGACGAGTACGCGAGCCTGCGCGACCACGCGCTGGTGCACTCGCCGATCTCGTTCGACCTCACGGTCACCGGCATCTACGGTCCGCTGATCTCCGGCGGCCGCGTCGAACTGGTGAACTGGACGGCGAGCGGGCCCGCCGGCGCGGTCACCAAACCCTCCTACGTCAAGGCGACCCCGAGCCACCTCGCGCTGCTCGACGCGGTGCAGGACGAGTTCTCGCCGTCGCGGGAGCTGGTGCTCGGCGGCGAGTCGCTGCTCGGTGACGCGCTGGACGCGTGGCGTGCCCGCAACCCCGAGGCGACCGTGCTCAACGAGTACGGCCCGACCGAGACCACCGTCGGCTGCACCGTCTTCCGCATCGCGCCGGGCGATCCGGTGCCGTCGGGCGTGATCACGATCGGCCGGCCTGCCTGGAACACGCAGGTCCACGTGCTGGACGCGCGGCTGCGTCCGGTGCCGATCGGCGCGGTGGGGGAGCTGTACGTGGGCGGCGCGTTGGTGACGCGCGGCTACCAGGGTCGTCCGGGGCTCACGGCCGGACGGTTCGTCGCCGACCCGTTCGGGTCCGCCGGCTCGCGCATGTACCGGACCGGCGACCTGGCGCGGTGGACCTCCGAGGGGCTGCTGGAGTTCGCCGGGCGAGTCGACGACCAGGTCAAGATCCGTGGTTTCCGGATCGAGCTGGGCGAGGTCGAGGCGGCGCTGTCCGCCGAGTCCGCCGAGGCGGCGGCCGTGGTGCGGGACGGCGTCCTGGTCGGGTACGTCGTACTGCGGGCGGGCCGGACCGTGGACGATGTGCGTGCCGCGGTGGCGACGACGCTGCCGGAGTACATGGTGCCGACGACGTTCGTCGCGCTGGACGTGTTGCCCCGCACGCCGAACGGGAAGATCGACCGGGCCGCGCTGCCCGCACCGGCGCACGCAGCCGCCAGTGCGGTGGCGGACGGGCGGATCGCCGCCGCGTTCGCGGAGCTGCTGGGTGTGGCGGAGATCGGGCCGCACGACGACTTCTTCGCACTGGGCGGCCATTCGCTGCTCGCGGCGCGGTTGGTGAACCGCCTGCGGGACGAGTTCGCGGCGGACGTGTCGATCCGGGACGTGTTCGAGAACCCGACGGTGGCGGCGCTGAGCGAGGTGCTGGGGGAGCCGGTCACCGAGAAGGAAGTCGTGGTGCCCCAACGCTTGTGCCGCGCGCCGCTGTCCGCGGCTCAACGCCGGATGTGGTTCCTGTACGAGCTGGAGGGCCCGTCCGCGACCTACACCATCCCGATCGCCCTGGGCCTGCGCGGCGAGCTGGACGTTCCCGCACTGCGCGCCGCGTTCGGCGATGTCCTGGCCCGCCACGACATCCTCCGCACGGTCATCGACCCCGAAGGCCCGCAGCAGGTCGTGCTGGAGAACGTCGAAGTCCCGTTCGAGGTGGTCGACCACCTCGACGACCACGCGGAACGGCCGTTCGCGCTCGACTCCGAGATCCCGATCCGCGCGGTGCTGGCCGGTGGTGGGCACGAGCACGTCCTGCTGGTGACCCTGCACCACATCGCGGGCGACGGCGGCTCGATGCGGCCACTGGCCCACGACCTGCAGACCGCCTACGCGGCAAGGCGATCCGGCCAAGCTCCACAGTGGACCGGGCTGCCCGCGCAGTACGCCGACTACGCCCTGCGCCACCAGGACGGGCAGGACGAGGCGCTGAGGCACTGGACCGCCGTGCTCGCCGGGGTGCCGGAGGAGATCGAGCTGCCCACCGACCGGCCGCGACCGGCGGTGCAGTCGTTCCGCGGGGACGCGGTGCCGTTCCAGGTGCCGGAGTGCACGCGTGCGGCGCTGGCCGCGTTGTGCCACTTCGGCATCAGCGAGTTCATGGTGCTGCAGGCCGCACTCGCGGTGCTGCTCGGCCGGCTCGGCGCGGGGGAGGACATCGTGCTCGGCGCCCCGGTCGACACCCGGCGGGACACCGTGTTCGAGGACCTGGTCGGCCTGTTCACCAACACCGTGCCGCTGCGCACGGACCTGTCGGGCAACCCGTCGTTCAGCGAGCTGCTGCTGCGGGTGCGGGGCGCGAACGTCGACGCCTACACCCACGCGGACGTGCCGTTCGACCGGCTGGTGCAGGCCGTCAACCCGGCGCGGTCGGCGGCGCGGCACCCGTTGTTCCAGGTGATGCTGTCGATGGACCACGGCAGCGGCGCGCCCGAGCTGCCAGGGCTGGAGACCGAACTGCTCGAAGCCGGTGGCGGGCAGGCGAAGTTCGACCTGCTGATGGCGCTGCGCCCGGACGGTGCGGGGTCCGTGCAGTTCGCGACCGACCTGTTCGACCGAGGCACCGTCGAGGCGCTCGTCGAGCGGTTCCTGCGGCTGCTCCACACGGCGGTCACGGATCCGCGAACTCGGATCGCCGACCTGCCGTTGCTCTCGGAGGCCGAGCGCGAGGACCTGGTGGTCACGCGCAACGCCACCGCCGCGGAACTGCCCGGTGCGCTGCTGCCCGAGCTGTTCGAGCAGCAGGTGGACCGCACACCGGACGCGATCGCGGTGCTCGATGACACGAAGGCGCTGACCTACGCCGAACTGGACGCGCGGGCGAACCGGCTGGCGCGCAAGCTCGGTCGCGGCGAGCTGGTCGCGGTGGTGCTGCCCAGGTCGGCCGACCTGCTGGTGGCGTTGCTCGCGGTGCTGAAGTCCGGTGCCGCTTACGTGCCGGTTGACGACTCGTACCCGTTGGCGCGCATCGAGCAGATGACCGCCGGTGCCCATCAGGTGATCACGCCGGACACGTTCGACGGGCTGGACGCCCACGACGCGGAACGGCTCGACGTCGCGGTGCACCCGAGGTCCGCGGCGTACGTGATCCACACGTCCGGCTCGACCGGACGACCGAAGGGCGTCGTGGTCGAGCACGCGTCACTCGCCGCGTACCTGCACGAGGCGGTCCGGCTCTACCCGGCCGCGGCCGGCGAGTCGGTGATCCACTCATCGGTCGCGTTCGACATGCCGGTGACCACGCTGTTCACCCCGCTGATCACGGGTGGCCGCGTGCGGTTCGGCGGGCTCGACCGCGACACCGACCTGCTCAAGGTCACGCCCAGCCACCTGCGGCTGACGGACCTGCCGCGGGCGAAGAACCTGGTCGTCGGCGGTGAAGCGCTGGACGGCGAGGTGGTGCGGCGCTGGCGGGAGCGCAACCCGGACGCGCTGGTGATCAACGAGTACGGGCCCACCGAGGCGACCGTGGGCTGCGTCGTCTTCGAGGTCGGGGAGGGCGACGGCCCGGTGCCGATCGGCACGCCCATCGCCAACGCGCGGGCCTACGTGCTCGACGGGTGGCTGCGGCCCGTGCCCGAAGGCGTCTGGGGTGAGCTCTACCTGGCCGGAGCCGGCATCGCGCGTGGCTACCGCGACCAGCCAGGACTCACCGCTGAACGGTTCGTCGCCGACCCGTTCAGCTCCGGCACGAGGATGTACCGCGTCGGCGACCGGGCGCGCTGGGCGGACGGCCGGCTGGAGTACGCGGGCCGCGTCGACGACCAGGTGAAGATCCTCGGGTTCCGGGTGGAACCGGGCGAGACCGAGGCCGTTCTGTCCGAAGTGGACGGTGTGCGGCAGGCCGCCGTGGTGGTGCGGGACGGACGGCTGGTCGCCTATGTCGTGCCGTCGCGGCCCCTGCGTCCTGGCGAACTGCGGGCTGCCCTCTCGACGCTGCTGCCCGCACACCTGGTGCCGTCGGCGTTCGTCGAGCTGGATGAGATCCCGTTGAGCCCCAACGGAAAGCTCGACCGCTCCCGGCTGCCCGAGCCGCGCACGACCTCGGGGCGCGTCCCCAACGAGGCCGAACGGGTCGTGTGCGAGATCTTCGCCGAGGTGCTCGGCCTGGAACAGGTGGGTGTGGACGACGACTTCTTCGCGCTGGGCGGGCATTCCCTGCTCGCCGCACAGGTCGTCAACCGAGTACGTGCCCAGCTGGGCGGTGACATCGGCGTCACGACGCTGTTCACCGCGCCGACTCCCGCGTTGCTGACCGCGGCGACGGACGGCGAGGTGCGGGCGAAGCGACCGGAGCTGGGGTCGTTGCCCCGGCCGGAGCGCGTCCCGCTCGCTCCTGTCCAGCGCGGCCTGTGGTTGCTCAACCGCCTCGACCCGGCCTCGGCCAGGTACTCGATGCCGGTGGTGGTGCGGCTGTCGGACGAGGTCGACCTCGGGGCGTTGAAGTGGGCGCTCGTCGACGTGGTGACCCGGCACGAGGTGCTGCGCACGCTGTTCCCCGAGTTCGACGGTGAGCCCTGCCAGCTGGTGCGACCGGCGGCGCTGGACGTCGAGACGGTGCGGGTGGACGACCTGGCCGAGGCCGTGCGGGCCGAGATCGCCCGCGGGTTCGACCTGACGCGGGAGACGCCGTTGCGCGCGACCGTGTTCCGCTGCGGTGACGAACTCGTGCTCCTGCTGGTGCTGCACCACATCGCGGGCGACGACTGGTCGTTCGGGCCGCTCGCACGTGACCTGGCCACCGCCTACCGCGCCCGCGTCGACGTGACCGCGGCCGCGCTGGCGCCGTTGTCTCTGCAGTACGCGGACTTCGCGTTGTGGCAGCAAAGCGTGTCTTCGGACGACGGGATCGCGTTCTTCCGCCGCACGCTGGAAGGCGCGGCGGAGCAACAGCTGCCGGTGGACCGGCCGTTGCCCAGCGGTGCCGCGGAACGCGTCCCGGTGACGCTGCCTTCGGTCGCGGACTTCGCCAGGGAACACGGTTGCACGGAGTTCACCGTGCTGCACGCGGCGCTCTCGGTGTTGTTGCAGCGTCTCGGTTCCGGTGACGACGTCGTGATCGGGACGCCCGTGTCCGGTCGTCCGGACCGGCGGCTGGAGGACCTGGTCGGCTACTTCGTCAACACCGTCGCGCTGCGCACGGATCTGACCGGTGACCCGACGTTCCGCGAGGTGCTGCACCGCGTTCGCGCCGCGGACCTGGCCGCGTTCGCACACGCCGACGTACCGTTCGACGCGGTCGTCGCCGAGCTGGCTCCCGGTGGCGCACCGCTGTTCCGCGTGTTGCTGTCGGTGCTGCCGCCCGCCGCGGAGCTCGGCGACCTCGGCGTGGTGGTGGAGAGCGCCGGTGGTACGGGCGCCGCGAAGTTCGACCTGACGCTGAAGCTGACGCCGGCCGGTGACGGCGTGACCGGCGTCGTGGAGTTCGACACGGGGTTGTTCGACGTCGAGACGGCCGAGGCGATCGCGGCGAGCTTCACGGCGTTGCTCACCGCGCTCGTGACCACGCCGGACCAGCCGGTGCGACTCGCCGACCTGGTGCGACGACCGGCCGGGCCGACGCCGGTGACCGTGACCGGGACGTTGCCGGAACTGCTGCTGGCCCAGGTGATCCGGACGCCGGACGCGGTCGCGGTGGTCGCCGACGAGACGCTGACGTTCGCGCAGCTGCAGGAGCGTGTCCTGCGGCTGGCGCGCGTGCTGGCGGGACGCGGCATCGGTCGTGGCGACGTCGTCGCGGTGCGGTTGCCGCGATCGGCTGCCGTGATCGTCGCGATGTTCGGCGTCATGGCCGCTGGGGCGGCGTATCTGCCGATCGACGTGACGGCGCCCGAGGCAAGGGTGCGGCGGTTGCTGGAGGACGCGACGTTCGTGCTCGACGCGGAGCTGGCCGGTCCCGAGGCCGAGCCCGCGGTGCCCGTGCCCGGCGATCTGGCCTACGTCCTGCACACGTCGGGCTCGACGGGGACACCGAAGGCAGCCGCCGTCGAGCACCGGGCGATCGTCAACCTCTTCCACCAGCACCGGGCGAACCTGTTCCGCGACCACCGGTGCCGGGTCGCGCTCGTCGCGCCGCTGACGTTCGACGCGTCGTGGGTCCCGGTGCTGTGGATGCTGGCGGGTCACGAACTGCACGTCGTCGGCGACGAGGTGCGGCGTGACCCGGAAGCACTGGTCGCCCACCTCGCCGAGCAGCACATCGACGTCATGCAGAGCACCCCTTCGCACGTCCGGTTGTTGCTGGCGACCGGGCCGCTGCCGCTCGAGGTGCTCGCGCTCGGCGGCGAGGCGGTGGATCGGGACCTGTGGCGGACGTTGCGCGACAACGGCGTCACCGCGATCAACCTGTACGGCCCCACCGAGTGCGCGGTGGACGCCGTCACGGCGTGGCTGGCCGAGCACCCCAGGCCGGTGATCGGACGGCCGATCGGCAACGTCGCCGCGTACGTGCTGGACCGGAACCTGCGGCCGTTGCCGGACGGCGTCACGGGTGAGCTGTACCTGGCCGGCGCGGGGCTCGCCCGCGGGTACCACCGGCGGCCCGGTGACACGGCGGCGCGGTTCGTGGCCGACCCGTTCGGTTCCGGCACCCGGATGTACCGCACCGGCGACCTGGCCCGGTGGCGCAAGGGAGTGCTGGAGTACGTCGGGCGCACCGACGACCAGGTCAAGGTGCGCGGGATGCGGGTCGAGCCCGGTGAGGTCGAGGCGGCGCTCACGGCCTGCGCGGGCGTCTCTGCGGCCGCCGTGGTGGTGCGTGACGACCTGCTGGTCGGGTACGTGGTCGGTGGCACGGACGTGCGCGCCGAGGTGGCCACGATGCTGCCGGAACACATGGTGCCGCAACGGATTGTGGTTCTCGACGCGCTGCCTTTGACGACGAGCGGCAAGATCGACCGCAGGGCGCTGCCCGCTCCCGCCGCCGAGATCCGGCCCTGTGCGGAGCCGCGCAACAACGCCGAAGCCGTGCTGTGCAAGGTGTTCGCCGAGGTGCTGCAGCTGGGTTCGGCGGGCCGGGACGACGACTTCTTCGCCCTCGGCGGGCATTCGATGCTGGTGCCCAAGCTGGTCAACGGCGTCCGTGCCCGGCTGGGTGCGGAGGTCTCGGTGCGGGAGGTGTTCGAGGCCCGCACTCCCGCACGGCTGGCGCCCAGGCTCACCGGGATCACCCTGCCCGCGCTGGTGGCGGGGGAGCGGCCGCAGCGGTTGCCGCTGTCGTACACCCAGGAGCGGTTCTGGTTCCTGCACCGGCTGGAAGGCCCGTCCGCGGCCTACAACATGCCGCTCGCGCTGAGGCTGCGCGATCTGGACGTCGCGGCGTTGCGGCTCGCGTTGACCGACGTGGCCGACCGGCACGAGGTGCTGCGGACCGTGTTCCGCGACGACGAGCAGATCGTGCTGCCCGCGGGCACGGCACCCAGGCTGACCGAGGCACCGTGGGACGACCGGGCCCTGGCCTCCGCGGCGGCGCACCCGTTCGACCTCGCGGCCGAACCTCCGTTGCGCGCCTGGGTGTTCCACGACGGCGGCGAGGCCGTGCTGCTCCTGCTGCTCCACCACATCGCCGGTGACGGCCAGTCGATGGCACCGCTGACCCGTGACCTGATGACCGCCTACCACGCCCGGCTCACGGGCGAGGCACCGCGGTGGACGCCGCTTCCGGTGCAGTACGCGGACTTCGCGCTCTGGCAACGGCGACTGCCGCTGGACGAGCGGTACTGGGCGGACACCCTGGCCGGGCTGCCGGAGGAGCTGAACCTGCCCGCCGACCGCCCGCGGTCCGTACTCGTGGCGGGTGCGGGCGCCGTGCCGCTCGAGATCAGCCGGGAGCTGCACGCGAGGCTGGCCGGGATCAGCGCCGACGCCACCACGTTCATGGTCGTGCTCGCCGGTCTGTCCGCCCTGCTGACCAGGATGGGCGCTGGCACCGACCTGCCGATCGGCGTGCCGGTGCACGGACGGTCCGACGCGGCGCTCGACGACCTGGTCGGCTGCTTCCTCAACACGCTGGTGCTGCGGACGCGGACGGACGGCGACCCGACGTTCGCCGAGTTGCTCGGCAGGATGCGGGACACCGCGCTCGACGCCTACGAACACCAGGACACGCCGTTCGAACGGCTTGTCGAGGTGCTCAACCCGCCACGTTCGGCCGGACGGCATCCGCTGTTCCAGGTGATGCTGTCCTACCGCGTCGGCGGCGGGGACACCCGGCTCGACGGTGAAGCGGTCGAGGTGAGCCTGCCGTCCGCGCGGTTCGACCTGTCCGTCGGCCTCACCGAGCATCCGGACGGCGGACTGACCGGCGAGATCCAGTACCCGGCCGGGCTCTTCGACCACGACACGGTCGCGTCGCTCGCCGAACGGTTCCTCCGCGTCCTCGACCAGGCGGCGACCCGTCCGGACGCGCCGATCAGCGAGCTGGACGTGCTGCTGCCGGGTGAACCGGTGCGGCACGGGACAACCGTCGCACTGCCGGAAGCGACGCTGGCCGACCTGTTCGCCCGCGCTGTCCGTGAAACCCCGGACGCGATCGCCGTCGTCAGCGACTCCGAGGAGCTGACCTACGCGGAGCTGAACCGCCGGGCGAACCGGTTGGCGCACCTGCTGATCGCCGAGGGTGCCGGCCCCGAGTCGGTGGTGGCGCTCGAGGTGCCGCGGTCGGCGGACTTGGTCGTCGCGGCCCACGCGGTGATCAAGACCGGTGCCGCCTACACCCCGGTGGACGCCCCGGCCGACCGAGCCGAGGCGATGCGCGCGGACGCCAAAGTGTCCATTGTGGTCACACCGGACGTCGTGACGGCCAGCGTGAAGTTCCCCGACCACGACCCGGAGGTCCGGATCGACCCGGACAACGCGGCGTACGTGCTGTTCACCTCCGGCTCGACCGGCAGGCCCAAGGGTGTCGTGGTGTCGCACAGGTCGGTGGTGAACCACCTCGCGTGGTTGCAACGGACCTACCGGCTGGAGCTGGGTGACCGCGTGCTGCACAAGACGCCCGCCGGGTTCACGGTGTCGGTGTGGGAGCTGTTCTGGCCGCTGCAGACGGGCGCGACCACCGTCGTCGCGGAGGCGGGCGGGCACCGCGACCCGGGATACCTCGTCGAGGTGATGAAGCGGCACGGCGTGACGACCGTCCACTTCGTCCCGTCGATGCTGGAAACAGTGCTGGCGCTGGGCGAACTGCCCGAGCTGAAGCGGATCTTCGTCGGCGGCGAGGCGCTCACCCGCGACCTCACCGACCGGCTCGGCGGCCTGTACTACAAGTACGGCTCCACCGAGGTCACCTGCGACGCCACCGTCTGGGACGGCGACCCCGGCGACCGCCCGCTCGTGCCGATCGGCGCCCCGATCGACAACGCCGGCGTCCACGTGCTGGACGACCGCCTCCGGCCGGTTCCGCCCGGTGTCCCCGGCGAGCTGTACGTGACCGGTCTCCCGCTGGCCCGCGGTTATGTGAACGCCCCGGCACTCACGGCCGAACGTTTCGTCGCCGACCCGTTCGGCTCGGGCACCCGGATGTACCGCACCGGCGATCTCGCCCGCTGGGACCGCCACGGCCGGCTGCACTTCGCCGGCCGCGCCGACCACCAGCTCAACGTGCGCGGCGTGCGGGTCGAGCCGGGTGAGATCGAGGCCGCACTGGTCGCGGCGCCCGGTGTCGAGCAGGCCGTGGTGGTGCTGCGCGACGACCGGCTCGTCGGCTACGTCACCGGCGACGTGGATCCCGTGCGGCTGAGGCACGATCTCGCCACCAGGCTGCCCGCGCACCTGGTGCCGGCTGTTGTGACGATCACCGAGTTTCCGCGCACCACCAGCGGTAAGATCGACAGGGCGAAGCTCCCCGCTCCACAGTGGACCGTCGGGAGCCGTGGCCCGGAGAACGACATCGAACGGGCGTTGTGCCCACTGGTGGCCGAGCTTCTCGGCCTGCCGGAGGTCGGCGCGGAGGACGACTTCTTCGCGCTGGGAGGGCATTCGCTCACCGCCGCGCGCCTGGTGACCCGGATTCGTGCGGAGCTGGGTGGCACCCTCACGCTGCGTACGGTGTTCGAGTCGCCGACGGTGGCCGGCCTCGCGACGAGGCTGCACGACGCGCCGGATCCGCTGGCACCGCTGGTGAAACTGCGCGACGGCGGCCCCGTGTTGTTCTGCGTGCACCCGCTCGGCGGCCTCAGCTGGCCGTACACCAGGCTCGGCCGGCACGGCGCGTTCGGGTTGTACGGCTTGCAGGCCGACGGTCTCGACGGCACCGGACGCCTGCCCGGCAGCATCGCCGAGATGGCTGCTCGCCAGGTCGAGCGGATCCGCAGCGTGCAGCCGGACGGGCCGTACCGGATCGTCGGCTGGTCGTTCGGCGGGCTCGTGGCCCACGAGATCGCCGTGCAGCTGCAGGAGTCCGGTGCCGAGATCGCCTTCCTGGCCCTGCTCGACCCGTACCCGCGGGATCCGTTCGCGCCGCGGCGCTCCGAGTCCGACCTGCTCGACGGAGTGCGGGTGCCGGAGGAACTTGCTGATCCGCGCCTGCTGCGGGCGGCCAGAGCGGTGTTCGTCAACAACGACGCCATCGCCGCCCGGCACGTCCCACGCGTTTTCGACGGTGACGTCGTGTTCGTCCGGGCGACCCGCCTCGCGGACGGCGACACGCCGCGCTCGCCAGAACTCTGGCGCCCCCACGTGACCGGGCACGTCGACGTGCACCCGGTCGACGCCACCCACGACGGACTGCTCGACGAGCGGCCCGCCACCGAGATCGGCGGGCTGCTCGCCCGCCTCACCGAGAGGACGAACCCGTGACCAACCCCTTCGACAACCCCGACGGTGTGTTCCTCGTGCTGGTCAACGACGAGGGCCAGCACTCGTTGTGGCCCGAGTTCGCCGCTGTGCCGGACGGCTGGCGGGTCGTCTTCGGCCCGGACAGCCGCGCCGCGTGCCTGGAGCACGTCGAGCGCAACTGGACCGACCTGCGCCCCCAGAGCCTGATCGAGGCGATGGCCGAATGATCACCGCGGAACACCTGCTCGGTGCCGACGACCTCGCGGTTCTCGACGGGGTCGCCCGCACGCTCGCCTCCTACGGCGACCGGGTCGACGCCCCGTGCTGGGTCGCACGGGCGCGGCGGTCCTGGGAGGACACCCCGGCTGCACTGCGCCGTGAGATCAGCGACTTCCGCCGGCACTCCGGACCCGACGGGCGGCTCGTCCTCAGCGGACTGCCGATCGGGGACGTCCCGCCGACGCCGATGGTGAAGGGGTCCGTGCAGCACACGCCGACCGTCGGCGCCGCCGTGCTGGCACTGGTCGCACACGGCCTCGGTGACCCGGCCGCGTTCGCCGCCGAGAAGTCCGGTGCCCTGGTGCAGGACGTGGTCCCGGTACCCGGTGAGGAGAAGGTGCAGGGCAACACCGGGTCGGTCGAGCTGACGTTCCACACGGAAAACGCCTTCCACCAGCACCGGCCGGACTTCGTGATGCTGCTGTGCCTGCGCGCGGACCACGACGGCGTGGCCGAGCTGCGCACGTTCTGCATCCGCACCGCGCTGGCCGAGCTGAGCGCCGCCACCCGCGCCGCGCTGGCGAAGCCGGACTTCCTCACCGCCGCGCCACCGTCGTTCGGCGGCAACGGGCGAGGCTCCCTGCACGCCGTCCTGGCCGGCGACCCCGCCGACCCGGACCTGTGCCTCGACGAGGTGGCCACCAGTCCGCTGACCGACCAGGCCGCCACGGCATTGGCCGACCTGCGCGCCGCGATCGCGCGGCACTACACCGGCATCAGGCTGCGTCCGGGCGATCTCGCCGTCGTCGACAACCGCGTGACGCTGCACGGCCGTTCCGAGTTCGTGCCCCGCTACGACGGCGCGGACCGCTGGTTGCAGCGGACCTTCGCCTTCGCGGACCTGCGCCGGTCGCGTGACCACCGGCCGGGCGACACCACCGTTCTGGAGAAGTGAGATGCACGAGATCTTCGCGGCGCGCGAGTCCGCCGTGCGCAGCTACTGCCGCAGCTTTCCGGTCGTGTTCGAACGGGCGAGCGGGCACCACCTGTGGGACACGTCCGGCCGCCGGTACGTCGACCTGCTGTGCGGCGCCGGAGCGCTGAACTACGGGCACAACCACCCCGAGATGGTGCGCCGGGTCGTCGACTACCTCACCGCGGGCGGCCCGGTGCAGTCACTGGACCTGCACACCCGCGCGAAAGCGGAGTTCCTGGAGAAGTTCGCCCAGCTGCTGGACGCCAAGGGGATGAGCGACTACGTGGTCCAGTTCCCCGGACCCGCCGGCACGCTCGCCGTCGAGGCGGCGCTCAAGCTCGCTCGCAAGGTCACCGGCCGCACGCACGTCGTGGCGTTCCGCGGTGGTTTCCACGGCGCCTCACTGGGTTCGCTGGCCGCGACGACGTCACCGCTGCTGCGCGGCGGGGCGGGCACGCCGCTGCCGCACGTGACGATCCTGCCGTACGACTCGACTCCCGAGCTGGAGTCCGCTGTCCTTTCCGGACCGGTGCCCGCCGCGTTCATCCTGGAGACCGTCCAGGGCGAGGGCGGCCTGAACGCCGCGACCCGGCCGTGGCTGGGCCGGGTGCGCCGACTGGCCGACCGCCTCGGCGCCCACGTGATCGTGGACGACGTGCAGGCGGGCTGCGGGCGCACCGGCAGGTTCTTCAGCTTCGAGGAGTTCCCCGAGCTGCGACCCGACCTGGTCTGCCTGTCGAAGTCGTTGAGCGGCATGGGGTTGCCGATGGCGGCGCTGCTCATCCGGCGCGAGCTCGACCGGTGGGCGCCCGGTGAGCACAACGGCACGTTCCGCGGCCACAACCTGGCGTTCGTGGCCGGTTCCGCCGCACTCGATCTCTGGGCGGACCCGGACTTCGCGGGCCGGGTGGCCGACCTCGCCGGGGTGATCAGGCAGACGCTGACGGAGATCGTCGCGCAGCTGCCCGGTCACGGGCTCACCCTCGTCGGCCGCGGCGCGATGAGCGGACTTCGGTTCCCGGACGCGGATCTTGCGGGCGCCGTGCGCGACGGGCTGTTCAGGGCCGGGGTCATCGCGGAGACTTCGGGCAACGGCTCGGTCCTCAAGCTGTTTCCGCCACTCACGCTCACCCCCGCGCAGTGGTGCGAGATCGCGGACCTGATCAGGGACGTCATCGCTGATGCTGCTGACACCGCCCGCGGGTCCGCGGTCGTGTCGGCGGTCGGTTGACGGGGTGTCAACGGAACACCGCTGCCCGTGATGTCCTCGAGCCGCTGTCAGGTGGTCGGCGTCGCAGGGCGATGGCCGCGCCGACAGCCCATTTCGCACCGTTCGGGCCGGCCACGGTCAGGCTGCGTGGCGGCGGCTGACCGGCCGTAGCCGGATGCGGCGGCGGGGGCTTGGCTGTTCGGCCAGCCGCGGGGTGTCGGATGAGCCGGTGGTGTCGGTGGAGTCGGTGTCCTGCAACGGTGTGCGGCCGCCGGGGTCCCGGTCGCGGAAGTGCACCAGTGCCAGCAGAGCGAGTGCGGCGACCAGCAGCGAGTGGGTCAGGACGCGGCTCGCGGTGGCGGTGCCGTTGATCAGGTCGCTGGTCGAGTAGGGGATCAGCACGGCGACGAACGCCGCTGTGACAGGCAGCATGCCCGCGGTCGCGGAGGGGCGCAGCGCGGTCCAGAGCAGGCCGAGGCCGAGTGCGAGGTTCCAGGCGGTGCTCTCGTTGAAGAGGTGGCTGCTGTCGACACCGGTGGCGTGGGAGCCGTGCACGGACGTGCCGGTGCCCAGCACCTGGGCGAGTCCGAGGGTCAGCTGGGCGACCGCGACACCGCCCAGCAACGTCCTGGGCAGCCAGCCGCTTGGTGCGGGCGGGGTGATCGGGGGTGCCGCGTCGAGGATCGCCGCGGCCAGGTCCGGCACCGGAGTGGCCGGACGCACGCGCAGTGCGCGGGTCAGCGTTGTGGAGGCCTCCTGCCACTCCTGGCAGGACGTGCACGTCTCCAGGTGCGCGTCCACCTGGTCGGTGGGCACGCCTTCGTCTTCCCCGTCGAGTCGGGCGGACAGGGCTTCACGGCAGGTGCTGCAGTCCACGTGGAGATTGTCGGTCATGCGGCCTACTTGGTTCCCGGCGATCTGTGAGTGGTTCCAGCGGACCCGCACCGGGCACGCGGCCCGGCGCGGGTGGCGCGGCGATGACATCGGCGCAGTGGAAGAGACCGCGCCAACGTGGCGTCTCCAGTGGTGTGGCCCGGAACGTTGCCGGGAATTCGCGGCGAGCCGTCCCACTGAGCGTGAATTACCTGCCAACGTTCTGGGTCGCGTCGCTAGTAGTGCT
>NZ_JYJG01000142.1 GCF_000955955.1 Lentzea aerocolonigenes
TCCACTGTGCAGTTCTCAAAGAACGAACGGTCATCATCTCTTCTGTGCTGCTCGCCTGCCAACCCGAAGGCCGGCGGTTCGAGCGCTGAGATGATCCGATCTGCTGAAAGACACGAAGAGCGTGTTCTCTCAGGACCCAACAGCGTACCGATCTGTTCACCCAGCCCCCGCGACACCTTTCCACGCACCCGAAGGCGCAGTACTCACTGTCGAAGCAACCGAACGTCTAGCCAGCCAGCATCCACTAATGAGCCCACCCAGCATC
>NZ_JYJG01000144.1 GCF_000955955.1 Lentzea aerocolonigenes
CTGGCTGTGTTTCGGCACGCTGTTGAGTTCTCAAAGAACACGCGCTCACCGGTTCCAGTCTCCGTTTCCGGAGGCTTTCTCTCGGGGCTTGTGTTGAAAGCTTAGCCAGTTCGTTTTCGCTTTGTCAAATCGGCCTCTCGGGCGATTCAGGCTCGGCGCAAACTCGCTTCGCATTCAGTTTTAAGCTTGGTTCAGAAGTTATCCGAGTGGCTTTTCCGGTGTCAAATCGGGGTCATTTTCAGATCCCGGACAGCACGGTAGGCCGTTCATTTACTTCTGGGGGTTTGACGCCGTGAGACTTTACCCGGCCCGATCCGCGGTGTCAACCGCTCGTTCCGGGGTCTCGCTTGCGACTTGGAGAAAGTTACTCACGAGGAGGATCAAAGTCAAATCGCCTGGTCAGCGGGCTGCTTGATCGGCACGGACGGCGAAGGAGCAGCCGGCTTGGCCCCAACCGGACGCGGACGCAGCCACAGGGTGATGGAACGAAGACCCTCCATCGCCCGCACGATCTGGTCCGGCGAAGCAGCCTGACGAGTCGCCAGCGGCACCAGGTCGTAGCCCCAGATGCCGAACTCCTTGAGGACCGTCACCGGATCGTCACCGAAGTCCGCCGTCGCCGAAGCCGAGAACTCCAGGAACACGTGCGGCCGATCGCGACGCAACAGCCGGACAAGTCCCGCGAGAGCGCGATGCCCGCGTCCAGGCGTGTCCACCCGCACCACGGAGAGCTTCATGCCGTTCGCCAGTTCGATGCCCTCGAGCTCCTTGTCCAGGCGCACCGACCGAACCCGGGCCACGTCGTCCGACGCATCGGGAGCCAGCGGCGACACCGACACCCCACCGGTCAACGTCGGCGAAACCGCCAGCTCGCCGGCGCTCTCCCAGGCAGCACCCTCGATCACGGTCATGCGCGCGGCCACCGCGGCAGGCAGGTTCGCCGACACGTTGTGCCTCAACAGCGCGGCTGCCGAAGGATCCGGCTCGACCGCCACCACGGCCCCCATCAGGCCGAGCCGCGACAACACCCTGATCGAGTGATACCCGACGTACGCACCGACATCGAGGAAGATCCCGTCCGGCTCCAGCACGGAATCCAGGAGCTCGGCGAGATCCGGCTCCCACACGCCGTTGGACGACAACAGCGGAAGCATGAACGCGTCGTCGGAGGGCAGCCGCATCATGCCCGCGTCGCACAACACCAACGACGAACGCACCTGAGGTGCGTCACCAGCGTTCTCGTGCTGACGAACCACCACGCGACGAAGAGCGTCCGCGGTCTGTTGTGCCTGATGAGCCGCACGCACCGCGGCGTCCAACCGCGTGTCGCGCTCGCGGAACACCTCGACGACCTTCGACTCCAGCGTGTCGATGCGGTCCAACGTCCGATCGAGCGCCACGGTCAGCTTGTCGATCCGCTCCGCCAGGACGTCGTCCGCCGTGGCGCGCTTGGCCGCCTCCGCGACGACCGCGTCCTCGATGTCCCGCAGCCGACGACCCTGACCGGCCATGTCCGCACGCACGCGCACGACACCGTCGTCCACGCCGACCAACTGGTCACCGAAGTGCGACTGCCGTTCCGCGACCTGCTCGACCTCGGCTCGCAGCAACTCCAGCTCACCCGCGCCGACGCCGGACCGGAGCGCGTCCTGCCGGTCGACCAGCTCGGACACGGTGCGCTCGACCCCGTCGATCAGGGTGTGCAGCACCTGGCGCATGTGGTTGTCGTAGTGGTCCAACGCGCGCAACACGATCTTGCGCAACGCCGGTGCCATCGGCGTCCGATGAGCGGTGTCTATGTTGGGCTGCCGTAGTAACGCGTGCTTGGCCGACTGCAGCGCGAGCATCGGGTCGACCTCGGACTTCGGCTTCGGCCGGCGCGCGCGCCATCCCCGATATGAGTGCTCGACGCGTTCGCGCAGTACCTGCGCGACGCGCGCAACGGACCGCACGGACAACACGTGCTCACGTCCGGCCGCACCCAACGCCTCGGCGGTCGGCAGGTCGTCGGCCAACGAGCGCAGCAAGCGAGCAGCGGCCTGCACGTCGGGCTCGGACCCCTGGTGACACGGCACGAGAACCGCCGTCTTGCCGAACAGCTCGGCCACAGCACCATGGTCGGACGCCACCACCGGCACGCCCCGCACGGCCAACGACGCCAACCGCAGCGCGATCCGGTCGTCCGCCCCACCGCGGTGCAACGACACCACCGCATCGGCGGTCAAGCACACGTCAGCATCCTCAGCCAGCGAAATTCGCTGGTCAGAGGCAGTGGCCAGACGCAACCGCTCGGCGGCTTCCGGATGCTCGAACGCCCCGGACACCGCGATTCGCAGCTCCACGTCCGAACGATCCGGGAACGCGCTCAAGAACGCCGACACCGCACCCAGCACGTTGCCGGACCGGTCGAGAGAGTGGTCCGCGATCGCCGCGAACACCACCACATCGCCAGGTGTGTGCTCACGCGCGCCGACGTCGACCACCGGCACGGGCACCACGCGAACGATCGGCCCGCCGATGCGTTCGGCAGCAGCACGCGACACGTCCGACGACAGCCACAGCTCGTTCACGCCCGTGCGGTCGTCCGCGGCAGTGGCGTCCAGCGCGACCTCGACGACGAACCGCCCGGCAGGCACCTCGTCATCCGCGGAAGTCCGCACCACGACTGGATAGCCGGCAGAAGTCGACACCGGTAGACCGGACGCACGCGCCGCCGCGAGCATCAGTTCGGACAACGGTCCGTTGCCCACAACGGACACACCGAGCTGGTCCAGCAACGCCGGACCCTCTGACCGTGGCTGCGGCACGGCGGGCACGGGCAACCGACCGGAAGCCACACCGACGCCGGCACACCACTCGCGCCACGCATCAGCGTCCGCACCGTAAGGCGCCGGGAACTGCTGCTGCAGCAACGCATCCGCGCGCCACACCGCGTCAGCCCACCGCGTGCCACCGGTCTCCGTCTGCTCGCACGCCCAGGTGAGGAACCCACCACCACCGTCCTCACCGAACGCCGGCGACGGCGTCGGCGAAGCGGTCCGGTAGTCGGCACGCAGCTCGGAGGGGATGAGAGTGCCGTCGATCAGCGCGTCGAACCGGTACGGCACGGGCACGACGCTCCAGCCGCACCGCACCAGCTCGGCGCGATAGGCGGTGCACAGCTCAGCGACCTCGGCGTGCTCCGACAGCAGCACGCGCGGCCGTTCCGAGAAATCGGCGGACAGCAGCCACGGGCGCTTCGGGTCGAACCCGCGGAAGTGCACGGTCAGCAGGTCCTGGCCGACCACGGCCAGCGAACCGGACTCGGTGCGGTGCAACGGCCGGTCGGCGACGTTCCACACCGACAACCCGAGCCGTGCGTCGCGCACGACGTGATGCGGCACGATCGCCGGCATGTCCAGCGACGAGAGATAAGGCTCGGCGCCTTCGTCGACCGCGATGAAACCGGGGTCGAACGCTCCGAGTTCGTGCAGCTCGGCAGGCCCCGGCTGCAGCCCGTCCGACGGCAGCGGCCGCAGCGTGCGCGGCAGCAACACCACCGGAGCGTTGCGCAACGCCTCCAGCACGAGCTTCGTGAGCGATCCGAACACCTGCACCCACGGGTCGAGGTACAGCACGGGCATGCCCTGCGTCAGCAACGCCTCCAGCAGCCGCGGCCGCAGTGCGGCCTTCAGCGCGTCGGCGTCGAGCGAGGTCGCGAGCACGTGCAGCTCGAGCTCGGACACCCCGATCTCGGCGGGCGTGATCAGCCCGGGACCGGCGTGCTCCGGTCGCGCGTCGACGATCAGCGCGACGAACCGGCCCTCGGGGTGCTCCGCGAGGAACGAGCTGGACAGGACCTTGACCGCGGGCAGTTCCGCCGCCGTGGCGACCGTGCACGCGCAGATCGTCGGCTGGAACTCGGGTACCTCTGTCACGGAGAGCAACGTATCGGCCTCACAGCACGGGAAGAAGAGTGCGCAACTCGTACGGCGTGACGCTACGCCGGTACGCGTCCCACTCCGTCCTCTTGTTGCGCAGGAAGAAGTCGTAGACGTGCTCACCCAGCGCTTCGGGGAGCAGCTCGGAGTTCTCCATCTCGGCGAGGGCCTCGCCGAGGTTCTGCGGCAGGTTCGCGTACCCGGCGGCACGACGCTCACGGTCGGTCAGCGACCACACGTCGTCCTCGGCGGGCGGCGGCAGCTCGTAACCCTTCTCGATGCCCTTCAGCCCGGCGGCCAGGATCACCGAGTAGGCCAGGTACGGGTTGCACGCGGAGTCGAGAGAACGGATCTCCACGCGACGGGACGACGACTTGCCGGGCGAGTACATCGGCACACGGACCAATGCCGAGCGGTTGGCGTGACCCCAGCACACGGCCGTGGGTGCCTCACCGCCGACGATCAGCCTCTTGTAGGAGTTGACCCACTGGTTCGTGACGCCGGAGATCTCGCGCGCGTGCTTCAGCACACCGGCGACGAACTGCTTGCCGATCTCGCTGAGCTGGAACGGGTCTTCCTCGTCGTGGAACGCGTTGCGGTCGCCCTCGAACAACGAGAAGTGCGTGTGCATGCCCGAGCCCGGCTGCTCGGAGAACGGCTTCGGCATGAACGAGGCGCGCACGCCCTGCGTGATCGCGACCTCCTTCACCACATAGCGGAACGTCATGACGTTGTCCGCCATGGTCAGCGCGTCGGCGTAGCGCAGGTCGATCTCCTGCTGACCGGGCGCGCCCTCGTGGTGGCTGAACTCGACCGAGATGCCCATGGCCTCGAGCGCCTCGATGGCGTGGCGGCGGAAGTGCGTGGCCGTCTCGTGCGAGGTCTGGTCGAAGAAGCCGCCGTTGTCCGCGGGGATCGGCTCGTTGCCGTCGCCCGGCAGGTCCTTGAGCAGGAAGAACTCGATCTCGGGGTGCACGTAGCAGGTGAACCCGGCCTCGCTCGCCTTCGACAGCGTCCTGCGCAGCACGTGCCGCGGGTCGGCCCACGACGGGGAGCCGTCCGGCATGGTGATGTCGCAGA
The DNA here is from genome assembly GCF_000955955.1 of Lentzea aerocolonigenes. Classification (GTDB taxonomy): domain Bacteria; phylum Actinomycetota; class Actinomycetes; order Mycobacteriales; family Pseudonocardiaceae; genus Lentzea; species Lentzea aerocolonigenes_A. The sequence continues at coordinate 5,001 of NZ_JYJG01000144.1, forward strand.
ACATGCGCGCGGAGTAGTTCGTGCCCTCCGGTGTCTGCCACGGCAGCACCTGGAACGTGGCGGGGTCCGGCTTCGCGACCATGTCCGACTCGTAGACGCGGGCGAAGCCCTCGATCGCCGAGCCGTCGAACCCGATGCCCTCGCTGAAGGCGCCCTCGAGCTCGGCCGGCGCGACCGCCACGGACTTCAAGAAGCCCAGGACGTCGGTGAACCAGAGCCGGACGAACCGGATGTCGCGTTCCTCGAGCGTGCGGAGCACGAACTCCTGCTGGCGGTCCATAGGGCGCAGCTTAAGGGCTCGGGTGACTCTACGATCAACGCATGTCCGCCCGTTGGTTGTTGGTTTGCGCACTCGCCCTGCTCACGAGCTGCACGTCCGGTGGAGATCTCCCCGAAGGTGCGACGTTGCTCTCGAAGTCGGCCGAGTCGATGCGCTCGGTCAAGACCGTTCACTTCAGCATCAAGGTGGACGGGGAGCTGCCGGACGTCCCGGTGAAGAACGCCGATGGCGACCTCACCGCAGCCGGTGACTCGAAGGGCAACGCCAAGGTCAACTTCGCCGGGCAGCTGTTGGCCGTCGAATACGTGCTGACCGGCGGAAACCTGCACTTCAAAGGCCCGACCGGTGGGTACACGAAGCTGCCGGCGGCGTTCGCGGGCCAGGTGTACGACCCGTCCGCGATCCTGAACCCGGACAAGGGTGTGGCGAAGGTGCTGGCCAGCGCGAAGGACGCCAAGACGAAGTCGTCCGGTGACTTGTCGGTGGTCGAGGCGACCGTGCCGAAGGACGTCGCCGCGGGCCTGGTGCCGGGCATCTCCGCTGATGTGAAGGCCACGTTCTCGATCGACAAGGACAACAAGCTGAAGAACGCGCTGTTCGAGCTGCCTGGTGGCCAGAAGGTCGACGTCGGGCTGACGGACTTCGACAAGCCCGTGACGGTCACGGCTCCCCAATAGATCAGGCGCTGTAGATGAGAAGGGTCGCCCTCGCCGCATCCGGTGCGGCTGTGCTCCTCGGTGCGTTGGACGCGTACGTCGTCGTCGGTGTGCTCACGGACATGGTGCGTGATCTGGGCATCGCGGTGAACGAGCTCGAAGAGGCCACCCCGATCGTCACCGGGTACCTGCTCGGGTACGTGGCCGGCATGCCGTTGCTCGGGCAGCTGTCGGACCGGCTGGGGCGGCGGTTCGTGCTGCAGGTGTCGCTGCTCGGGTTCCTGGTGGGCTCGGTGATCACGGCACTGGCCGCCGAGTCGCCGTTGCTCGTCACCGGACGCGTCGTGCAGGGCCTGGCCGGTGGTGCGTTGCTGCCGGTCACGATGGCTCTCGTCGCTGACCTGTGGGAGGAGCACCGGCGTTCGACCGCTCTCGGGACCGTTGGTGCCGCACAGGAGCTGGGGTCTGTCCTCGGCACGCTTTACGGCATCGGCGTTGCGTCGCTGTTCAACGCGTTGCCGTTGTTCGAGGCGTGGGAGCCGCAGAGCTGGCGGTGGGTGTTCTGGGTCAACGTGCCGTTGGCGGTCATCGCGATGGTGATCGTGCAACGAACCGTGCCGAACACACGGCGTGAGGTGCGCATCGACGTCGTAGGTGGCGCGTTGCTCGCTCTCGCGTTGTCGTTGCTCGTGGTCGGGCTCTACAACCCGAAGTCCGCCGAGTCTGTGCTGCCGTCGTGGGGCTGGCCGGTGCTGGCGGCCGCCGCGCTCGTGCTGGTCGGTTTCTTCCTGTGGGAACGCCGTTCCGCGACGAGGCTGCTCGACCCGGAAGGCGTGCAGTGGCGGCCTTTCTGGGCCGTGCTCGGGGTTTCGCTCGCGGCCGGTGCGGCGTTGATGGTGACGCTGGTCGACGTGGAACTGTTCGCGCAGACCGTGTTGCGCCGGGATTCCGCTGCTGCGGCAACGCTGCTGACGCGGTTCCTGGTCGCGCTGCCCGTCGGCGCGGTCCTGGGTGGATGGCTGGCGTCGAAGCTCGGCGACCGCTGGGTGTCCTTCGGTGGCCTGACGATCGCCGCGGTGTCGTACGTGTTCATCGCTCAGTGGCCCGCCGACGTCAGCGGGTTCGCGTTGACTCGTGACCTGGCCATCGCCGGTTTCGGGCTGGGACTGGTCATCGCGCCGTTGTCCGGTGCTGTGCTGCGTGTTGTGCCGTCAGTGCGTCACGGCGTGGCGTCGGCGTTCGTCGTCGTCGCGCGCATGACGGGCATGCTCGTCGGTGTGGCGGCGTTGTCCGCGTGGGGACTCCACCGGTTCCGCGAGCTCACGGCAGGCCTGAACACCCCGCTGCCGTTCGGGGTCGAGAAGGACGTGTTCCAGCAGCAGATGGCCGAGTACCAGCGCAGGCTCACCGAGGCGCTGCTCACCGAGTACCACGAGATCTTCCTGATCACGGCGGTGATTTGCGCGCTCGGAGCGCTGGGTTCGGTCCTCCTGCCGGGGAAGCGTCGTCAACAGGCCGAGTCGGTCTCCGGCAGTCTCAAGTCCGCCAAGTAGTTCGTACCCACGTTGTCCACGCAGCCGACGCCCGCGAGGAACGCTGTGTGCTGGTTTCCGTTGAACGTCAGCAGACGCGCGCCCAGTGCCTGCGCCAGGTCCACACCGGACTGGTAGGGCGTCGCCGGGTCACCGGTCGTCGAGATCACCAGCACCTGCGGCAGTCCCTGCACCTTCGGCGGATGCGGTTCCGAGGTGTGCGGGGCCGGCCAGAACGCGCACGGACCGAGCGCGGTCTCGTCGGTGGGAACCGTGTCGTTGCCCAGGATCTCCAACAGCCTCCGACGGTTGGACTCCAGCTCGGCGCGGTCCTTCACCGGCGGTTCGTCGACGCAGCGGATGGCCACGAACGCGTCCTGGATGCGGGAGTAGCTGCCGTCCTGCGCGCGACCGAGGTACTGGTCGGCGAGTTGCAACAGCGTGGAACCCTTGTTCTGCTTGAGCTCCTGCAGTCCCTTCAACGCCGTTTCCCACAGGCGGTCCGAGTACATCGCCTGGATGATGGCGGTGTTCGCGTCCGAGTGGGACAACTTGCGTTCGCCGACCTGCAACGGGGTCTTCTTCAGCGGCTCGATCATCTGCCGGAACTTCGACTCGGCGGCGTTCGAGTCCTTGCCGATCGGACAGTCGCGTTGTGCGCACCAGCCCGCGAACCGCTGGAACGCCTGGTCGAAGCCCTGCGCCTGCCGTGCCGCCGCGTCCACCTTGTCGCCGTCGACGTCCACCGCGCCGTCGAGCACCATCGCGCGCACGTTCTTCGGGTACATCTCGGCGTACATCGTGCCGATGCGCGTGCCGTAGGAGTAACCGAGGTACGTCAGCTTCTTCTCGCCCAACGCCGCACGCAGCACGTCGACGTCACGCGCGACGTCCCTGGTGCCGACGTTCTTCAGCAGGTCGAGGCCGCTGCGCTCGGCGCACCTGTCGACGAAGTACTTGTTCTCCTGTTCGGTCTGGCTCGCGCTCTCACCCTTGGGCCGCAGACGTTGCGCGTCCCGTTCCGGATCGGTCAGGCACTGCACGCGGGGCAGGCTCGCGCCGACTCCGCGCGGGTCGAAGCCCACGACGTCGAACCGCTTGCCGACCGGGTTGTTCGGCTGCATGTTCGCGACGTGCGCCATGCCCGAGCCACCCGGACCGCCGGGGTTCACCACGAGGGAACCGACCCGTCGCCCCGGTTCGGCGGCGGGCCTGCGCAACAGGCCGACGGTGATCGTCCCCCCGTCCGGCCTCTCGTAGTCCATCGGGACCTGCAACCGCGCACATTGGATGCCCTCGCGCTCGTACAGGCTCTTGCTCTTCGCGTCGATCGCGAACGGCTGGCACGCGCCCCACGACAACGCCTGCTCGTAGAAGCGGGCCAGGCCCTTGCGCGCGGCGACGGGTGAGCCGTCGATGCGCGCGTAGGACGTGGAGGTGCCGAGCAGGACGATCAAGGCGAACAGGGCCGCGGTTACTCGGGATCGCCTCTTCGTCATCTGAGTTCCTCCGAGAAGACCCCGTCCTTCAGGACCGGGGAGGAGAATCGGGCTTCTTCGCGGGAGAGCACGATCAGCTGTTTCGCGGGCCGGGCGGGACAGCGGTCAGGACCCGGCCACGTGCGTCCACAGTGGATTGCCAGGTTGTGGTCATGGGTGGGCAGGTGAAGCGGGCGTTCAAGTTCCGCTTCTATCCGACCGAGGCGCAGACAGTGGAGTTGTCGCGCACGTTCGGGTGTGTCCGCAAGGTCTACAACCTGGCGTTGCAGGCCCGCACCGAGGCGTGGACACAGCGTCGGGAACGGGTTGGCTATGGCGCCACGTCGGAGCTGCTGACCCTCTGGAAACGCACCGAGGAACTGGCGTTCCTCAACGACGTGTCGTGCGTGCCGCTGCAGCAGACATTGCGTCATCTGCAGACGGCGTTCTCGAATTTCTGGGCCAGGCGTGCCCGGTATCCGCGGTTCAAGTCGCGCAAGAGGTCGCGCGCTTCGGCGGAGTACACGCGGTCGGCGTTCCGCTGGCGCGACGGCGTCCGGACACTGGCGAAGATGGCTGAGCCGCTGGAAATCCGCTGGTCGAGGCCGCTGCCCGAGGGGGCGGCGCCCTCGACGGTGACGGTGCCGCGGGACGCAGCCGGACGGTGGTTCGTGTCCCTGCTGTGCGAAGACCCGAATGTGCAGCCGTTGCCCACCACCGATTCGGTCGTGGGCATCGATGTCGGTCTCGACCACCTGCTGGTGTTCTCGACCGGTGAGAAGATCCCCAACCCGCGGCACGAACGCCTGGACCGCCTCGCCCTGGTCAAAGCCCAGCGGGCGTTGTCCCGCAAGCAGAAGGGCAGCAACAACCGGGCCAAGGCTCGCGTCAGACTGGCTCGTGTTCACGCCGGGATCGCGGACCGGCGGACCGACTACCTGCACTAGGTGACCACTCGGCTCGTGCGTGAGAACCAAACGCTCGTGATCGAGGATCTGGCCGTGACCAACATGGTCAGCAACCACCGCCTCGCCCGCGCCATCTCTGACGCGGGCCGGCGCCAGTTCCGGCAACTGCTGGAGTACAAGGCACGGTGGTACGGACGGGAAGTGGTCGCAGTCGATCGTTGGTTCCCCTCGTCCAAGCTGTGCTCGGCCTGCGGCACGCTCACGGCAGTACTGCCTTTGCAGGTTCGCAGCTGGACCTGTGGCTGTGGCACGACCCATGACCGGGACGTGAACGCGGCTCGCAACATCCTGGCCGCCGGGCTGGCGGTGACAGTCTGTGGAGCCGATGTAAGACCTCAACGGAATACTCCGGGCGGGCAGTCGGTGACGAAGCAGAAAACGCCGCGGCGCGAGCTGCGGGACTCCTCCTCGTTCACGGGGAGAGGAAGCCACTAGGCGCACCGGGTTCCGTCGGCGGGCAATGTCTGGTCGATCAGGTACTTCACGCCGACGTCGTCGACGCACTGCACGCCCTGCAGGAAGACCGTGTGCTGGACGCCCTCGTACGTGAGCAGCTTCGAGTTGAGCGCCTTGGCCAGGTTGACGCCCGCCTGGTACGGCGTGGCGGGGTCACCGGTCGTGGAGATGACCAGCAGCGGCGGGATGCCGTCTGCCTTGGGCGGGTCGGTGCGGCCCGTGACCGGGACCGGCCAGAAGGCGCACGAGTCGAGCGCCGCGCCGGGCGGGTTGCCGTCGTCGAGGAACGGCGCTGCCTCCTTGTACTTCTTCGCGGTCTCCAACAGCGCGTTCTTGTCCGTCAGCCGTGGGTCGTCGACGCAGTGCACGGCGTTGAACGCATCCGTGATCGTCGAGTAGTTGCCCTGGTCATCGCGGTCGAAGTACGCGTCGGCGAGTTGCAGCAGCGTGGTGCCGCGGCCCTTCTTCAGCTCGTTGAGGCCCTTCAGCAGGATCGGCCACAGCTGCTCCGAGTACATCGCCTGGATCGCGGCGGTGATCGCGTCGTTGTAGGAGAGCTTGCGGTCGCCCACGCTGACCGGCTTCTGGATCAACGGGGTCGTGAGCTGGCGGAAGCTCGCGTTGGCGTCGTCGCCGAGAGGACAGTCGCCCTCGTTGCGGCACCACTTCACGAACTCGTCGAACGCCTTCTGGAAACCGGCGGCCTGGGCGACCAGCGACGCGAGCTGGTCCTGGGTCGGATCGACCGCGCCGTCGAGGATGAGCGCGCGCACGTTCTGGGGGAAGGTCTCGGCGTACTCGGTGCCTATGCGGGTGCCGTACGAGTACCCGACATAGCTCAGCTTCGCGTCGCCGAGCGCAGAGCGGAGGACATCCATGTCCTTAACTACGTCCCGCGTGCCCAAGTTGGCGAGCATTGACGCCCCGAATTTTGTACCGGCGGCACACTTCTCGGCATATGCCTTGTTCTCTTGCTCCGTTTGGGCGATTCCCTGCGCGCTCGTATCAACGTCGAGGTCCAAACGCTCGGCATCGCGCTCCTGGCCGGTGAGGCACTTCACCTCCGGCTCGCTCGCGCCGATGCCCCGCGGGTCGAACCCGATCAGGTCGAACCGTTTGGCGAGATCGGTCTTGCGGTAGTCCGAGACCATGCCCGCGGCCGACGCCATGCCGGACGCGCCGGGCCCGCCCGGGTTGATCAACAGCGACCCGATCTTCTGCCCGGTGGCCTTGTACCTGAGCACGCCGATCGTGATCGTGTCGCCGTCCGGTTTGGAGTAGTCGAGCGGGACCGTCAGCCGGGTGCACTCGACGTCGCGCTTGCTGCCGTACGCCTGCCGGCTCGACCCGGTCGTGGCGAACGACGAGCAGTCCTGCCACGCGAGCTGCTGGCCGTAGAACTTCTCCAGACCCGCGGGGACTGTCCCGGCCGGACCCGGTTTCTCGAGGGTCACGCCGGGCTTGGGCGCTCCTTCCAGGACCGACGTGCAAGAGGCGAGAAGGGGAATGACGAGCAACACGCTCAAGAGACGGACCACAGCCCGATGGTATGGGAGATGATGAGGGCATGCCGCAGCTTCGCATCGCGCTCGCCCAGGTCAACGCCACTGTCGGCGATCTTTCCGGGAACGCGTCGTTGGTCGTGGAGTGGACGCGCAAGGCTCGTGAGGGCGGCGCGCACCTCGTGGTGTTCCCCGAGATGGTGCTGACCGGCTACCCGGTCGAGGACCTGGCGATCCGCACGTCGTTCGCCCGTGCTTCCGCGGAGGCGCTGGAGGCTCTGGCGGCGACGTTGAACGATGCCGGGCTGGGCGACATCGCCGCGTTCGTCGGATACCTGGAGCACGACTCCGTGGGACCGCGCAACGCCGCCGCGGTGCTGCACGGCGGGCGTGTCGTGGCGCGGCAGAGCAAGCACCACCTGCCCAACTACGGCGTGTTCGACGAGCGGCGGTACTTCAAGCCCGGGTCGTCCCTGGACATCCTGCGGATCAACGGTGTCGAGGTCGGCCTGGTGATCTGCGAGGACCTGTGGCAGGACGGCGGCCCGATCACCGCGCTGGGTGACGCCGGTGTCGACCTGGTGGTGTCGCCGAACGCCTCGCCGTACGAGCGCAACAAGGACGACCAGCGGTTGCCTCTGGTCGTGCGCCGCGCGGCCGAGGCCGGGGCGCCGCTCGCCTACTGCAACCTGGTCGGTGGGCAGGACGAGCTGGTGTTCGACGGCGACTCTCTCGTGGTCGGCGCGGACGGTCAGCTGATCGGGCGCGCGCCTCAGTTCGTCGAGCACCTCATGCTCGTCGACTTCGATCTGCCTTCCGGCTCCGACTACGAGCAGGGGCAGGTCGGCGAGTTCTACGTGCGCCGTGTGTTCGTGTCGGACGCGGTTCCCGCGTACGAGCCGTTGCCCGCGCCGCGCGTGTTCGAGCCGTTGTCCGATGAGGCAGAGGTGTGGCACGCGCTCGTCACGGGTCTGCGCGACTACGTGCACAAGAACGGCTTCCGGTCCGTTGTGCTCGGTCTGTCCGGTGGCATCGACTCGGCCGTGGTGGCCGCACTGGCCGTGGACGCTCTCGGTGCCGACTCGGTCTACTGCGTGTCGATGCCGTCGTCGTACTCGTCCGAGCACTCCAAGTCGGACGCGTCCGACCTGGCTCAGCGCACCGGCCTGCACTTCACCACCGAGCCGATCGGCGAGATGGTGTCCGTGTACGTCGACCAGCTGAAGCTGACCGGTCTGGCCGAGGAGAACATCCAGGCCCGCTGCCGCGGCATGCTGCTGATGGGGTTGTCGAACCAGCACGGGCACCTGGTGCTGGCGACCGGCAACAAGTCCGAGCTCGCCGTCGGCTACTCGACGATCTACGGCGACGCGGTCGGCGGCTACGCGCCGATCAAGGACGTCTTCAAGACCCTGGTCTTCGGGCTGGCGCGGTGGCGCAACGACGAGGCGGAGAAGCGCGGCGAGGTGCCGCCCATCCCGGAGAACTCGATCACCAAGCCGCCGTCGGCCGAGCTGCGGCCCGGCCAGGTCGACACCGACTCGCTGCCGGACTACGACCTGCTGGACTCGCTGCTCACCCAGTACGTCGACGGCGACCGCGGGTACGACGACCTGATCGCGGCCGGGTTCGCGTCCGAGCTGGTGGATCGCGTGCTGCGGATGGTCGACAAGGCCGAGTACAAGCGCCGGCAGTACCCGCCGGGCACCAAGATCTCCGTCAAGGCGTTCGGGCGCGACCGGCGGCTGCCGATCACCAACGGGTGGCGCGAGGGCTGAAGTAGAGCCTGCTCCACCGCGCGTTCGCAGGTCGGCTGGCTAGGTTCCTCGGTATGAAACGGATCTGGGCGGCACTCGTCTACCTGGCGAGCGGGCTGCTGACCGCCATCGCGTCGTGGCTGGCCATCGGCGTGCTGCTGCTGTCCGTCGTCGTCCTGCCGTTGTTGCCGGTCACTGCCCCGTACATCCGCCGGATCGTGGATTTCGACCGGCAGCGGCTCGCCCGCTACGCCGGTGTGGTCCTCGCATCGTCTGAGCCGCTCGACGGGCCTTGGTTGCACCGGGCCCAGCGGGTGCTGGCGGATCCGGGCAGCCGGCGGGACGGGCTGTGGCTGATCGTGCACGCCCTGCTCGGCACGCTGTCCGGGGCGATCGCGATCGGGGTTCCCGGCGCGCTGCTGCAGCAGCCGTTCGTTCCGCTGATCTGGTGGGCGGTGCCGGGAGGGTTCGAGAACTCGTTCGGCGTCCACGTCGACTCGTGGGCGAAGGCGTTCCTGAGCGTGCCGATCGCGATCGTGCTCACGCTGATCCTGACGCAGCTGCCCCGGCTGGCGGACGCGGACGCGAGGCTCGCGCGGAAGTTGCTGGCGCCGCCGCGGGCGTCGTTGGAGAAGCGACTGGCCGAAGTGGTCGCGACGCGAGCTGCCGCGCTGCAGGCGCACGGGGCCGAGTTGCGGCGGATCGAGCGGAACCTGCACGACGGCACGCAGAACAAGCTGGTCGGCGTGGTGATGATGCTCGGGATCGCGGAACGGACGCTGCAGCAGAACCCGGCTGGTGCTTTGCAGGCGTTGCTCCGCGCGCAAGACGCGGCTGGGGATGCGTTGGAGGAGTTGCGCAACGTCGTACGGAGCATTCATCCGCCGGTGCTGGACGATCTGGGGCTGGACGGGGCGATCCAGGCTCTGGCGGCACGGTGCCCGGTGCCTTGTGTGCTGCAGGCCGAGCATCTTGGACGACTGCCGGCGGCGGTGGAGGCCGCGGCGTACTTCGCGGTGGCGGAGGCTTTGACGAACGTGGCCAAGCACAGTGGCGCTCGTAATGCGTGGGTCAGCCTCGGGGTGGACGGCCGGCAGCTCACCGTTTTGGTGCACGACGACGGCAAGGGCGGCGCCGACGAGAAGCAGGGGACGGGGTTGGACGGCATTCGGGGCAGGGTGGCGGCGTTGGACGGCACCGTGGACGTGAGCAGTCCTTCCGGTGGCCCTACCGTGCTCACCGTCGTACTACCTGTGGAGAAGTGACCATGCGCATCGTGATCGCCGAGGACGACGCTCTGCTCCGCGAGGGGCTGACGTTGTTGTTGCGCAACGAAGGCCTCGATGTTCTCGCCGCGACGGACAACCCGGACGACTTCCTGGTTGCCGTGGCCGAGCACGAGCCGGACATCGCCGTGGTCGACGTGCGGATGCCCCCTACGTTCACGGACGAGGGGCTCAAAGCCGCCGTCGAAGCTCGCCGGCGGCACCCGAAGCTCGCCGTGCTGGTGCTCTCTGCCTGGGTGGAGCAGAGCTATGCGCACGAACTGTTGGCGGGCACCAACGGCGGCGTCGGCTATCTGCTCAAGGAACGCGTCGGCAAGGTCGCGGACTTCCTCGACTCGCTGCACCGGGTGGCGTCCGGAGGTACGGCGCTCGATCCCGAGGTCGTGTCGCAGTTGTTGGTGCGGCGCAGGGCGGATGACGCGCTCAGTGTGCTGTCACCACGGGAGCGCGAGGTGCTCGGGCTGATGGCGCAAGGGTTGTCGAACGCTGCCATCGGCGAACGGTTGGTCGTCAGCGCGGGTGCGGTGCACAAGCACGTGGGCAACGTGTTCCTCAAGCTCGGCCTGAACACCGAGGACGGGGCGGGAGATCGCCGGGTCCAGGCCGTGCTCGCGTACCTCGATCACTGAGCCGAATCATTGGGGCCGGACGAACGGGAACAGCACGCTCTGCCGGATCGACGTGCCGGTCAGCATCATCAGCAACCGGTCCACACCCATCCCGAGTCCACCCGTCGGCGGCATGCCGTGTTCCAGAGCCCGCAGGAAGTCCTCGTCCAGCTCCATCGCCTCGACGTCACCGGAAGCGGCCTTCAACGACTGCGCCTCCAACCGCCGCCGCTGCTCCAACGGGTCGGTGAGCTCCGAGTAGGCGGTGCCGATCTCCGCCCCGAACGCCACGAGGTCCCACCGCTCGGCCAGCCGCGGGTCGACGCGGTGCTGCCGGGTCAGCGGCGACACCGACGTCGGGAAGTCGATGTAGAAGGTCGGGCCGACCGTGGAAGCCTCCACGAACGAGTCGTACGCCTCCTGCACGAGCTGTCCGTGGTCCCAGTCGTCGTTGATCTCGACGTTGCGCGCGGCGAGCAGTGAACGCAGCTCCGAGACAGAGGTGCCGGGAGTGATCTGAGCATCCAGAGCAGCGGAAACCGCGCTGTAGACCGGCACGACCGGCCACTCCCCCGAGATGTCGAACATGCCGTCCGGGCGCGCGGCCACCTCGGAGCCGAACGCCGTCCGTGCCGCGTGCTGGATCAGCGTGCGCGCCAGGTCGAGCATGACCCGGTAGTCCGCATAGGACTGATAGGCCTCCAGCATCGTGAACTCGGGGTTGTGCGTGGCGTCCGCGCCTTCGTTGCGGAAGTTGCGGTTCAGCTCGAACACCCGGTCCACGCCCGCGACGCACAGCCGTTTCAGGTACAGCTCCGGCGCGATCCGCAGGTACATGCGCATGTCGTAGGCGTTGATGTGGGTGACGAACGGCCTGGCGTTCGCGCCGCCGTGCACCGCCTGCAGCATCGGCGTCTCGACTTCGAGGTACTCGCGCGAGTGCAGGAACTCGCGGACGCTGCGGATCACGTCGCTGCGCAGCTTCAGCAGATGCGCGGAGTCCTGGTTCACCACGAGGTCGAGGTAGCGCTGGCGGACGCGGGCTTCCGGGTCGGTGAAGCCCTTTCGCTTGTCCGGCAATGGGTGCAAGCACTTCGCGGTCATCACCCACGACGTGGCCAGCACGGAGATCTCGCCGTGGTCGGACTTGATCACACGACCGGTCACGCCGACGTGGTCGCCCAGGTCCACATCGGACTTCCACGACGCCAGCGACGAACCGAGCGAGTCGACGGTGAGCATCAGCTGGATCTCGCCGCTGAAGTCCCGCAGCCGCGCGAAGCAGAGCTTGCCCATCTCCCTCAGCGCCACCACGCGGCCGGTGACCGAGACGTCCTCGCCGAAGCGTTCCCGGGCCGCGGCAAGGAGATGCGACCGGTCGAACCCCACCGGATACGGCTCGACACCCGCAGCGACAAGGCGTTCGACCTTCGCGATCCGCACCCGGACCTGTTCTGGCCGCCGCACCGCCTTCGGTTCGATGCGGATCGCGTCGATCTCGGCGACCTTCAAGGCGAACTCGGAGCTGACGTCCGTCTTCTGCAGCGCCCGCTTGCGCAACGACCGCAGCGACGGCACGAAGCCTTCTGCAACCCCGGCGGCGATGCTGACCTGCGGCAACGACCGCGAGCGCTGGTAGCAGAGGAACCGCGGTTCCCAGTCCGGCAGGTACTTCGCGTTCGACCGGTAGAGCGACTCCAGCTGGAAGAACCGCGATGCCAGCGACAGCACCCGCCGCCACGCCCGCAGCACCGGGCCGGCGCCGATCTTCTCGCCCTCCGCGAACACCGCGCGGAACATCGCGAAGTTGAGCGAGATCCGTTGCACGCCGAGGTGTCCGGCGGCGGCCGCGAACTGCGCCACCATGTACTCGTTCAGGCCGTTCTCCGCCGACCGGTCGCGTCGCATCAGGTCCAGCGACACACCACGACGTCCCCACGGCACGAACGACAACAGCCCGCGCAACGCACCTGACGCGTCGTAGGCCTCGACCATCACACACCGGCCGTCGCTCGGATCTCCCAGACGTCCCAAGGCCATCGAGAACCCGCGCTCGGTCTCGGCACCGCGCCACGCCTGCGCCAAGTCCAGAATGGACGCCATCTCGTCCGGCGCGATGTCGCTGTGCCGGCGCACTCGCGCGGTGTATCCGGCACGTTCGACGCGAGACACCGCCTGGCGCAGGCCACGACGTTCCGGACCGGCGAGCACGAACTCGCGGACGTCCAGAATCGCCTCGTCACCGATCTCCAGCACCTTCAGGCCGGCGTCGGAGTAGACCTGCGCACCACGTTCGGAAGCACCCAGCACGCCAGGCATCCAGCCGTAGGTGCGCGCCTCGGACAGCCACGCCAGGACGGCTTCGGGCCACGCTTCCTCGTCACCGATCGGGTCGGCCGAGGCCAGCGAGACACCGCCGATCACCCGGTAGGTCAGCGCCGCACGTCCGGAAGCCGCGAACACCACGCTCTTGTCGCGCCGGGTCGCGAAGTAGCCGAGCGAGTCGGGCTCGCCGTCGGCCGCGAGCAGCCGGCGCACGTCCAGCTCCTGCTCCGGCGTGATCATGTTCTGCGTGCGGACACCGCGGAAGAAGACGTACATCGCGCGGATCGCCACGAGTGTGCCGCCCAGCCCCAGGATCACGCTCAGCCACTGCGGGCCCTCGGGGATGTCCAGCCGTCCCAGCCGGACGATCTCACCCGTCGCCTGGTTCGCCGCCCACGCCAGCTTGTCCAGCTGCTCGACGAGCTTGCCGGGGAACACCTCGGTGAGGCCCCAGCCGGCCAGCACCAGCACGACCATGCCCAGCACGAACGACACCAGCGCCCGTCGCCACGCACCGCGGGCCAGCCGGGCCGGGAAGGCCTCCCGCACCACCCACAGGAGCCCCACGAACACCAGCGAGGTCACGACGCCGATGCTGAGAAACACCCAATGCGGACGTTCGCCCTCATCCAGGATTTCTTCAGGTGCCAGCGCCAAGATGACCATGATGAAGCCGACCAGCAGCAGGCCCATGACCTGGAACAGCAGCAACGCCCACAGCGCTGCTCGCTTGTGCCTGCGCAGGGCGGCGCCGAGGACGAAGAACACCATGGCGATGAAGAGGTTGCCGTCGATCGGCAGGCCGAAGAAGTACCCGATGCCGTCGGCGACGTCGGTGAACCAGCTGTCCTCCGGCAAGATCACCCTGAGCAGCGACAACACCGCGGCCAACTGCACTACGGTCGCGATCGCGCCCGCGGCCTTCCACTTCCACGCCGGTACCACTTCAACTCCCGAGGTCGACCGATGACCGCCATGATTCCGTCTTCGGCAGGACGGGTGCATGTCGCCACCTCCGGGCGTGTCGACCAACCCGTCGTCGTGCTCAGCTCAGGACTCGGCGGAGCGTGGTTCGACTGGGACCGAACGGTGCAGCTGCTCCAGCCACACGTTCGGGTGATCGTGTTCGACCGGCCCGGGCTCGGGATGAGCGGTCCGGCACGGCGCGGGCCGTCGCTGGCGCGCGAGGTCGCTGTCCTGGACGCCGTGCTGCGCGGGGTGCCGCGGGCGATCCTGATCGGGCACTCGATGGCGTCTTTGCACGTCGAGGCCTACGCGAGGCTGCGGCCGCACCGGGTCGACGGGGTGGTGCTGCTCGATCCGGACACCGAGGCGCCGGGTGCGGGGCGGCCGTTCGACTTGCCGGCGGCGATCGCTCAGGCGCTGCGGGCGTTCGGCAGCCGGTGGCTCGGTGCCCGGATCACGCGGCGGTACGGGCACTCGTTCCGGAACCTGCTGACCGCCGCCTCGACGCTCGGCGTGACCGATCCCGCACCCTCTGACCTGGTCGAACTCGTCTACCGGCGGCCTGGTGTGGCGCGGGCGGTGCTGTGGGAGCTCGCGTCGTACCCCGGTCAGGTGGCGACTTTGGAACGCCTGCGCCGACGCCGGGCGCTCCCGAAAGTGCCCTGGTTGGTGCTCACGGCGGGACGGAAGGTGTGGCCGGAGCACCAGTCGTTGGCTGCTCTCGTGCCGTGGGGGCGCAACGTGCCGGTGCCCGGCAGTCGTCACATGATTCAGATGGACCGGCCGGACGCGGTCGTGATGGCCGTCCGAGAGGTGCTCAAGGGTCTGCCCGACCGCTGAGCGCACAGCCGTGTGACGGTAGCCGCATCCGTGTTCCGTTTCCGGCCAACGGTGACACTCTGGTGTTCGGCAACCGTGCACAAAGCGCCCGGGGACCCCACGTGGGCCTCGAGGAAAGGAACGGTCGACGATGACCAATGCCGAAGTTTCCGCGCCGTACGGCAGCGGAGCGGGTCAGAAGGCTCCTGCCAAGCGCGTTCGCGTTCACCACCTGCGTGAGATGAAGGAACGCGGCGAGCCGTGGCCCATGCTCACCGCGTACGACACGTACACCGCCGCGATCTTCGACGAAGCGGGCATCCCCGTTCTCCTCGTCGGTGACTCCGCCTCCAACACCGTCTACGGCTACGACACGTCGCTGCCGGTCACGGTGGACGAGCTCGTACCGCTCGTGAGCGCTGTGACGCGCTCGGTCAAGCGCTCTCTCGTGGTCGCTGACCTGCCGTTCGGCTCCTACCAGGTGTCCGTCGAGCAGGCCGTCACGACCGCGGTGCGGTTCATGAAGGAAGGCAAGGCGCACGCGGTCAAGCTGGAGGGTGGCGCCTACTTCGCGCCGCACATCCGCGCGATCACGGCGGCCGGCATCCCGGTCATGGCGCACATCGGCTTCACCCCGCAGTCGGAGCACCAGCTCGGCGGCTACCGGGTACAGGGCCGGCACGAGAACCACGACCAGGTGGTTCGCGACGCCATCGCGGTGCAGGAGGCGGGCGCGTTCGCCGTGGTCCTGGAGATGGTGACCGCCGAGGTCGCGAAGCAGATCACGCACGACCTGGTGATCCCGACCGTCGGCATCGGCGCCGGTCCCGACACCGACGCCCAGGTGCTCGTCTGGCAGGACATGATGGGCCTGAACCGGGGCAAGGCGCCGCGGTTCGTCAAGCGCTACGCCAACATCGGCGAGGTCATGCTCGGCGCGGCTGCTGCTTTCGCCGACGAGGTGCGCGGGCACCAGTTCCCCGGCCCCGAGCACACGTTCCACTGATTGAACGATGAAGGGTGCATTCATCCACCTCACGTGGATGAATGCACCCTTCATCGTCAGCGGCCGAGGTTTGCTTCGATGGGGGCATGTACCCGGAGATCGAGCCCCACGCGTCAGGTCATCTGGACACCGGTGACGGCAACCTCGTGTACTGGGAGGAGTGCGGAAACCCGGCGGGCAAGCCCGTCGTGTTCCTGCACGGCGGACCCGGTGGTGGTTGCTCGCCGTCGCACCGGCGGCTGTTCGACCCTGCCGCCTATCGGATCGTGCTGTTCGATCAGCGCGGGTGTGGCCGGTCGCTGCCGCATGCTTCTTCGTCCGGCGATCTGTCGCTGAACACGACCTGGCATCTCGTCGCGGACATCGAACGGCTGCGGGAGTCGCTCGGCATCTCGCGGTGGCAGGTGTTCGGCGGGTCGTGGGGGTCGACGTTGGCTCTGGCCTATGCCGAGAAGCATCCGGATCGGGTTTCCGAGCTGGTGTTGCGCGGGATCTTCACGCTGCGGGCGTCCGAAGTGGACTGGTACTACCGCGGCGGGGCGGCGAACCTCTTCCCGGACCTGTGGGAGAAGTTCACGGCGCCTATCGCCGGGCTTGATGGCGATCCCGTTGAGCTGTACGCGAAATTGCTCGCGGATCCGGATCCTGCGGTGCACGGACCGGCTGCCGTCGCGTGGAGCACCTGGGAAGGCGCGACCGTGACGCTGCTGCCGAGGCCGGAACTGGTGGCGGAGTTCGCGGTGCCGGAGTACGCGCTGGCGTTCGCGCGGATCGAGAACCACTACTTCGTGCACGGCGGGTGGTTCGAGGAGGGTCAGCTGATCCGGGACGCTGCCCGGCTCTCGGACATCCCCGGCGTGATCGTGCAGGGGCGGTACGACATCGCGACGCCCGCGGTGTCCGCCTGGGATCTGCACAAGGCTTGGCCCGGCTCGGAACTGGTGCTGGTGCCGGATGCCGGGCACGCCTATGACGAGCCCGGCATCCTGGCGGCTTTGCTGGAGGCGACTGACCGGTTCCGGGACTAGGGCCGTGGCCGACGGCCTTCGCCCCGTATTCGGTGGCCAGACGGGTGCATCACGGCACTAGCGCAGGCCCACCCAGCGGGCGCTCGTCGTGGTGCACGCCGCCACCGTCACCTGGGCGGTGAGGCACTTGCCGGACGCGTCGTTGCGGAACTGGAAGGAACTGCCCGACGGCGGGATGCGGTGCCAGCGGGTGGTGCCGCTCGAGCACGCCACACCCAGCACGTCACCGGCGGCGGTGCCCAGGCACTTGTTGGTGGCGATGTTGTGCGGCCAGTCCACGGAGTCGGTGATCGGGACGATCCAGCGCTGCGCTTCGACCGTCCGGTTGCACGGCTGCAGCACGATGTTGGTCCCGGTGTCGGCGAGACAGCGGGTGGTGCCGGACAGTTGGTACATGACCACCGGCTCGGCCGAGGCCGGGAGGGCGGTCAGCGTCGTCATGGCGGTGACGGCGGCGGCGGTCGCGATGATCGCGGCTAGTTTCCCCATGGCGGAGATCCTGGCAGCGCAACGCATCGCGCGCGTCAACCCACGGTTGTCAACCCTGGTCGTAGTTGAGGGCGCGTTCGAGGCTGGAGCGGGCTTCGACCAGCGACGGGCCGTACCACGTCAGGTGACGGCCGTTGACCAGCGCGTACGGCAGGCCGGGGAAGCTTTCCGGGCCGTCGGAGTGCGTGAACTCGTACGGCTCGTCCGGGAGGATCACCAGGTCAGGGCGCTGGGCGTTCAGCTCTTCCAGTGACGGGCGGGGGTAGCGCTCGGAGGAAGAGGCGTAGACGTTCGAGATTCCCAGGCGCCGCAACACATCGGTGGCGAAGGTGTCTCGGCCGACGACGACCCACGGGCGGCGCCAGACCGGGATCAACGCGGTCAGGCGGGCTGGAGCGACGTCGCGCCACAGGTCCTCCGCGCGGACCAGCCAGTCGGGTTCGAGGTCCCACGCCATGGCGAACAACCGCCGCAGCGACGCCAGCGCCTTCGGTACCGTCGGAGGCGCCGCGGTCACCCAGACGCGGATGCCGTTGGCGCGCAACCGGTCCACGTCCTCGGCCCGGTTCTCCTCGGAGTTCGCGATGACGAGGTCCGGTCGCAGCGCCATCACGGCATCGACGTCCGGGTACTTCGAACCGCCGACGCGCGCAACGTCCAAAGAGGACGGATGCGTGCAGTAGTCCGTGGCACCCACCAGGACGCCCAGCGGCGCGACGGCCTCGGTGATCGACGGGACCAGGCTGACCACCCGCTGGGGCTGGTCGACCGGTACCGGCTCACCGAGGTCGTCGACGGGCAGCAATCAGACTCCCGTGATCTTCAGGCCGGCGTGGGTCTTGTAGCGGCGGTTGATCGCGATGAGGTTCGCGGTGAACGCCTCGACCTGGTGGGCGTTGCGCAGCCGGCCGCCGTAGACGCCGCGGAAGCCCGGCACGAGCTCGGCCAGATCCCGCACGGTGTCGGTGGCTTCCCGGTCGTCGCCCAGCACCAGGACGTCCATGTCCACTTCGGACACGGACAGGTCGGCCAGCAGCACGGCCGACACGTGGTGGAACGCGGCCGTGACGCGCGACTCCGGCAGCAACAGCTCGGCCTGCTGGGCGGCACTGCCCTCGGTGACCGGCAGCGCGAACGGACCCTGCTTGTCGAAGCCGAGCGGGTTCACGCAGTCGATGACGATCTTCCCGGCCAGCTGGTCGCGCAACGAGGCGAGCAGGTCGCCGTGGCCGTCCCACGGGACCGCGACCAGCACGATGTCCGAGTCGGCAGCGCAGTCGGAGTTGTCCGCGCCCCGCACGTCGCCACCGGCGACCTCGACGATCTCCTTGGCCGCCAGCTCGGCCCGCTCGGCGCTGCGGGAGCCGATGATCACCTTGAGGCCCGCCTTCGCCCAGCGGATCGCGAGGCCCTTGCCCTGGGCTCCGGTGCCACCGAGGACGCCGACGGTGAGGTCACGAATCTCTGTCACCCGTGCATCTTCACACGATCGGCCAGAGGCAGGCTGTGCAACGTGACCTTGGGCTCGTCAGCGCAGGCCCCGCCCGCCCTGGGGGCACACCGCCACTTGGTAGGACGCTACTCGCGAAATCACCCTGTCAACCCACCACTCGGCGATCTGTGGACAACTCAGGCGCGCTCGAAACGAACCTGGCGGGTGGCGGGGTCGGCTTCGGTGAGGCGGACCCGGAGACGTTCTGCTTCCGGCAGGCGCTTCCCGGCGCACTTGGCCAGGATCGGCGGGTTCGCGATGAAGATCTCGGCCTCGTGGTCACCCGACCGCAGCACCACGGCGTCGAACTCCTGCCCGACGCGACCCGCCAGCACCCACGCCTCGACCAGGTCCAACGACGCCCGTTCGACCTTCGAGGCGAGCGAGTCCGACGCCCCCATCAGCGACGGCAGCTGCGGCAACGCCTCCGCAAGCCACGCAGGCAGCTCCTGACCACCCGAAACCGCCAGACACACCTCGGTCGCGAAGCGGTCCACCAGCCGACGGAGTGGCGCGGTCACGTGTGTGTACGGCGCCGCAACGCCCGCATGCGTGGTCACTTCGGGCACGGACCCGTTGAACGCCGAGTACCCAGCACCGCGCAGCAGCCTCGTCGCGTCCGTGAAGAGCGCCATAGCCTCCGGCGTCGAAGCATCCAGCCCGGCCAGGAACGCCCCCGGCGACACATCAGCGGGCCACGGCACCTTCAACGCCGCCGCAGACTTCCGCAAGGCCGAAACCGCAGAAGCGTCCGGATCCGGCAGGGTCCGCAGGATCCCGACACGGGCCTCCAGCATCAGAGAAGCCGCCGCCATGCCGGTCATCAACGAGATCTCGGCGTTCCAGGCGTCCACGTCAGCCCGCGGCCGGGTGACGAGCTTCCACCCCTCGCCGTTGGACTCGATCTCCTGCTCGGGCAGCTGCAGTTCGACGGCTCCGCGCTTCCGGGCCAAGGCACGCCGCAACGGCCCGAACTCGGCCAAAGCGGCCACAGACGGGTGCGGGTTCCCGGCGTCGAACGTCTTCTGCACCGACTCGTAGTCGAACTGCGCCTGCGACCGCACCAACGCCCGCCGCACCTCAACCGAAGTGGGCACGCCGTCAGCCGAGCAGGTGAACGTCCACAGCACGGCAGGCCGCACCACACCGGGCAGCAACGAGGCCGCACCCTCGGACAGCACGGTCGGGTGCAGCGGCACGTTGCCGTCCGGCAGGTAGATCGTCTGCCCGCGCTGCCGGACCTCGAGATCCAACGCACCACCGGGCGTCACGAACAGCCCGAGGTCCGCGATCGCGTAGTGCACGACGAAGCCGGAAGCCGTCTTCTCCAGGCACAGCGCCTGGTCCAGGTCCTTCGCGCCGGGCGGGTCGATCGTCACCAGCGGGATCGACGTGAGGTCGGGGCGATCGCCCGCGGAGCGGGACACCGCCGCCTCAGCCTCAGCGAGCACGGCAGCGGGAAACGACGAGCGCAGCCCGAACTCGGTCCGGATGCCGTCGAACGCCAGGTCCGCACGACCAGTGCGGATCACCAGGGAAGCCACGGCGCACAGACTAGGCGATCAGCCGGGAACCTCAAGTCGGAATCAATTCCCCCTCAGGCCCGGCCCATTTTTCGTCTCAACAGGAAAGCAATTATCACTTAGTTAGTGAATGGACCTACGTTCCAACTCGGAAGCGATTAACTGAAAGGTTTCCGAAAGGTGAACGAACACTGATGAACACCCTGATCAAACGCGCCACCGCCATTGCGATGGCCACGGCCGCAGCCATCGCAATGGCCGCTGGCACCAGCCACGCCGCCAGCCGCGCCATCGACATCTACATCCACAACTACGGCGCCTACCACGCCACCGCGAAGGTCTGGCAGGGCCAGTACCCGAACGGCGGCGCCCCCGAGACCAGGTACATCAACTCCCGCGGCGCCTACTCCGGCCAGAGCGCCTACTTCCGGGTCTACCTCGACGACTGGGACGGCTGGACGATTCGCGGCGCGGCGGACGCGGGCAAGAGCACCTATTTCACGTTCGGCCAGGGTTCGGCCTCGACCGTGTGCTTCCGGTTCGACGGCACCACGATCGCCGGTTTCGGATTCAACATCACCAGCTGCTGAAACGAGAACGAGGCCCGGTGCACGCGCTCCGGGCCTCGTTCGAAAAAACGTCAGTCCTCGTCGTCGCCGCGGAACTTCCGGTCCGCCTCATCAGCGGCACGGGTGCGTTCGCGCGCGATCTCCAGGGCACGAGCCGCCGTGGCCTCGTCCGGATAGGGCCCCATCCGGTCCGGCCCCTTGCAGCCCTTGCCGTGCTCCACCGTCTGGTGGGTCAGGCAGTAGTACCAACCGCTTGTGTCGCTCATCGGCGTTCGCCTCCCAATGGCGCCGGGAATCCCCTCGGCGGCGTGGACTGGTTGGCGTTGGCGTACTCCGCCGGGATCGGGTCCAAACACGAGACCAGCACCGTGCGGTCCTCCGCGTTCTCGATCTTACGCCCGGAACGGTCCCGGTAGACCAGAGAACCGTCGGAGTCGATCTCCATGATGGCGCCGACCTCGGCGAGCTGTTCCTCGTCGAGATCGGCGAGTTTCTCGTACCGCGACGGCACCACCCGGTAGATCGGCCAGTTCAGGTGGCCGTAGGTGCGGTGGAACTCCGCGAGCAGGTGCGTGAAGTGCTGCTGCCAGGGCAACGGCATCGCCTCCGCCAGCGCCCGCGGCACCACCACGTAGTCGGACGACACACCCGGACCACCGGCAGCCATGTAGTCACGCACTGGTGTGCTCGACGCGGGCGGTCCGGAAGGCCTCGGGATGGGGTCGTGGTTGAACATGCAGCGCCTCCCCGCGATCTACACGCCCGGCCTGACGGCCAGCGGCATCAACTCGTGATAATTCCAGTTGATCTTGCTGATCTTCACGACGTCACCCGTTTCGGGCGCGTGGATGTACTCGTCGTTGCCGAGGTACATGGCCACGTGGTGCACCGAACGCGGGTCCGCCGGGTCAGTCGCCCAGAAGATCAGGTCGCCTGCCTGGGCGTCGCGCACCGGGAGGTGGGCGCCGCCCTGTTCGTACTGGTCGTTCGCCACGCGCGGGATCTTCACGCCGGCCGCCGCGAACGCCTTCACCAGAATTCCCGAGCAGTCCCACGCGTCCGGGCCGTTGCCGCCCCACAGGTACGGCTCGCCCAACTGCTCCTTGGTGAACTGGATCGCGATGCCCGCCGCGTTCGAGGCCAGCAGGAACTGACCAGCGCCGGAACCGCAGCCGGCCGGGTCGGTGATCTGGCCCAGCTCGCCCAGCAGGAACGCCGCCATGGACTCCCAGTTGTGGTACCGGTCGGGGAACGCAGACCGCTCCACCGCCTGCGCCGAGTCACCGGGGCGCTTGCTCTCCCAGTCCGGCACGGCCAGCAGCACGTCGTAGAACTTGTTGATCGCGTACGTCGGGTCGGTCACCTGCTCCGGTGAGCCCCAGCCCATCGACGGACGCATCTGGAAGATGCCCAGCGAGTCGCGGTCGCCGTAGTTCAGCGGACGCAGACCCGACTCGGTCATGCCGGCCTGGATCGCGACCTGCCACGCGAGCGGCGGCAGCTTGCGCTCCTGGCCGATGGAGATGATCCGGGCGACGATGTTGCGCTGCTCGTCGTTGAGCCTCGACGCGTCGTGCTGGCCCTTGTCGCCGCCACCCGCGTCCCACGGCCCGATCGCCGCGTTGCAGCTCGTCAGCCGGAAACCGCCCTGTGCAGCCGGGTTCGTGGAGTTGCTGACCACCTGCGTGACGCCGGACGTGGCCACCGCGATCACGACGACCGCGACGAGAGCTCCGATCAGCAGCATCAGGCGCATGGTCAGCTCGCCTTCGTGTAGCTGTTTACCCGCCACTCGTTGGTCGGCGTCTTCACCAGCGTGATGACGACCTTGCCGAGGTCGGTGCCCACCTCGAAGTCCGCGGAGGACACGTAGGACTTCTTCGGCGTCACCTTCTGGATGATCTTGTCAGGCACGTTCTTCGGGTCGATCGTCGCCATCTGCGCGAGGAACTCCTCCGTCGTGTACGGACGGAGCTGCGCGAGCCACTTGTTGACGTCGTTGTCCGGCGGAGGCTTGATCCAGTTCTCCGCCCACAGCTCCGCGATCAGCTGCGCGTCAGCGGCGGGCGGCGCGGCGGAGGCGGTGTTCGACGGCGGTGGCTGCTTGGTCGGCAACGAGGCGCCGCTGGACGGCAGCTGACCGACCTGGGTGCCCTGCGACGACGACTGACCGGCGGCCGTCGTGGGCGCGGAAGGCTTGCGGTCCAGCACCTTCGGGATGATCACGCCGAGAGCGACGACCACCACCACGAAGATGATGATCGACGCGGCCAGGTGGCGCGGGGAACGCAGCGGCCAGCCCCACAGCCTGCGGTAGACCGCGGCACGGCCGCGGTTCGTTCGGATCGGCATCTACGCTCCCTTCTCAGCTGTTGTCTCGGACTTCGAAACCGCGCGACGGTCGGTAGATCACGTGCACCGGACGTCCTGCCACCACTTCTGTCTCAGCCCTGCGAGGTTCCTGCACCGGACCCGAGTAGCTCGAGGACCGCGACGGCACGAGCACCGCGTCGTCGACCCGGTCCCACTGCCTGTCGGTGACCGGCGGGCTGTCCACCACGCGCGACCGGGCGGCCGGCAACGCGGCCGGGCCCGATCCGGCGGGCAGCGCACCCGCGCGCACGCCGTAACCGTCGCCACCGCTGATGATCTGGCCGGGTTGCGAGTCGCGGTCGAGGCGCTGGGCCGTGGCCATGACCGGGTTCGAGGCTTCCGGCCGGACGCGGGTACGTCCACGTTGCGGTGCCGCGTCGTCGGTCTCGTTCTCCCGCACGGACTCCCAGAACTCGTCCTGCGGCGTCGGACCGGCCTGCTTCTTGCGGCCCAGCATCTTCGACCAGACACCGCCGCTCATCGGCAGGACGTTGCTCGCCGAGCCGACCGACATCTCGACCATCTGCCACATGCGGCGCAACGGTTTGCCGATCACGAAGCAGACGAGTGTCAGCATCAGGCCGAGCAAAGTCCTGGTGAGCAACGAAAGCCCGGTCGCGTTGAAGATCGCCTGCAGCAGCAACGCGTGGACGCCGGCGAGAACCGCGAGCACCAGCACGTTGAACACCGTCACGGCGGCCGCGCGAGCGACCTTGCGCAGCAGGTCGTGGTGGATCAGCGCGACGAGACCGATGAGCGGCCCGGCCAAGGTCAGAATGCGCAGCAACAGCTGAGCCAGCAGCACCGCGGCCTTCGCGAACAGCTGGAACAGCGAGAACGCGATGGACTGCAGCAGCGCCAGGAATCCCGCGCCGGTACGGCTGCCGTCGGTGCCGTCGAAGTAGCCCTTCGAGGTGCCGAGCTGGGCTTCGAGGGCCTTCCACTCGGCCTTCTTGGCTTCCAGCGCCGCCTGGTCCGCGTCCTTGTGCTCGGCGATCTCGGTGGTGGTCCACGCCTGAGCCTTGAGGATGCGCGGGCCGAACTCGGCGGCCTGCGGTGCTTCCGGCGTGCCGAACGCGCCGCGCAGCCAGCTCTGGTAGACGACCGCGTCGTGCAGCTTCGTCGGCAGAACGTGAAGTGTGCCTTGCTCTTCCGGTGCCTCGATGAACCCCGCCTGGATCTCGGACGTCTTCGAGACCAGCGTGTTGTCGAGGAGGTTGTAGAACTGCGGTAGGGCCAAAGTGGACGTTGCCAGCCACATGGCCGCCAACGCCCAGAGCCCGCGTTTGGAGATCGTGGCGAAGTCGCCGGTCCAGATCTGCCGGAACATCATGATCGCGAGGATCAGCGCGACGAGGCCGAACCAGCGCAGGTAGACGTTGTCGTAGACCTTCTGCACGCCGTTCTTCACGGCGTCGTCCAGCGGGACCAGCAGACCGCGGCCCATCACCGTGTAGTGCAACGCGTTCGTGGCGCCGACGATGTTCTTGCCGATGCTGAACAGCTCGTTGCCGGCCCACGTGTCGATCGTGGCGTTGGCGTCCGGGACGATGTTGCACTTGGGCTGGTAGTTGTGCCAGACCATGCCCGCGTAGCCGTACTCGAGGTACGGCGAGCCGGGCAGGCCGTTGCCGACGGGCGGGTCGAGCGCGCCGACCATGCCCGCGCCCGGCCGCTCCGGATTCGGTGCCTCACCACAGGACTGAGCGTGCGCCGGAGCGCCGATCACGACCTGCAGGGCCAGGATCACCGCGACCGCGATGACCGAACGCTGACGCGCTGACGTGCGCAGCGCGAACCGCCGCCTTGCCCAGAGCAAGGCGGCGATCGCGAGCACGATCGTCAGCGCCGTCATGCGGCGCCGTCCCGGTGGCGGTTGGGGCCGTCACCGTGGCCCACCAAATGGGCCTCTTCCTCCGTCAGTCCGAGCTCCATGTCCGCCGCCAGTTCGTCGTCGATCTCGTCGGGCACGTAGGCGGGCGGCTG
The DNA here is from genome assembly GCF_000955955.1 of Lentzea aerocolonigenes. Classification (GTDB taxonomy): domain Bacteria; phylum Actinomycetota; class Actinomycetes; order Mycobacteriales; family Pseudonocardiaceae; genus Lentzea; species Lentzea aerocolonigenes_A. The sequence continues at coordinate 30,100 of NZ_JYJG01000144.1, forward strand.
CGGAGCCGCGTTGTCGTCCGTCGGCACGAGCTCGCCCTTGCCGTTGTCGCGCTTGGCATCGGGGGTCGTGTCGAGGGAGTTGCGCAGGTGTTCCAGGTGCGGGCCGCTGAAGTCGATGCGGATGCGCTCCACACCACCGGCACCGTCGCCGAAGATGAACTGCCGCGGCGCGCGGTCGCGTTCGGTCGCCGTGCGCTCGCCACCGGGGCGGCGGCCGAGCGACGCGATGACCTGCTCGTAGCCGGCTCCGACCGGAACCTTGAGCAGCCGCAACGCATCCGCCTGCGCCTGGTCGTCGTCCAGGCGCCCGACGAAGACCGAGTCGAGCAGTGCGACGAAGCCCTGGATCCTCAGGAAGTCGGCGGGAATCTGCGACGACAGCAGTACGCGGACGTTCCACTTTCGCGAGTCGCGCGCGAAGCGGTTCATCAGCACGCGACCGGTCGGGACCTCCGAGAGGAAGAACGCCTCGTCGATCCAGACGCCCTTGCGGAGGTCCTTCGGCCGGTCGTAGATCGACCGCTGGGTGAGCCAGGCGGCGAGGTTGAGCATCTCGACGCCGAGCGACTCGGCGTCCGTCCAGTGCTCGCGGCCGACGCCGTCCTTGGGCAGGTTGAGGCCCGCCATGGTGAGGACGGTGAGCCGGTCGTCGCGCTGCTCGTTGTACGGGTCGTCGTTCTCCTCGGGGATCAGCAACGACATGCGCTCGCGCATCTCGTCGAGGAAGTCCGCGACGACGACGGCGTGCTCGTGGTGCTCGGACGCGTCGCGGCGCAGCGCCTCGAAGACGAGACCGGGGTGCGCGTCGAAGCGGCCACCGACCGTGCGGACGGCACGCAGCAGCACGATGCGCGTCTGGGGCAGACGCGCGACCTCGTACGGCAGCAGACCCGTGAGCACGTCGAGCACGAGACGACGACGGGTCGCCGCCGCCAGTGCCTTCTCGCGGCGCCAGGCCCGTTCGGGATCTTCCTCGTCGAGGAAGTGGTCGAGCATCGGCTCGGCGACCACCCGGTACGGGTTCAGAATCCCGGGCTGGGCGTTGAGCAGGTTGATCGGCCGCGCGTACGGCCGCAGCTCCGGCAGGTCGCACAGCGCGGACAGCGGACCGGACGGGTCGAGCAACGTCCAGTGCGCGCCGGCCCGCAGCGTTTTGTAGACCATGCCGCCGCCGAGGAACGACTTGCCGGCACCGAGGCCCGCGACCATCGCCGTCAGGCCCGAGGAGTCCCGGAGTTCCTGCGCCATCCACGGGTCCCACGCGACCGGCCGGCGCGTGGCCGTGACGGTTTCACCCAGAAGGATTCCCCGGCGGTCACCGACCTCGGCCGTCGCCGTCGGAACAGCGGACGCGGCCCACAACACGCTGCCGCGACGCAGGTACGCGCCGTTCGAGAGCGGTTCGCCGGGGATGAACTCGCGGGCGATCGCGTACTGCGCCTCTGGGTGCTCGATCGCGATCTTCGGCTTGTACAGCTCCAGCAACGACTGGGCGAGCCGCAGTGCCTCGCGCTCGGTCGGGCCGCTCACCGCGAGCCGCCACCACGACCGCACCCGGGTGCCCAGCGCGGTGAAGCCCGACGTCATCTCGTCGTCGATCTCCAGCACGCGCCCGGCCTGGCGGGCCAGCGACTGCGGCGGGTCGAGCTCGTGCTCGTCGGTGTAGTGGCGGACCTGCGAGCGGACCTTGCTCATCTGCCGCGACAGCTCACCCGAGACTTCCTCTGGCTTGCGCACATAGATGCGGGCGGACCACTCGACACTCGCCGGGAGCCTGTCCGCGCGCTGCACCCACGGGTCGTCGACCTCGGGGATCTGCAGGCCGTGCATCAGCCCGACGGTGAGCACCGCGACGTGCCGCTTGATGCCCGCGTTCGAGCCGGTGCGGCCGCGCACGGTCACCGTCGGCGAGTACGGCTCCTGGTGGAAGTCGGCGGCGTCGGTGAACGACGCGAGGTCCTCCGGTTCCCACGCGGCACCCGGCACGGCGGGCAGGTTGCGCGGCGCGGGCAGGCCCAGCGAGCACGACCTGTGCATCAGCCAGGACATCTCCTCGGCCGTCGCGGGACGGCCTTCGAGACCCGCGGAACCGATCACCTGGTCGAGGTGCTCGACCTCGGAGTCGAGCGCGACCAGCTCGGCGTCGACGGCATCCGGGAAGACCCTGCGCAGCACGGGGGCGGCGCGTTCGACGGCGCGGTCCATCATGTTGCGGGTCTGCACCTGGACGCCCAGGTAGACCTCTTTCTCCGCCATCGAGCGGCCCATGAGCTGCTGCTGCTCGCCGACCATGTAGTCGTCGAACGACAGCGTGCCGGGGGTGTCCGGCAGGCGCTTGACGGCGTTGTGCACGTGCGCCTCGGCCCACATGCGGATCGGGTACGGCCGCGTCGTCACCCGCAGGTGCATCCAGCGGCCCTGCAGCTCGGCGTACTGGCCCGCGATCGCGGCGATCAGGTCCTGGCGCTGCGAGTCGCTGCGGAACGACCAGCGCTGCGGGGCGAGCCGGTACCAGGCGTAGACCTCCTGACCGGTGCGCAACAGGTGCCCGTCGATGCTGCGGGCGGCGATCGACGGGGTGTAGCTCGGCACGGACTGCTCGCCGGGCAGGCGACGTCCGCGCTTCGAATATGCGGCTCGGTCACGCTCACGGGGGTCGGCCGCGGCGTGCTGGGCGATGTGCTGGGCGGAGCGACGGTCACGGTCTCGCCGGCGTCCGAACACCGCGAACCTCCTTCTTACGGCTGGCTGACGTCCGGCGGTGCTGGGCCTGCTGTCTCGCCCGTTGTTTCTTGCTCAACTTGGGACGAGGCCGCTGCGGACTGACCCGGATCCGGGCGGCACTGGCCGCTCCGCCGGTACTTGCCGTGCGCTCTCGAGGTGCGGTGAGCTCGCGGACCCACATCGACATGACGGCCGTGAGCGGCCGTTCATGACTGATCCGCTGGGTGATGAAGCGAGTGAGGATGATCGTCGCGACGAGGGCCCACGCGGTCGAGAAGAACCCGAACCCGACGCCCATCTGACGCTCGATCGTGAGTACGACGAGGAAAACGACGATCCCGACACCCCACGCGACGTATCGCGCGCGCCAGGGAAAAGTCGCTTTGGGCGGGCCGAGCCAGACGGCGTCGACCCGGTAGACCTCGTCGTCAGTGCGAACCCGCACGTGTCAGCCTCCGACGAACAAGCCGGCGAGCCACTTGCCGATGTTCGAGCCCGCGTCGGTCGTGACCGCGAGGCCGATGATGGCCAAAGCGACGATCACACCACCGAGGCGGCGCATGACGCCCGCGTTGTCGCCCTTGCCGCCTCCCAGCCAGAGAAGGAGGAGCGCGACGGTCAGGAGGAGCAGCGGGACGATGTTGTCCAGGATCCAGCCGCGGACATTGCCTGTGCCCGGCACCGTCGGCTGCTGCTGAGCGAGTGTCACCAGGTCCATGGCGGTCATTAGGTACTCCAGAGTGCGCTCGGGCTTGCGCTACGAGTAGAACACGAGTTCGTCACGAGGTGTGAAGCTGTTGGTGCGGGCTGTAGATCATCTGGCCGTTCCCCCTGGGAGGAATTACGTCTAATCTGGCCGACACATCATCACTGAGGAGACGTCAGTGGGGAACACCCGGACCAAGATTCTCTCCGTCGCTGGCAATGTTCACCCGACTGCGAACGCCCTGGTCACACACAGTGCGTGCGTCTCAAACATGCGCACGTGTCCACTCATGTGAAAGCCCTGATCGGCCGGGTTGCGACCCCTGCGCGGGCGCGACACTGAGCGACGACTCCGAGGAGATTCGCCCATGCTCGAACCTGACCTCGCGCCGGACGGAAGTGTGGACGGAATCACAGCCTCCCCTAGTGCTCCAGGCGTGAATCAGCCTACCGGGGACGGCGTGCAATCCCGGCGGCGGGTCCAAAGGACGATCAACTTCGACAGGTCCGTGCTGGAGCGCGCGCGTGCGGCGGCCACCTATCTGGCGTCCTACGAGCCCCAGGCCGGAGTGCGGTCGCTGGCCGACATCGTGAATCCGGCGGTGCTGGCTTACGTGACCGAGTTGGAGGAGCTCTACAACGCGGGCGAGCCCTTCCGGCCGGTTCTGCGCATGCCTTCCGGGCGGCCGGCCAAGCGCCTGAGCCCCTGACGCTCACCGAACGGGCGGCGACATCCAACCTGATCGCGTTCAGCGTGCTCGGCGTGTCGTACGCGGTTCGGTTCGCGGCGGACGGTAGCGGTGGGCGATGTCTGGGCACAGCTCACCGCCGCGCCCCTGGCCGGGGTCGCGGCGGTGGCCTTGTTCCTCACTTCAGCTGTCGTGCTGCGGGACCTCGGTCAGGAGGCGCCGGAGATCCGCCAGAACAGGTTGCCGGCGGTGTAGTCCGGGCCGACCGAACCCTTGCCCCAGAAGTAGTCGTCGAAGTTGCCCAGTGCGCCACTCGACGTGACGGGACCCATGGTCGCCCACCGGACGGAGGCGGGCTGGGTGTCGATGCTGGCCTGCGCCCACGCGTCGCGGACCTTCATCGGGTTGTTCCACCACAGGAACGGCGAGCGCCACATGTAGTGCCCGAACTTGCCGCCGTGGTTGGACGAGTTGTAGCTGACCGTGGTGAAGCTGTTGATCTGGTGCAGGCCGCGGAACGCCTGGCCCCAGCGCTGCGCCCACGTCTGGCCGCCGGTGACGTCCTCCAGGATCTGGCAGGTGAAGAGGCTCATCCACTCGACGTCGTTCTGGCCCCAGCGCGCGTCGGTGTTCGCGAGCTTGGTGTCGTTGTGGCTGGAGCAGCCGGTGAAGTAGAAGCCGGTGCCGGAACCGTGGCCCTGCCAGTAGGTCATGTCGACGTCGTCGGCCCAGTTGGTGTCGTCGCCGCCCGCGAACATCGGGTCCTTGAAGTCGCTCTCCCACGCGTTGCCGTCGAGCCAGCTGAAGTCGCGGGCGATGCCGTGGCTGCTCGCCTCGGAGTTGAACGTGCCGATGTTGGCGGCGGTGTTGGGCAGGCCCGCGCAGTTGCCGGTGCCCTCGCTGCCGACCTGCGTGCCACCGGCCTGGATCTTGAACTGGGCGTCCGGCCTGGGTTCCTGACCCGGTCCCGGCTGCGGCAGTTCGGCGCCGATGGTGGCGGGCAGGGTGATGGCCTGCGGTGCTGCGCCATCCTGGGTGCGCCCGGCGCAGCGGAACGACGGCTCGATCCTGTCGACCTCGTCTTCCAGCGCCGGGGCCACGTAGACGTAGCTGACGTCCGGTTTCACCTCGGCGCCCAGGTACTTCTGGCAGAGCTTCGCGCCTGTCGCGAGGTCGTACACCTTGGCGGTGCCCGCCTGGCCGTAGGTGCGGGCCGCGTGGCTGACCGACGTCACGCCCTGCGCGTCGAACGACACCCGGATGTTCGCGCCCTCGCCCTCCAGCGGGATGCCGCCGAGCTGGAACGAGTACGAGACCGCGGTGTCCAGGTTCGCCGTGAGTGCGTTGCGCCCGTTGGCATCCGCGAGTTCGAACGTCGTGTACTGCGCGGTGGGCGTGGCGTTGTCCGGCAACACACCCGCCGCTCTGAGGCCTTCCTGTGCGCGCTTGGCCGCCTCGTCCGCCGGGATCGTCTTGATGCGCTTGATGGCTTCGACGTCGAGCCCGGTCTGCTTGGTCTCGTTGCCGTCCTCGTCGGTCCTGCCCTGTCCATTGTCGACAGTGGGCAGGTACTGGAAGCGCTGCTCGTCCGCGAAGGACACCGCGCCGTACTCGGATCTTTGGACGTCCTTGAGGCCGAAGGCTCTTTGCAGCTTCTGCGCCTGCTCCTGGTCGAGACCGGCGCTCTTCACGCCGTAGACGGGGAGCTCCGCGGCGTCGGCGGTGGCGACGCCGACCGCCCCAGCCGTGACGAGGCTGGACAGGGCCAGCACCACGGTCAGCTTGCGTTGCATGTCTCTTCCCTCCCTTGGGGACGACCGGCTGCAGGGGCCGGCCGTCTGACAGGAGGATTTGCCGTGCTGTGCCGTGATACCGAGAGTGGGCCGCCTTGACGTCGTGACCACTCGAACGGCCGAAATTCTGTAACGCTCCTGGGGATTGCGCGTACCTAGAGGCGGACAGCTGGGTACTTGATGCCTGCTCCGGTGTTCAGCACGACGACTTCGTCGTTCTGGTTGAGCCAGCCGTCCTTGCGGAGTGCCCGGACGGCACTGATGGTGGCGGCGCCTTCCGGGCAGAGGAAAACACCTTCTGTGCGCGCGGTTTCGGTGCGGTCCTCCTGGATCTGCCCATCGTCCACGGCTATCGCGGTGCCATTGGTTTCCCTGATGGCCTGCAGGATGATGAAGTCCCCCAACGGTTTCGGCACGTTGATGCCGAACGCGTTCGTGAAGGCGTTGTCCCAGAAGGCCGACTCTGCCGCACCCTCGTCGAACGCCTTCACGATCGGCGCACAGCCGGTCGACTGCACCGCGACGAGTCGTGGCAGTTTCCCTTTGATCCAGCCGAGTTCAAGCATCTCGTGGAGCGCCTTGTGGATCCCGATCAAGCCGACGCCGCCGCCGGTCGGGTAGATGATCACGTCCGGGACGCGCCAGCCGAGCTGTTCGACGATCTCGTAGCCCATCGTCTTCTTTCCCTCGATGCGATAGGGCTCTTTGAGGGTTGAGGCATCGAACAGATCGACGTCCTTGATGGCCTGGGCCGCGTCGGCGATGGTGCCCGGCACGATCCGGAGCTCGGCGCCGCTCGCCTCGACTTCCTCGCGGGTGATCAAGGGGGCGTCCTCGGGCATGGCGATGACGCTGCGCAGGCCGGCGCGGGCGGCGTACAGGGCCCAGGCGGCGCCCGCGTTGCCGTTGGTGGGCATCTTGATGCCCTCGATGCCGAGTTCCTTGGCCCGTGCGACGCCGACCGCCGCGCCGCGGGCCTTGAACGAGCCGGTCGGGATGAGCGACTCGTCCTTCATGAGGATGTTCACGTCGAGCTGCCGGCTCAGTGCGGGCAGCGGGACCAGCGGGGTCATGCCCTCGCCGAGGCTGAAGTGCGGATCCGGAACTCGCACCGGGAGGACATCCCGGTAGCGCCAGAGGCTGTTGTCCTGGGTGGGCCTGCCGACCTTCGTGAGGTCGTAGCGGGCCACCAGTGGGGACACGCAGGACCGGCAGAGGTTCTGCGGCCGGTCGGCGTCGTGACGCAGGCCGCAGCGGGCACATTCCAGATGGGAGAGCACCTAGCCATCAATACCCGACGATCCACCCGTCCGGATTACACCCGAACGGTCTAGCGCATGTGGCCATTCGGATGCGAGCATCGTGGTCCCTGCTCAAGCCCCTTGAGGAGTGACATGCGACGACTCACCGTGAAAGCCCTGTTCGCAGCTGTCCTGCTCGCCGCCGCAATGCCTGCGGCTCCCGCCATCGCCGATGCGCAGACCAGCGGGTACATCGTGCTGCTGAAGGACGGCGTGAGTGTGCCGAGCGTGACCAACCTGGCCGGTGTCACGGTCGACAACCTGTACCAATCGGCTGTCCGTGGTTACTCAGCGCGCATGACCGCTGCCACCGCAGCTCGTCTCGCCCGCGACTCCCGGATCGCGCTGGTGCAGCCGGACGGCGTGGCGTCGATCGCCGCGCAGACCCTGCCGACCGGCATCGACCGCATCGACGCCGAGAAGAGCCCGACCGCCAAGATCAACGGTACCGACGAACGCGTGAACGTGGACGTCGCCGTGATCGACACGGGCGTGGATCTCGACCATCCCGACCTCAACGTGTACACGGCCGGGGCGAAGAACTGCTCCACCGGCCGCAGTGCTGACGACGGCAACGGCCACGGCACGCACGTCTCGGGCACAATCGGCGCGCTCGACAACGGATCCGGAGTGGTGGGCGTCGCGCCCGGTGCCCGCATCTGGCCGGTCCGCGTGCTCAACAACCAGGGCAGCGGCTCGTTCTCGGCGATCATCTGCGGCATCGACTACGTGACCGCGCACGCGAGCGAGATCGAGGTCGCGAACATGAGCCTCGGCGGATCCGGCAGCGACAGCGCCTGCGGTTCCAACAAGGACGCGATGCACGAGGCGATCTGCCGCTCGGTGTCCGCCGGCGTGACCTACGTCGTGGCCGCGGGCAACAGCGCGGCGAACTCGTCGACCTTCGTCCCGGCCACCTACGAGGAAGTCATCACGGTCAGCGCGCTGGCCGACTTCAACGGCCAGCCGGGCGGCGGCGCGGCGTCGACGTGCCGCGCGGACGTCGACGACACCTTCGCCGACTTCTCCAACTACGGCGCGGACGTGGACATCATCGCGCCGGGCGTGTGCATCCTGTCGACCTGGAAGGGCGGCGGCTACAACACGATCTCCGGCACCTCGATGGCCAGCCCGCACGTCGCGGGTGCGGCAGCGCTGTACAAGGCGACCCACCCGAGCGCATCGCCTTCGGCCGTGAAGTCGGCCCTGCAATCCGCCGGTACGACCAACTGGAACTCCGCGACCGACCCGGACGGCACGCACGAGCGGCTGCTGAACGTCGCGTCGTTCTGATCGTGGCGAACGGCTGATGGTGGCGAACGGTGCCTGGTGATCGCCGGGCACCGTTCGTGGCGGATGAGCCGGCATGTAAGCCGGATCCTGTTCATGGGACCGGAGTCCCACTTGGCGGCCATCCATCTGGGCCTGCCGTTGCCGACAGGCTCTAGCGGCCTACCCGCGAGCATCGGGCGGGCCGCCCTCGAACGCTCGCGCAGGCCCTCTCGGGCCCTCTTGGCCTTGCTCCGGGTGGGGTTTACCTAGCCGCCCCAGTCACCTGGGGCGCTGGTGGTCTCTTACACCACCGTTTCACCCTTACCCCGGCTTTCGCCGAGGCGGTCTGCTTTCTGTGGCACTGTCCCGAGGGTCGCCCCTGGTTGCCGTTAACAACCACCCTGCCCTGTGGAGTCCGGACTTTCCTCGACTGCCTGAATCAATTGACACAGGCCTCGCCGCGGCCGCCCTGCCGACTCATCCGCACTGACCAGGATATCTCAGCGGCTGGGACTGGTTGTTCACTGGTCCGGACGTTGGTTGACTCGGTGCCATCACACGACGTCGCGACGGGGTGGACCTGACATGTCCGATCTGCTGATCATCTCCGGCGCGCCGTCCCACAGCGCGCCGACCGGTGTGGTCGTGTCGCACGTGTCCGCTGTTCTGGAGGCCGCGGGCCACCACGTGACGTTGCTCGACGTGCGCGCGTTGCCGACGTTGTCGCTGCTCACCGAGGACCTCCGCGACCCCGCGATCACCGACGCCGTGAGTTCCGTGCTGTCCGCGGACGGTGTCGTGGTCGCCTCGCCCGTGTACCGCGCGGCCTACAGCGGGCTCGTCAAGGCGTTGCTCGACCTGCTGCCGAAGAAGGCACTGCGGGGCCGCGCCGTGCTGCCGTTGGCGACGGGTGGTAGTCAGGGGTTCCTGGTGGCGATGGACTACGCGCTGCACCCGCTGCTCGCGGCGAAGGGCGCCGACCAGGTGGTGCGCGGTGAGTTCGTGCTGGACCGGAAGGTGGGTTCCGCCGAGGCGGCCGCCCTGCTGGACGCGGCGGCCGACCGTTTCGTCTCCGCCTTGACGCCTCGGTTGCGCCGGGCGTCCTAGCCGAGGTGTGAGGTGTCGTTCACGAGCTTCACCGACGCGTGCCCGTCCGGGTAGAACTCGGCGATCGACACGCCCGTCAGGTCGAGGTGCATCCGGAACAGGAACTGCGGCCCGACGTCCAGCGCCTGGCGCAGCAGAGTCTTGATCGGCGTGACGTGGCTGACCACCACGAGCGTCTTGCCGCCGAACTTCGCGATGATCTCGGTGCGCGCTTTCCTGACTCGCGCGTGGACCTCGTCGAAGCTCTCGCCGCCCGGCGGCTTCTGGCTCGTGTCGCTCAACCACCGCCGGTGAATCTCCGGGTCCTGCTCGGCGGCCTCCGCGAACGTCAGGCCTTCCCACGTACCGAAATCGGTCTCGATGAGCCCCTGGTGAGTGACAACTTCGAGCCCTGTCTTGCTCGCGAGTGCCTGAGCGGTCTGCGTCGCCCGTTGCAGCGGCGACGAGATGATCGCCTCGACACCGTCCACTTCGGAGAGACGGCGGGCGGCCTTCTCCGCTTGCTGCAGCCCGAGTTCCGTCAGCTCGTGATCCCCGCGCCCGGAGTACCTGCGCTCGATCGACAGCTTGGTCTGCCCGTGCCTGAGCAGGATCAGCCTGGTGGGCTCGCCGATCGCACCACTCCAGTGCGGCTGCTTGTCGCCCTCCGCGGCCTGCTTCTCCCCGTCCATGGCCTCGTTGGCCAGCCGGTCGGCCTGCCGGTTGCGCTCGCGCGGAATCCACTCGTACGTGATCTTCTGGAACGCGCGCGCCAACTGCTGCGCCTCGCGTGCGAGCGGCTGCATGGAGGGGTGCTTGATCTTCCAGCGCCCAGCCATCTGCTCAACGACCAGCTTGGAGTCCATCCGCACGTCAACGGTCTCGGCGTCCAGCTCCTGCGCCGCCCGCAGCCCGGCGATGAGCCCCTGGTACTCGGCCACGTTGTTGGTGGCGACCCCGATGAACCCCTTGCGCTCGGCCAGCGTCTCCCCGCTGAGCTTGTCGCGGACAACGGCCCCGTATCCGGCCGGCCCGGGATTGCCCCGCGACCCGCCGTCAGCCTCGACGATGACCTTCACGGGCCGATCGTAACCCCGTGTTCAGGTGCCGCTGGGCGGTGCTATACGATGATCCCATCAGTCTGGGTGGCGGAATGGCAGACGCGCTAGCTTGAGGTGCTAGTGCCCGAAAGGGCGTAGGGGTTCAAGTCCCCTCTCGGACACTGAAGATGATCAAGCGAATGGGACCGTCGACAAGACGGTCCCATTCGCTTTTCTCCATCGGGTTGCGGCACCCCGTCCAACTGCGGACGCATCATTGGTCAGCATGATCCCCCTTCACTAGGTTCCGACGAGCTGGGCTTACCAACTCCGGGGGGAACGAGATGAGCCGAAGAGCTTCTTTTGCCTTGTCCACAGCACTTCTGGCCGCTGCCGTCGTCACGACACCGGCGCACGCGGCTACGACGGTCACCGATCTCGGCGGCTTGCCGTCCGCCGCGCAGCACGTCGCCACCTCGGTCAACGACGCGGGCGTCGCGGTCGGGGGTGCTCACAGCAACGGCCTGCCGAGCCGCGGGGTGAGGTATGACGGCAACGGCGTCGCGACCGAACTGGTCGGACCGGCCGATGCCAGTACGACCGTGGAAGCTGTCAACAGCAGCGGCAGCGCCGTGGGCACCGCCACCGGCAAGTCCGGCAGCAGGGCCCTGCGGTTCAACCCGGACGGCACGCACGTCGTGCTGTCCGTGCCGTCCGGCTTCACCGGTGCGATCGGTCAGGCGATCAGCGACTCCGGCACCGTCTACGGCGTCGCCACCGACGTGACCCGCCGCCAGATCCCGGTGAGCTGGAGCCCGGCCGGGGTCATCACGACGCTTGCGCTCCCCGCGGGCGCGACCTGGGCCAACCTGACCAACGCCTCGGCGAACGGGTACGTGGCCGGTTATGTCACCGGACCCACCATCGCGACCACGGCGGTGCGCTGGAACCCTGACGGCAGCGCGACCGTCCTCAGTGGACTGGCGGTCGACGCCACGACCCTGGCCACGGCGGTCAACCAGTTCGGCGAGGTGGTCGGCAGCGCGGTGGCCGGCGACTTCCAGTCGTGGGGCGTGCGGTGGAACGCCGACGGTTCGCTGAACAAGTACGAGCAGGGATTCGGCCCGAGGAGCATCAACGACCACGGCACGGTGGTCGGCTCCAGCGTGGTCGGAGGCAACCAGGTACCGGTCCTCTGGGAGAGGGACGGCGGGCGGCTCGAACTCGGGTTCCCCGCCGGCGTCACCACCGCGGGTGCGTTGGACATCAACAACAACGGCGTGGTCGTTGGAACCGCCGGCTCTCGTGCGGTGAAGTGGGTCGTCGGCTGAGGTCCGCTCTCGGACGCTGAAGTCGATCAAGCGGCGGGGTTGTGAACATGCAACCTCGCCGCTCGTTTTCACAGGTTGCGAACCACACTGTCCAGCTCGGCGGCCTGGGTCGCGGAATCCACGGCGCCTAGCGGGATCGAGAGGCGCCCATCGCCACTCCTTCGAGGTGCGCAGGTCGGCCGTTCTTGTGCAGAACCTCTGTGGACCACCACATCGCCAAACCCGCTCGCGGCAACGGGGCCGCGGACTACCCTTGAGGGTTCGGGCTGCCGGCCGCCCCAGCGCCGCAACAGCCCTGTGGTGAGGGGAGCGCACCACGTGCGGGTTCGGTTGCTCGGGCCGATCGATGTTGTGGTGGACGGGGAGTCGCGGCCGGTTCGGGGCTTGCGGCGCAAGGCCTTGCTCGCCGTCCTGGCGCTGCACCACGGCCAGGTCGTGAGCGTTGAGCGGCTGGTCGAGAGCGTCTGGGGTGATGGCGGGCATTCGGCGGCGGTGAACACGTTGCAGCGGCACGTGTCGTATCTGCGTCAGGTGCTGGGGCGCAAGACGTCCATCGTCGCGCGGCCTCCTGGTTACGTGCTCGACCTGGGTGCTGGTGGCACCGATGTCGAGCACGCGGAAAGCCTGATCCGCCAAGGCATGCGGGTGCAGGACGGGGCGGCCGCCGCGCAGCGGTTGCGGACCGCGCTGGAGTTGTGGCGTGGTGTGCCGCTGGCGGACGTGGCCGGGCTGGCGTGGCTGGAGGAGCAGGCCGAGCGGCTGGACCGGTTGCGGTCGCAGGCCGTGCGGGCGCTGCTGGAGGTCCGGTTGGAGCTGGGTGAGCACGCGGTGCTCGTGCAGGACCTGGAACGGCTTGCCGAGGAACAGCCGCTGGACGAGCGGATTCACGCCCAGCTCATGCTCGCGCTGTACCGCAGTGGCAGGCAGGCGGACGCGCTGGGCGTCTACCGCAGGCTGCGCGCCACGCTCGCCGACAACCTCGGCATCGACCCGAGTGCGGCGTTGCGTGATCTCGAGGCCGGCATCCTGCGCCAGGACGCCGAGTTGAGTCCGGTGCGGCTGACGGCACGGCCGAAGGTTCCGGCGCAGCTTCCGCTGGAGGTGCGCGGCTTTGCCGGGCGTGGGCGGGAGATCGCCTGGCTGGACGCGCTGCCGGAGGGGTCCGCCACGGCTGTCGTCGCGGTGCTGGCCGGGTCCGCGGGGGTCGGCAAGACCGCGCTCGCGGTGCATTGGGCGCATCGGGTCGCCGGGGCGTTCCCCGACGGGCAGTTGTACGTGGATCTGCACGGCTACGACCCTGGCGGCTCGGTGACGAGCCCGGCCGACGCGCTGCTGGGGTTTCTGCTGGCGCTCGACGTGTCGCCGCAACGGGTTCCCGATGACGTGGACGCGCGCGCCGCCCTGTTCCGCAGCCTGTTGTCCGAGCGGCGGATGCTGATCGTGCTGGACAACGCCAGGGACGCCCGGCAGGTGCGGCCTCTGTTGCCTGGGGCGCCGGGCAGTGTGGTCGTGGTGACCAGCCGCGATCAGCTGACCGGCCTGGTCGGGGTCGAGGGTGCGCACGCGCTGACGCTCGGGTTGCTGACCGGCGACGAGTCCAGGCAGCTGCTGGCGTTCCGCGTCGGCGCCGACCGGATCGCCGCCGAACCGGGCGCCGCCGACGAGATCGGCGACCTGTGCGTGCGGCTTCCGCTCGCGCTTGTCGTCGTGGCGGCCCGCGCGGCCACCCATCCGCGGTTCAGCCTGCGGACGCTGGCCGCAGAGCTCGGTGACAGCAGGGAACGGCTGGACGCGCTGGCGGGTGGCGACCCGGCCGCGGACGTGCGCGCGGTGTTCTCCTGGTCGTACCGCACGCTCACACCCGCCGCGGCGCGGATGTTCCGGCTGCTCGGACTGCACGACGGACCGGACGTGCCGGTCGCCGCGGCGGCCAGTCTCAGCGGCCTGCCGGTGCGCCAGACGCGGCACCTGCTGTCGGAACTGGCCCGCGCGCACCTGATCGTCGAGCACCTGCCCGCCCGGTTCAGCTTCCACGACCTGCTGCGCGCCTACGCCACCGAACTGGCCGACACCACCGACTCCGCCGAGCAACGCGCCGCCGCGGTCCGCCGCGTGCTCGACCACTACCTGCACACCGCGCACCGGGCCGCGAGGCTGCTGAGCCCCCAACGGGACGCGCTCCCGCTGACCGAACCCGCGCACGGCACGACGGTGGAACATCTCGCCGATCACCACGTGGCGCTCGCGTGGTTCACCGCCGAGCACGCGACTCTGCTGACGGCGGTGCGTCAAGCCGCGGCACTGGGCCTTGACCACCACGTCTGGTGGCTGGCGTGGTCGTCGCACACCTATCTCAACCGTCAGGGGCACTGGCACGACTGGGCCGCCGTGTGGCAGATCGCGGTGGAGGCAACGGCGCGGCTGGCGGACCCGGTCGCGCAGGCTGCGGCCCACCGGTGCCTCGCCTGGCCCCACCTCCAGCTGGGGCACGCCGCGGAGGCGTTCGAGCACCTGCGGCTGGCCCTGGAACTCGACGACGACCCGGTCAACCAGGCCGACATCCACCTGGACCTGGGCCGGATCCTCACCCAGCAGGACCGGAACGCGGAGGCGCTCGATCACACGTGCCAGGCGCTCGAGCTGTACCGGTTGGTGAACCACCGGAGCGGGCAGGCCTTCGCGCTCAACAACATCGGCATGGCGTCCGCCGACCTGGGCGACCACCGGCGCGCAGTCGAGTGCTGCCGCGAAGCCCTTGCCCTGCAACAGGAACTCGGCAACCAGGACGGAGAAGCCGGCGCCTGGGACAGCCTCGGCTACGCCTACCACCACCTCGGTGACCACGCCGGCGCGATCGACAGCTACCAGCGCGCACTCGAGCTGTACCGGGACCTCGGCGACCGGTACGAGGTGGCCGCCACCCTGGGAAACCTAGGCGACACAAGACATGCAGCCGGTCAGCCAGCCGCTGCACGAGAGGCGTGGAGTGAAGCGCTCGCGATCCTGGAAGACCTCGCCCACCCCGACGCCGACCGGTTGCGCGCCAAGCTCCAGCAGTAGGTTTCAGCGCGGTTTCTGAGCCACGTCAGCCCTCCGTGTCACGGTGCCCGTCTCCGATCGAGAGATCGAGGATCGAGACGAAAGAGGGGGAAATGACGAACATCCGACGAATCGCCGCCGGGTTGGCCGTCGCCGCGATGGCAGCCGTGGGACTCGTGGCCGCCACCGCACCGGCGGGCGGCGCGCCCAGCACCTCCGCGATGCAGGTACCGGACGTGATCAAAGTGCCGGCCGGCAACAGACAGATCGCCGTACTGCAGGCGCACGGCGTCCAGACCTACCAGTGCGCCAACGGTTCCTGGGGTTTCCTTCAGCCCGACGCGATCCTGGAGAGCTACGGGCGGGCCGTGGTGCTGCACAGCAGAGGGCCCGTGTGGACCTCGGTCGTGGACGGCAGCTCGGTCACCGCGGCGGCCGTCGCCAGCTCACCGGTGCCGCTCGCCATTCCCCAGGTGCTGCTGAGGGCCACCGCCAACCGCGGTCCAGGACTGCTCGGCGAGGTCACCTTCGTCCAGCGGCTGAACACCACCGGAGGCCTCTCGCCGACCGGCGCCTGCAAGGACGGCGTCACCGCGTCGATCCCCTACACGGCCGACTACACGTTCTGGGTCGCCACCCCGAAGGCCTGACACACCGGAGAAGCAGGCTGATCCGCTGATCAGCCTGCTTCTGGTGCCGGGTCCGGTGTTACGACCAGTTTCCGGTGATGCGGTTCGAGACGAACCTCCCGGTGACGGTGTTGGTGTCGCTGTCGAACAGGAGCACCTCCGCGCGAATCTCGTCCTGGTCGTTCCTGTCCTCGTCGAGCTGGGCACTGGACACGACGGTGTCGAAGTTGGCGCTGAGCCCGAACTCGGGGCTGGCCCCGAGCGACGTGATCGGGGCGGAGAAGAGGAACTCCGCGAGCTTGCCGCTGTCGTCGCCGCGGATCCGCAGGATGAACGGGTCACCGGGGTCGTCGATGTACTCCTGGGCATCCTCGAAGCTCATGTGCACGTCGATGCCGACGTGCACGGCGAAGAGTCCGTTGGGCAACCGGTCGATCGCCAGGCACAGGTTGGCATCGGTCGCGCCCGTGCACGTCTGCGCCGCGGACGCGGGCACGGTGGCCGCACCGATGGAACCGAGTACCAGCGCGGCCGCGATCCCCGCCCGCAGCAGTCTGCGCCGGAAGCGGCCGAACGTGCCGGTGTTCCCCTGATTTCCGTACTTCATGGCTTCTCCCAAGAGTTCTGGTGGTTGTCCACCCGCCGGTCGAATGTCCTTCCCCTGTGGGGAAAGGGGATGGATCCCGACCGAATCCGAACGAGGGGTGCGAGTGATGCCGTCGTCACGACGACCAGTCCGCGCGTTCGACGCGCTGCCCGACCCCGGAAGTGCGGGCAGCCTCGACGATCTGGTCGAACAGCTGCGGTTGCTGAAGGTCTGGGCCGGCGACCCGTCCTACGAGTGGATCACCGGCCGGGTCAACGCCGGCTGGACCGCGGCCGGGCGTCCGGCCGCCGAGCTCGCGGGCAGGACCACGGTGGTGGACTGCTTCCGGCCAGGCCGGCGCCGGCTGAACACGGAACTGGTCGTCGCGGTGGTGCAGGTGCTGCACCCGGACGTGGGGTACGCGACGCAGTGGCGCCAGGCTCTTCAGGTGGTTCGCGGGCGGATCTGGGCGGCGGCGCAGGTCCGTGTCCACGACCGGTTACCGCCTGACCTGGCCGGATTCGTCGGCCGAACCGCGGAACTGGACCGGTTGCGCCGGGCGCTGCGCCACGGCGGACCGGTGGTGGTCTGCGCGATCACCGGCATGGCGGGGGTCGGCAAGACCCAGCTCGCCGTCCACGCCGCGCACGTGCTGGCCGGCGAGGAGCTGTTCGACCGGGTGCTGTTCGTCAACCTGCGCGGTTTCCACCCCGACCTCACCCAGCTGCCGGCTGCTCCGGCCGCGGTGCTGGACGGCTTCCTGCGCCTGCTCGGGATGCCCGGCCACCAGGTCCCGCACGACCTGCCCACCCGCACCGCCGCATATCGCGCCCGGCTGGCCGGAACCCGCACCATGATCGTGCTGGACAACGCGGCCGACGCCGAGCAGGTCCCGCCGTTGTTGCCGGCAACCGAGGGCTGTCCTGTGCTGGTCACCAGCCGGCGCCGCCTCACCGCCCTGCGCGCCTCGGTCCGCCTCACCGTGGACACGTTCCCGCCGGACGACGCGGTGGACTTCCTCGCTGGGGCAACGCCGGGAGTGCCCACCGGTGACGATCAACGGGCCGCGGCCAGGATCGCGCGGCGCAGCGGCTACCTGCCGCTCGCGCTGGGACTGGTCGCCGGGCACGTCCACGGCACACTCGGATGGACGCTCACCGATCACGCGGACCGGCTGGACGAACGCCACCACTCCCGATGCCTGGACACGGGCGTGGAGCTCGCGTTCGACCTGTCCTACCGCCACCTGCCCGCTGACCGGCAACGGATGTTGCGCCTGGTGGGCACACATCCCGGCCAGGACCTCGACGCCCACGCGGCAGCCGCGCTGGCGGGCATCGACCTCGCCACCGCCAGGGCCACCCTGAACCACCTGTGCCGCGATCACCTGATGCAGCAGACGACGGCTGGCCGGTACACGTTGCACGACCTGGTCCGCGCCTACGCGAGCGTGCGGGCCCACGACGAGGACCCGCCGTCACAACGCCGCGCCGCGCGGACCCGCCTGTTCGACCACTACCTGGACGCCGCGGCCACCGCCGTGGACGCGCTGTTCTCCACCACGCCCGTCCTGGCGGACCAGGACGCCGCCAGGGCCTGGCTGGACACCGAGCGCCCGACCCTCGTCGCCGTCGCGGCGCACACCGCGACCTACGGCTGGCCCGCGCACACCGTCCGCTTGTCGGCCGTCCTGTTCCGCTACCTGGACCGCGGACACGACGCCGACGCCCTGATCGTCCACACCCACGCCGTCAACGCCGCGCGGCACGACGACGACCACCCCGGACTCGTCACCGCGCTGACCAACCTCGGCGTCGCCCAGCTGAGGCTCGGCAGGCGCGGCACGGCGGCCGATCACCTCCGGCAGGCGCTGGCGTTGTCCCGGCAGGCAGGCGACCTGGCCGGCCAGGCCCGTGCGCAGGGCTACCTCCATGAGGCGCTCGCGTTGTTCCGCCACGCCGGTGCTGAGGGGAAAGTGTGCGTATTGCCCACCCCAACCGGCCGTGCTAGCCGGTAATTGAGGGTTCGCCCCGCATGTTCGCCGCCGGCGTTGATCGGCATACTCGTGCCCATGTCCGACCTGCTCGCCCGCGACTACGAACGGATGCTCGACCTCGCCGTCGCTCTGCTCGAAGATCCCGGCGGCGAGCCTCCCTGGTCGATGGTCGTGGCGGAGCTGGCCGACGCGCTGGACTGCTGCATGGGCATCCTCGCCGACAACGGGCGCATCACCGCCTTCGCGCCGCACCACATCGGCGAGCTCCCGTTGAACGACCTCCTCAGCGAGTACGCGCCCGAACACGTGCTGGCCCGCCACTACGTCAGCACGGGCGACCGGACACCGCTCGCCGTCACCGACTTCGTCAGCCAGCGGGTCTGGCGGCAGACGGGCGTGTACGACAGCGTCCACACACTCACCGGCGCCACGCACAACATCGCGTTGCCGCTGGGCGCGCCGACAGGTGTGCTCCACTCGATCCTGCTCGGCCGTGCCGGGCGTGACTTCGACCGGAGAGAGCGCGCGTACCTGCGGCGCGTGCAGCCGCTGTTGCTGCGGGCCGACGCGCACCACCGCCAGCTGCGGAAGGCCCGCAGGGTGTCCGGCGGGACCGACGCCGCGTCACAGGGCATCATCACGCCCCGCGAGCTCACCGTGCTGACGCTCATCTGCGAGGGCCTCACCACGGCGGCGATCGCGCGGAGGCTCAAGATCGCGCCCGGCACCGCCAACAAGCACCGCGAGAACCTCTACCGCAAGCTCGGCACGAACGACCGCGTGTCGACCGTGCTGTGCGCGCAGCAGCTGGGTCTCGTACGCCACTAGTAGTA
>NZ_JYJG01000145.1 GCF_000955955.1 Lentzea aerocolonigenes
GTGCAAAGGTTGGGGCCTATCTTGGGCATACGCCCAAGATGAGGGTCGGGCGCACCTGTGTCGACGCGAAGCGTGGGGTGGTCTTGATGAAGGCTGTCGTGGTGGGGGCGGGGATCGCCGGTCTGGCCACGGCGTGGTGGCTGGAGCGGTCCGGGTGGGACGTGCAGGTGGTGGAGCGGGCACCGCGGTTTCGCACCGGCGGGTACATGATCGATTTCTTCGGCCCGGGCTTCGAGGTGGCCCGCCGGATGGGACTGGTGCCCGCACTCGAGCGCTTTCGTGCGCCGATCTCGGATGTGACCTCGGTCGACGCGCAGGGTCGGGCCAAGAGCAAGCTCGACGCCACCGCTTACGAGACCGTGGCCAACGGGGGCATCAGCCTGTTGCGTGCCGATCTGGCGCGGGTTCTGGCTGACGAGGTGATGGCGCCCGTCCAGTTCGGTGTCACGGTCGATGAGGTGGAGCAGACCGCCGCGGGCGTACTCGCCCGGCTCAGCGACGGAACCGTGGTGGAGGCAGATCTTCTGGTGGGTGCGGACGGCGTGCACTCGCGGGTTCGCGAGTTGGTCTTCGGGCCGTGGCAGGACTTCGTCCGCTATTTGGGTTTTCACGCCGCTGCCTACTCGGTGGCCGAGCCGGAGCTGAGCGCCAGGATCGGTATGCGTTACCAGATGCTGACCTTGCCGAATCGGATGGTCGGGTGCTACTCGGTGGGCGACGGCGGGTTGGCGACGTTGTTCCTGTACCGCGACGAACACTGGCAGCTTCCCGACCCTGAGCACGCGCTGACGGCGCGGTTCGGCGACCTGGGTTGGGTGACGCCCGACCTGCTGCGGATCCAGCCGCCCGACCTGTATTTCGACCAGGTGTGCCAGGTGGAGATGACGAGCTGGCACCACGGCCGGGTCGTTCTGGTGGGCGATGCGTGCGGTGCGGTGTCGCTGTTCGCCGGGCACGGCGCCTCGCTCGCGATGGCCGGCGCCTATGTCCTGGCTCAGGAACTGTCCGCCACCGAGGACATGGTCGGCGCGTTGGAGCGGTACGAGGCACGGATGATGCCGGTGGTGACTCGTACACAGGCGTTCGGCAGAGGCTTCATCGAGTGGATGGCGCCGTCCTCGCGGTGGCGAATCGTGGCGCGGGACTGGCTGTTCCGCTTGTCCGGGCTTCCGGTCGTACGCCGCCTGCTCCGCGACTCGGTCACCCCGGACGCCGGCGCGGTGCTCGACCGGACCGAGCGTGGCGATCACCCGGCCTCACCGAGGCACGGATGATCCGATCAGATCCAGCCGAGGTTCTCACCCGTGTCGACCGCGGGTTCGCCACCCGCCTCGGCGAACGCGACGAGCGCGTCCACGAGCCCTCGCCGATCGCGCTCCGGCATGCGCTGGACGATCTTGCCGATCGCCGTGCGCCGCCGCCGCGTGACGCTGCGGACGATCTTGCGTCCCGCTGGAGTCAGCTCGATGACGACCTCACGACGTGACGCCGGGTTCTGCTGGCGTGCCACCAGCTCGGAGCTGAACAGCCGATCGACCATTCTGGTCGCGGTGGACGGGTTGACGTCGAGGATCTCGGCAAGTGTCGTGAGCTTCATCGGCCCGCGGCTGTCGAGCACGACGAGCACGCGAAACTGGGGCAACGTGATCGCGTCGCCCACCGCCGCGATCGACTGGGCGGAGACGGCGACCAGCAGGCGGGACGCGGTGAGCACCGCGTCGGTGAGCACGTCGATGTCGGTCGCGTCGACCTTGGACCGAGTCATGTTCTTGTTGTACCTCAACTGCAGGGCGAATCACGCCTGACCCGGCTCAACGGCGGCTGATGCCGAACAACATCACTGTCGCCGGCACAGCCGCCGCGCACAGGACGATGGCCGCCGGCACCATCCAGGAAACGTCATAACGGTTGAGCCGACGCGGTCTGCCGCGGCTGGCTGAGTGTAGTCCGCTGGCCGGGCAGCGCCAGTACGTCTCGCCGCCATCCACTACGCCAGCCGACGTGTTTGGATACTCGGCGCCACCGCACACCCCACCCACGTATGGGTCGGTCAGGCCATCCGCAACTTGCTCATGGATCTCGAGGACATCGGATACGCCGCACGGATCAGGTTCCTCATCCGTGATCGAGACGCCAAATATCCCGCGTTGATCGACGACGTCCTGAGCTGCGCCATGCAGAAAACCTGCAAGTGATTCACACCATCGGCCCCCCACCTTGGCACGGGCGATCCACCTGCCATCACCGCGGCCGATTTCCGAGCAATGCTCATCAGCGGGGCCGCGTGTAGCCATCCTGTAGAAGGGTTGGGGAAACATCGCGACCATGCTGAGAAGCGCACTGATCCTCCTGATCACCGCCGTGTGCGCAGCGCTGGTGCCCGTACCGGCCCGAGCTGCTCCCGCACCCGGTGTACGCGAGCTACTCCAATCCGGTCCGCACCAACGGGCGCGTTGACGCGAAAGCCACCGTCGAACGGCTGAAGGGCCGTCGCGGCGCTCTACGCGAGCTGAACCGAGTATCCGCGCCCTGCCGCGCAGGGTTCCAACGAGATGAGTCCGTCGAGGTGGGGGCGATCGTGGTGAGGCGATTCAGTGCTGTCCGTGTCCGGCGGTCCAAGTCGTTGCGGGCGGTGGCGCTCGGTCTGACGGTGGTGCTGCTGAGCAGCATCGGCGCGGATGCACGGCTGGGCGGTGGTGGAAACGGCCACCAGCCCGTCGCGGCACCGCAACAGCGGTGGGGCACCGCTGCCGGTCTGCCACACCTGGCCGGCGGCTCGCCCAACAAATCCCTCCCCACGACGGAACGCGGCCGCCACCCCCGCCTGGCGGGCGTGGCTGAGCCCGCGAACATCGCTTCGGTGGAGGCGGGGCCCAGCCAGGCGCGCACCGGTTTCGACCGGGCCGGCAGCAAGGAGATCCTGGGCGCGCGGGACGCCTTCGAGAAGGTGTACTCAAATGCCGACGGCACCGAGACCACGGAGCTGTCGGCGACGCCGGTCCACTACCGGGGCGCGGACGGGGCCTGGAAGCCGATCAACACGACCGTGGTGCCGGGCGTCAACGGAGACTGGCGCAACATCACCAACACCGTCGCGCTCCAGTTCGCCGCACGCGCGGACAGCCCGGAACTGGTCCGGGTGGGGGTCGAGGGGGATCACTCGATCGCTTACGGGCTCGCCGGCGCCACCTCGGTGCGCGCCAAGGTGCAGGGTTCGACGGTCACCTACGGCGGTGTCCGGCCCGGTGTCGACATGCGGCTCGACGTCCAGCCAGGTGGCGTGAAGGAAACCCTCGTTCTGCAAGGGAAACCGGCGGACAACACGTTCACGTTCCCGCTGCGGCTCAGCGGGCTCCGTGCGGCCGTCGTCAACGGCGAGGTGGTGTTCGCGGATGCCGCCGGAACCACCCGTGCGGTCATCCCGCGCGGTGACCTCACCGACGCGGCCGGGGTGCGTTCGACCGCAGTCGGTTACGAGCTCGTGGACGGCGCGCTGCGCGTGACCGCGGACCGCGACTGGCTGGCCGATCCCGCCCGCAAGTACCCCGTGGAGCTCGACCCGACGGTAGGTCCGCCGCTCAACTCCGGTGCCGCCGACGGCGCCATGTACGTACGCGGCGCCGAGTCGGTGCCCGGCACGGCCCAGCTCCAGGTCGGCAAGGTCGACGGCGTCTCCACGGCGTCGTACGTCGCGTTCGGCAGCCTGGTGAACAGCCTGAAGTTCGAGACGATCTACGGCGCCCAGCTCCTGGTCGGCAGCTACTTCGCGAACTCCTGCCGGGCCCGTGCGGTGACCGTGCACCCGGTGACCCAGGCGTGGACGCCCAGCGGCAGCTACTCCTTCCCCGGACCGGGCGTCGGCGCGGCGCTCGGGTCGAAGTCGTTCGCGCACGGGTTCGTCGCGGAAGGACAGTCCACTTCGGCCTGTCCGCCGGCGGCCGAGCTGATCGACCTCGGCTCCGGCGGCGTCGACCTCGTGCAGGGGTGGGTGAACGGCACCACCCCGAACAACGGTCTCTCGCTGCGCGCGGACGTCTCGGACCCGTTGAGCGGCAAGAGGCTCACCGGTACCGCCACCGACAACCCGCCGCGCCTCTACGTCACCCACAGCCCGTACAACGCGACCTACGCCCTGCCGAAGCCGGTGCCGGACCCGCCGGTGCTGCAGAACCAGGACGGGAAGGTCAAGTTCACCGTCACCAACCGCGGCGCCAAGGAGTGGACGGCGGGGCAGTACTACCTCGCCTACCGCGTGTACAACGCGAAGACCGGTGCCGCGATCGGCCAGCAGCGGTCCGCGAGCCTGCCCGGCACCATCGCGCGCGGCGCGAGCGTGACCGTCGACGCCACCATCAAGGCGTTGCCGCCCGGCTCATACTTCGTGGACTTCTCGATGGTCGGCCCCGGCGGTGTCTTCTTCACCGACCACCTGGTGACGCCGCTGCGGCTCAGCCTGCGGGTCGTCGACATCCCGCCGGTGGTGCAGGAGCTCTACCCGCCCAACGGTTACCGCGCGCCGACCCTGACACCGACGTTGTGGGGCCGGGCGCTCGACATCGACGCGCCGCCGGGCAGCTCGTTGTCGTTCAAGTTCGAGGTGTGCGAGGCGAACTCCGCCGGCAACCCGGTGAACTGCTTCGACTCCGGCTACCAGAGCGCGCAAGCGTGGGCACCGCCCGCGGCGAAGCTGGCGTGGGCGAAGTCGTACCTGTGGCGGGTGTTCGTCAAGGACGCGGCCAACGAGGTGACGTCGTCGCGGTCGACCGTGCTCACCGAGGTGCCGCAGCCGGAGATCACCTCGCACCTCGCGGGAGCGTCGAAGGGCGCGGACGACCAGGACTTCGACGGCCAGTCCGGGAACGTGACGACCGCGGCGGTGGACGCCTCGGCCGCGACCGTCGGTCCCGACCTCTCGGTAGCGCGCACCTACAACAGCACCGACCCGCGTCGTGACGGCCTGTTCGGTGCCGGCTGGACCAGCCGGTTCGACATGCGTCTGGTGCCTGACGACGACGGCTCTGGCAACGTCGTCGTCACCTACGCGGACGGCCAGACGGTGCGGTACGGCCGCAATCCCGACGGCACCTACGCGCCGGGGCGCGGACGGACGGCCGTGCTGACCGCGGCCGCCGGTGCCTGGACGCTCGACGACCGCTCCGGCACGCTGTACTCGTTCTCGTCCAGCGGGCGGCTCACCCGCATCACCGACAACGCCGGTCGCGCCCTGGTCCTGACCTACAGCAACACCGACGGCAAGCTCGCCAAGGCCCAGGTCTCCACCAGCCAGACGAACACCGCCGGTCGTGCGCTGCGCTTCACGTGGACGGGCGCGCACGTCACCGCGGTCACGACGGACTTGAACACGGTGTGGAAGTACACCTACACCGGAGACACGCTCACGTCGGTGTGCGCACCGGACAACAGTTGCACCCGCTACACGTACGGCCAGGGATCTCATTACCGCACGGCGGTGCTCGACGACCGGCCTGACTCCTATTGGCGGCTGGGCGAGGCGCAGGGCACGGCGGCCGGCAGCGAGATGGCCGTCAACCTCGGCAAGGACGCCGGCACCCACGTGGGCGTGATGCTGGGCTCGCCCGGCGCGGTGGCGGGGTCGGCGGGAACCGCGGCCGCGTTCAACGGCACGTCGTCCCGGATCGACCTGCCGAAGGGCGCGTTGAAGAAGAGCAGGGACAGCGCGGTCGAGCTGTGGTTCAAGGCGAGCCCGACCGGCACCGGCGGACCGTTGCTCGGCTACCAGGACAAGGCGTTCGACAGCCCACCCGGCCGGGGCGTCCCGATCCTGTACGTGGGCACCGACGGCAAGCTGCGCGGCCAGTTCGGTGCGACGGCCATCGCGCCGCTCGCGTCGTCCGGCACGGTCAACGACGGCCGCTGGCACCACGCCGTGCTGTCGCAGATGGGGACCACCCAGACGCTGTACCTCGACGGCGTGCAGGCGGCCCAGGCCACCGGCGTGACGATCGACCATTCCTTGCTGACGTTCAACCAGGTCGGCGCCGCGACCGCGACCGGCACGTGGCCGGAGTGGGGGAGCGCGGGCAAGCGGTTCTTCACCGGCACGATCGACGAGGTCGCCGTCTACGCGCACCCGCTGGGCGCCGCCGCCGTCGCCGCACACCACCGGTACGGCAGCGGCTCGGCCGACCAGCTCACCAAGATCACGATGCCGAGCGGTGCCCAGGCCGCGGCCGCGACCTACGACACCGTGCTCGACCGCGTGGCCACCTACACCGACCGCGACGGCGGCACGTGGAAGATCGGCGCGCCACTGGTGTTCGGCGACGACACCGACCTGCGCCGGACCGTCCAGGTCCGCGATCCGGCCAACCGGCCGCGTCTCTACGAGTACGACGCGCTCTCGGGTCTGCTGCTGCGGGCCGGCCTGCCGCTGGGCTTGGAGCTCCGCGACGAGGACCGGCCGGGTTCGGCGCCGCCGGAGCCGACGCCGGTGGAGAAGTGCGAGAAGCCCGACCCGGCCGATCCCTCGTTCTGCACGGTGATCCCCGGCGACGCGGGCGGGCCGGTGTTCGAGACGCAGCCCACCGGTGGCCTGGCGATCCGCACCTACCAGTACGACCAGGCCGGCAACCTCTCCGTGGCCACCAACGAGAACGGCGACTCCGTCGCCTTGACCTACGACGGTCAGGGCCACGCGGTGTCGACGAGGACCTGCCAGTCCGCCGGGGTGTGCCACACCAGCTACACCACCTACCCGGCGGCCGCGCCGGATCCGTCCGACCCGCGCAACGACCTGCCGCTGGAGACCCGCGACGGCCGGTCGGCGAGCGCCACCGACACCACGTTCAGGACGAGCTACACGTACTCGCCCAACGGAAACCTGACCAGCAAGACGACTCCGGACGGCAACGTCGTGCGCAGCACGTACACGGTCGGCGCCGAGTCGGCCGTCGGCGGCGGGGTGGTGCCCGCCGGGCTACCGCTGACGAGCACTGACGCCCGCGGCAAGGTGACCAGGTTTTCCTACTACGCCAACGGTGACCTGGCGAAGCTCACCGAACCGTCGGGACTGGTGACGAGCTACACCTACGACGTGCTTGGTCGGCAGGTGAGCGAGACAGAGGTTTCCGACGCATTCCCGGCCGGCCTGACCACCACGCTCGCCTACGACGCGATGTCCAGGCTCACCAACGTGACCGGGTCGGTGACCACGAACGCCGTCGACGGAACCCGGCACCAGCGCCGCACGGTCACGACCTATGACACCGACGGCAACGTCACCCAGGTCGACGACTCGGACGTGCTCGGCGGTGATGGCACGCGCACGGTGAAGACCGAGTACGACGAGAGCGGCCGTCCCACCAAGGTCGTCGACCCCGAGGGCAACGAGACCACGACCGGCTACGACCGGCACGGCAACCGCACGTCCACTGTGGACGCGAACGGGAACCGGTACGACTTCGCCTACACCGCGCGGAACATGATCGCGGAGATCAGGCTGCGGGCGTACACCGGTGACACGAGCGGCGGCCTCACCGACGGATACCTGGTGCTGCACTCGTACTCGTACGACTTCGCCGGCCGTCAGGTCAGCGACACCGACGCGATGGGCCGCCGCACCGAGTTCCAGTACACGGGCAACGACCTGCTGCGCAAAGCGGTGCTGAAGAACCTCCACAACCCCGACGGCGCGACCCGCGACTACGTCCTCTCCGACATCACCTACGACGGCGCCGGCAACCCGATCAAGCAGATCTCGCACAACGGCGCCACCACCGTGACGTCGACCTACGACCGGCTGGGCAACCTGCTGACGTCCACGGAGGACCCGGACGGGCTGGCCAGGTCGACCACGCACACCTACGACGCCACCGGCAACGTCACTCGCACCAGCCGCAACGGCCGGGCGTCGAACGTGCCGTGGGCGATCTCCCCGGACCCCGAGGTCGTCGACCTCGCCTACGACGACAGCGGGAACGTGATCAGGCAGACCACGTCCACCGGTGACACGACGCTGGTCACCACGTCCGCGTACGACCAGCGGGGCAACCTCGTCGCAGACACCGACCCGCGCGGCAACGCGACCGGCGCGGATCCCGCCGCGTACACGACGAACTACACCTACGACGAGTTCGGCCGCCAGACCGTGGTCACCGGTGCGCCGGTGAAGGCGGAGAACGGCGGCGCGGCGCAGACCGTGCGTCCTGTCGTGACGACCGGGTACAACACGTTCGGCGAACCCGTCGCGGTGAAGGACGAAACGGGTTCCATCGTGCGCACGGCCTACGACCGGCTGGGGCGTGCCGTGTCGCAGACCAAGCCCGCGTACACCCCACCGGGGGCGTCGACGCCCATCACGCCGGTGACCCGCACCAAGTACGACGGCCTGGGCAACGTCCTGGAGATCACCGACCCGCTCGGCAACGCGCAGCGGTTCGGCTACGACCAGCTCAACCGCCAGGTCACCCTGGACAAGCCGTTGGCGAACAACGGCGAACGGGCGATCTGGCGGTCCACCTACACCAGGACCGGTCAGCGACTGGCCACGACGGACCCGTTGGGGGGCAGGAGCGAGGCGACCTACGACGACCTCGACCGCGCGGTCACGCACACCAAGGTGGAGCGCTTCCCGCGGCTGGACAACCTGATCACGCGCCTCACCTACGACGACCGCGGTGCCGTCACGGCCACCACCGAGCCGTCCGGTGCGGTCTCCCGGAACGCCTTCGACACCCTCGGCCAGCTGATCCGCGAGACCGACGCCAGCGGTGTCGTCACGCAGTACGGCTACGACAAGTCCGGCCGTCCGGTCCGGGAGAGCGACGCGGCCGGCCGGACCAGCCAGACGAGCTACGACCGGATCGGGCGCGTGGCCGCCACGTCGGACCTGCGGCCGGACGGAACCACGGCCCGCATGGAACGCCTTTCCTACGACCTGGCCGGCAACCCGGCCTCCACTGTGGACGCGAAGGGTGTCGTCACGACCTTCGAGTTCGACGCGGCGAACCGGCTCGTCACCCAGACCGAACCGGTGGCCGCGGGCTCGTCGATCACCACCTCGTTCGGCTACGACGCGGCGGACCGGCGGACGCGCTACACCGACGGCCGGGGCAACCCGACCCACTTCACCTACAACGTCCTCGGCCTGCCAGAGTCGGTGATCGAGCCGCCGACGCCCGCACACTCGGCGGCCGCAGACCGGACCTGGACCGCGGTCTACGACGCCGCGGGAGCGCAGGTGCGGACGATCATCCCCGGCGGCGTCTCGACGACGACCGTCTACGACGCGGCCGGACGCGTCACCCAGCGGTCAGGCACCGGTGCCGCCGTCCCGACGGCGACGCAGAACCGGACGTACGACGCGATGGACCGGCTCACCTCCGCAGGCGGCAACACCTTCTCCTACAACGACCGGGGCCAGCCGCTGACGGCCCGCGGCCCGGCGGGGAGCGCTGATTTCTCCTACGACGCCGACGGCAACCTCACCTCGCGGACGGACGCGGCGGGCACGGCGACGTTCACCTACTCCAACGGACGCCTGAGCACCATGACCGACGGCCTCACCCGGGTCACCGAGTTCCTCGGCTACGACCTGACGGGCCGGCGCGCCAACATCGGCTACGGCGACGGGCGGGTGCGCACGTTCACCTACGACGACCTCGGCCGCCCGGACACGGACGTGCTGCGCAACTCGTCCGGTCAAAGCGTCGCCGCGATCGACTACGGCTACGACGACAACGACAACCTCACCAGCAAGACGACCAGCGGCTTCGCGGGTTCCGGCAGCAACACCTACGGCTACGACCTCGCCGGACGCCTGACCTCGTGGACGGCTGCGGGCGGGACCGTCTCGTACGGCTGGGACGCCTCGGGCAACCGGGTTTCGGCGGGCACGACCACGTCCGTCTACGACGCCCGCAACCGGTTGGTGTCTTCTGGCGGGGTCGATTATGCCTACAGCGCACGGGGAACGCTCAACAGTGCCGGTACTCGGACGTACGGCTTCGACGCGTTCGACCACAAGCTCGCCGACGGTTCTCTGACGTACACCTACGACGATCTCGACCGCCTGGTTTCCCGTGGCAGCACCAAGTTCTCGTATGCAGGCCTTGCCGCCAACCCGGTCGCCGCCGGTGCCGAGAAGTTCGCGCGCGACCCGGACGGTGATCCGCTCGCGGTCGGCGACAGCCTCGTCGTCGCCGATGAGCACGGTGACGTCGTCGGCGGTTTCGGGGCGGCTGATGCTCTTGCCGCGCTGCCGGACTCGACGACGTACGACCCGTTCGGCCGCACCACGGCGTCGCAGGGCGATGACGGTTCCCTCGGCTACCAAGGCGATTGGACCGACCCGGACTCGGGTGCCGTGAGCATGGGCGCGCGCTGGTACGACCCGTCAACGGGGGCGTTCCAGTCGCGGGACCAGGTGACCTACGCGGGCGGCGACTCGGCGCTCGCCAACCGGTACGCCTACGGGGCGGCGAACCCGCTGAAGCACGTGGACCCGGACGGGAACTGGCCGTGCGTCAGCTGGAAGTGCTTGAAGAACAAGGCGAACGAGGTCGTCAACGACGTCAAGCAGGGTGTCTCGAACGTCTTCAACACCGGCAAGAAGATCGTCAGGAAGGTCGTCAACGCCGGCAGGAAGATCGTCGGCAAGGTGGTCAACGGGATCAAGTCGGTGGTCAAGAAGGTCGGCAACGCCATCAAGAAGGGCATCAACGAGTTCCGGCAGTTCGCTCGCGATCCGGGCGGCTACGTCAAGCAGAAGGCCAAGCAGTTCTGGGGCTATGCCAAGAAGAAGACGAAGCAGATGTCGGAGGCCCTGCGCAAGGCCAAGGCAGCCGCAGAGCAGAAAGCCCGCGCGATCGCCAAGAAGATCGCGGACCGCAAGATCACCAAGACGGCTCTGGCCGCCATCGAGAAGACCGTCAAGTCGGTGGTCCTGAAGACCAACACTCCGGTCAACGCGATCACGTGGCTGGGTGGTCAGCTGGTCAGGGGCACGGCGAGTGTGCTCAAGATGCCCAATGTCCCGGCCATGAACCTGGTCAACGACAAGGCTTCGGACGACTACGGCAAGAGCTTCCTCGAGAGGTTGCTGGACAGGATGGGGGAGGACTTTCCAGAAGCCGTCAAAGGCTCCGCCGATGCTCTGGAGTGGGTCGCGGAGCAGCTGGCCGACCCGTTCGTCGACCGCGGGATGTGCGAGAACTGGTTCCACTGCGGCTGGGAGGGCGGCTGGCAGATCGGCACGCGCCTGACCGGCACCAGCGGGATCTCGAGCCTGATCGGTGCCAAGAAGGGCGGCAGCGGTGCCCCGGACTACGTGACCGTCGACATCGGCGAGATCCTGCCGTTCCCCGCGGGCGGCCGCAACAAGGGCAGCGGGCTCAGCGGGTCCCTCACCCTGACCCGCAACGGTCAGCTCTCGGTCGGCGGCTCGCAGACGGTGGGAACACCGGGAGCCGGGGTCGGGGCCAGTTACGGCTGGTTCCTCAAGGAGAACATGACCGGTGCCGACGTCGACAAGGCGGCGACCGGTTGGGACGCCGATCTCTCGGTCGGCTTCGCCGGGCGGCGTGGCCGGGGGCCCACCATCGGACTCACCCGGTCCCTCGACCCGTCCGGGTCCGGCGAGAAACCGATCCGGGCCATCGAGGTGGGCGTCTCCGCCGAGCTGCGCCTGCCGAAGGAACCCGCTGAACCCGGGTTCTCGTACGAGGCCGGCTACGGCTACAGCCACGAGATCTGGCACTGCTGCAAGTAAGCCCGTGGTATTTCAGTCCACTTTGGTCAGTGAAAGGTATCCGATGCTCAGATCCAGACTGGCGACCGCGGCGGTCGCCCTGATCGCCACAGCGGCCACCCTCGTGGTCCCGCAGGCGGCACGAGCCGACGCGGCCGGCAAGGGCGGCGACTACGTCCCGTTCACCTCCTCGAAGATCGTCCTCGACTCCCGCAACGGCGTCGGCACGCCGGTCGGCGTCAAGGGCGCGGGGAGCGTGACGACCTTCCAAGTCCTCGGTGTGAACGGGATTCCGGCGTCCGGGGTGAGCGGTCTCGTGCTCCGGGTCGGGGCGTTCACGCCGTCGGCGCAGACCTACTTCAAGGTCTACCCCAACGGCAGCCCTCGGCCCGGCACGGCGGCGCTCAACCTCCCGCAGGGCCAGTCGATCTCCAACTTCTCCTTCGTCCAGCCGGGCGCGAACGGCAAGCTGGACCTCTACAACAGCGCGGGCACCACGCACGTTTTCGTTGAGGTGCAAGGCTATTTCACCTCCGCGCCGAGCGGGACGTCCGGCGGTCTGGTGCCGGTGACCCAGGTACGGGCGGTCGACACGACCAGGGGCACGGGCACCGACAAGGTCAAGATCCGCGCCAAGAGCACCCGCACGGTCACGCTCACCGCCGGTGGTGTGCCCGCGGACGCGACCGCGATCAACGCCCACGTCACCGTGCCCGCCACCACGGAGGCCGGTTACCTCTCGGCCACGCCGGTCGGCAGGGCGACGGGTGTCGTCATCGCCAACTACGGCAAGAACATGCACTCCTCGTCCGGCGCGGTGATCCAGCTGGGCACCAACGGCCAGGTCACCTTCACCAACGGCGGCACGGCGGACATCGACCTGGTCGTCGACACGATGGCCTACTTCACGAAGGCGCCGAACGTCGGCGCCGGGTTCCGGCCGCTGGTGAACCGCGTGTTCGGCCAGCTGGTGCCCAAGGACGGCACGGTCGACGTGGTCGTCGGCGGGACCAGCGGAATGCCGACGAAGGGGGTCGCCGGTGTCGCGCTGAGCTTCGAGGCGTCCGGTACCGCGCACGCCACCCTGAGCGCGTGGCCGCTCGGCACCACCCAGCCCGGCATCGCGCTCACCCAGCACCAGCCGGGCACGCACCAGCGGTCCTCGGCGATCATCAAACCCGGTGTCGACGGCAAGATCCGCATCTCGAACAACAGCGACTCCGCGACGTTCGTCTACGTCGACGTGGAGGGCTGGTTCGCCGAACCGCTGCCGGTCCTCCCGGTCGCGCAGAACACGCCGATCAGCGTCGCCCAGGCGGCTCCGGTCGCGGGGCAGGGCGCGGGCACCGTCGAGTACGCGTACGTCGACAACATCGGCCGGGTCGTGATCGGTCATCAGACCCAGCTGGACAACTTCTGCTGCGTCCAGTTCACGCCGATCTCCGGCAACGAGGCCTTCACCGGCCAGCCGTCGCTCGTCGCGCGTCCGGACGGAACTGTCCAGGTGTCCGCGCAGTACGCCGACGGCGGCGATGTCTGGACGAGTGCGCAGACCGCACCGAAGGCCAGCAGCTGGACGTCGTTCACGGACATCGGCGGCTCACCGGCCGCCCCTCCGGCGACCGTTCAGCTCGGCACCGGCGTCACGACCCAGTTCGGCGTCGACGCGGACGGGAAGCTGTGGACCTACGCGCAGACCGGCGCGGTTCCGTTCTGGCGTGGCCTCGGCGGCACCGGGCTCACCGGAACCCCGGTGCTGACAACGGTTCGCGACGGCGTTCAGCTGTTCCTGCGCACCACGACCGGCACCATCACCACGGCGACCTACCGCACCGACGGGTCCCTGTCGGCCTGGACCGACCTCGGCGGCGACGGGACGGGTGCACCGGCGGTCGTGCTCTACCCCGGCTACCGGTTGCGGGTCTTCGCCCGCGCCGCGGACGGCACGATCGTGACCAAGCTGCAGGACACGACGGGCACCTTCCCCCAGACGTGGGACACGCTGGGGACCTTCGTCTCGCCGGGAAACCCGGCGGCGATGATCGACCCGGTGAGCGGCCTGACGGTCGTGATCGCCCGTGCCGGCGACGGGATCATCCACAAGGCGGTGGAAACCGGGCAGGGCAGCGGCGTGTTCAAGGACTGGACCTTCGCACAGGTGGACCAGCCGGCACCGGCCGCCGCGACCGACCCGACGTTCGCGACGATCAACAACGGCAGCGGGCAGACGACGTTCTTCGTCTACCGCACCGTCAACGGGACGCCGATCTTCGCCGTCTGACGGGACGTTCTCGAAATCCCGATCATCACAACGATTTCAGCGGCCGCTGCTCCCGCCGGGAGCAGCGGCCTTCGGCATGAATGCCCGCAGGGTTTAGGTCGAACGGGTGGATCCAGCCGCACGGGTCCCCCACGCCGGACCGGATAAGTGCAGGCCCACAACCCAGCCGCTACTGCGCCACAAGTCGGCTGGCGGAGGGCGGAGTACGGCTTGCTGAACTGGTGGTCGAGGTCTTCTGCGAGCCGCCGGGCCATCTCACGCAGAGCAGCGATGTCACCTGTCGGATCGGGCCTCCACGTGCGCGGAGGTGGAGGCAGGACCGGTCGCGCCGCGAGCACCAGCCATCCTCATTTGTCCAGGTCGATCTCCGGCCCCAACCCATCGACCAGTGCGATCAGGGCAGCCCGCTCGTCAGCTCGCCGAGAGAAACGGTCCCGGTAAGCGCGCTCCAGGTCGTTCTCCGACATCCAGTTCGTGTGCGGCCCGTACCGGTAGGGCACACCTTCGGTCTCATCGCGATCGATCGTGAGACGTTCGAACGCACGCCCAAACCCAGTCTCGGCTGGCTTGGAGGCGTCGCCAGGCACAACGCCCTACCGCAAGAGACTCACTGATCCTCAGCACGCGCTTTCGGGTCGGCCGGGCGGAGACCGTCAGCGCGGTGGCGAGCGAGGAGTAGTACCCAACGAGCCAGACGAGCACTGCCAGGCCGGCCACGCCAAGGCACCCGACGGCGTACTCGTACGCGTCGTCGTCCAGGGATCCGTCGGCCAGCAACCTCCGGGTTGTGATCACCGCGCACTGTTCGGCATCGGCGAGTTCGCGAGGGATCCGGTCGGCGAGCAACTCGTCGAGCTGTTCGCGGGTCAGGCCGGCCGCCAGCGCCGGTGTGGTGTGAGAGGTCCATTCGAAACCGGCGCGGCGGGGCACCGCGACGGTGAGGATGGCTCGTCGAAATACCAGGCGTAGACGCCGCCGATGGGTAACAGTCGCCGTCCGTCCGACCGCCGCTGAGAGATGATCTGTTCTCTCAACGGGGTCGTGCTGGCATGGCCAGAGGAGCGAGGCCGAATCCTCGCAAGTGAGATCAGCACGAGGCAAGAGTTTCTGGGTAGCTGTGGCTGACCGGGACATGCGGGGCTATGCACTACAGAGGTGTTCACGTCTGTGGGAGATCAACGGGCTGGAACTCGCCGGCACTAGCGTGACCGTGTCAGTGCGCACGATCGACTGCCTCGTGGCCTGCCCGGCTTGAACCCCCCGCCGGTTCCTCGGACCCAACGGGGAGAGGCACGCAGCTTGGTGACGCCCGCCTGCCACATGCGGTTGGCGTACGCGACGTCCTCGTCCCGGAACGTTTCGGCCGACCCTACGTCGACGAATGTGGAGGGCAGGCCGGAGAGGTTTGCGGCGCGCGAAGGCGCGGCGTACGAAGACACGTCCGGTCCTCCACGAATGCCGTCGCCGAGGGGCGCGTGCCACCCGGTTTTGTTCGAGGAGCTGTCCCAGATGCCGAGGCCGCGCGTCTGCTGAGCGGAGGGCGAGTCGTTGCGGTCGTGGAGCATCGGTGACAGGAGCAGCTGGGCCAGGATGGCCAGGCCGTTGCGGTCGCGTGCCATCAGGGTGACAGCCGCCACGAGGCCGCCGCCGGCGCTAGCACCCGCCGATGACGATGCGCCCGCGGTCGATGTTGAGCTCGTGGGCGTGATCCGACATCCACACCAGGCCCGCGTAGCAGTCCTCGACGGACCCGGAATGGGGTGTCTCGGGTGCGAGCCGGTACTCGACCGAGACCACGGCCATGCCCATCGGTTCGGCCAGGTTCAGCATCTCGACCAGGCCGAACCGGTTGTCCACGACGATCAGCCTCCGTGGACGTGGTAGATGGCCGGGGTCGGGGTCGCTGCGTCCTTCGGGAGGCAGATCAGCAGCGAGATGTCCGGTTCCCCGCCCGGCCCTGGCACCGCTCGCTCCTGCACGCTGTAGGCGCCACCGCGCGAGAGGATCTCGTCGGTCGGGGTCTCTACTTGGGGGGACGGGCTCGCGCATCTCGACGATGTTGTCCGAACGGTACGCGTCGGGAGGGCGCAGGCCGGTCAGCATCGCAACGACAGGAGCGAGCTTCGGATCGAAGGGTGGTGGCGGTCCGACCGGCTGGGTGGGGGACCGGTCCATGACTTGGGCAGTCGTGTGTACTCCTTGCGGCAAGAGAACGGATGTCTGCCTGCCTCAGGTCATAGGTGATCGATATGTGTCAGGTGGTGGATGCGGTCCGCCAACTGGCAGGCCGAGCTGAGCGGTCGAGTTCTGCTTGCGCAGGAGGGGTTCGGCAGCCGGATCGAATTGTTGGCGAGTGGCTGCTGGGAACCGCCTTCTGGCTCAGACGGTCGGAACAGTCCCGCCGTCGATCACGTATTCGGCGCCCACGATCGCCGAGGCGCGGTCCGACACCAGGAACCCGACGAGGTCCGCGATTTCCTCGGTGTTCGCGAATCGCCCCAGAGGTACTCCTCCAAGGGAGTCGTAGATGGTCTGCTTGGCTGCTTCACGTGTGAGTCCGTTGCCTTCGGCGATCCGGTCCACGAATCGTTCGTAGGATTCGGTCTCGATCCCGCCGGGGCTGATCGCGTTGACCCGCACGCCGCGCGGCGCGAGCTCGTTGGCAAGCCCCTTGCTGTACGTGCGCAGAGCAGCCTTCCCTGCCGCGTACGCCAGGGACGCGTCGTACTGGGGCAGTTCACGCTGGATCGAGGTGAAGTGCAGCACCACGCCCGTCCCGGACTCGATCATCGCCGGGAGAAGAGCTCGATCGAGCCGCACCGCTCCCAGGAAGTTGAGGTTCAGCTCGGTGAGCCACTGGTTATCGGAGATGACCGCGAATCCACCGGCCGGCGTCGACGCACCTCCGACGACGTGCACCAAGATGTCGAGTGCGCCGCCGGCCTCGGCGATTCGAGCGGCCACGGCATCGGTGCCCTCGATCGTCGTCACGTCCGCTTCGATGAACCGGTCGGGGTGCTCGTACCCGTCGGGCATCGTTCGCGCCGTCACGTACACGTCGGCGCCCATCTCTCGCAGCCTCTCCGCGACGGCCTTGCCCGAGCCCTTCGAACCACCCGTGACCAGAGCCCGGCGACCGTCGAGACGATCGCGATCCGAACTAGACATTTCTCTCTCCTCTGAGGATCGGCGTAACGCGGATTCGGTCAGGCTGCGTGGTTGGTGATGACGAGTTCGGCGACGAGGCCATCCCGCAACGCGAACCGGTAGTCGAGTTCGGCGACGCCACCCGGAAAGGTGCCCTCGAGCCGCACGGTCACCACCCAGTGGGCGTCATCGACGCGGCGAGCGCCGATCTGTTCGGTCGTGTACTCGAACTCGGAGCCGGCGTCCCGCAGGAACGCGTGGACCTCCTCTCGGCCGCGGAAGGTCTCGCCCTGGTCGACGACCACCGCGTCCTCGCTGAGGAACGACGAGGCGGTGTCGGCGTCGTGGACGACGTGGGCGGCGAAGAACTCGCGGACGGTGGTCGGGAGCAGATCGGACGGAAGATCGATGTGCTGTGTCATGAGCCCACCGTGCGACCTCACGGCGTGGGAGGGTCAAGCCGTGGACTCTCCCCCTGGGAGAGAGTCCAGAATGTGGGGGTGCTGACCATCGGGGAGTTTTCGCGGCTGACCCACTTGAGCGTGCGGACACTGCGTCGGTATCACGAGGCGGCCCTGCTGGAACCCGTCGTGGTGGACGAGATCACCGGTTACCGCTACTACGGCGTTGACCAGATCCCGACCGCGCAGGTCATCCACCGGCTCCGAGAACTCGACGTCCCTCTGAGCGACGTGCAGCGAATCCTGCGGACTCCCGACCCCGGTGTCCGGGCGGCCCTGGTCGCGGACCACCTGCAACGCCTCGAGGACGTGCTCGACCGCACCCGGGCCGCAGTCGTGTCGCTGCGGCGCCTGCTCCGGCCCGACCCCGCGCCGATCGCCGTCGAGCTGCGTGCGCAGTCCGCCCGGACGGTCGCGGCGGTGGAGGCCGTAGTTGAGCATCGAGACGTCTCGACCTGGTACGCAGGCGCGATGGCCGAGTTGGAGGCGGCCATCGGCGCCGCCGCGACTGGACCGCCGGGCGGCTGCTACGACAACGCCCTTTTCGAACAGGAGCGCGGTCACGCGCTCGTCTACCTGCCGACCGATGCGCCACCTCGCACCGGACGCGTGCACCCCGCGACTCTTCCGGCTGCGGAACTGGCCGTCACCACTCATGTCGGCGAGCACGACGGCGTCGAGGTCACGTACGGCGCACTCGGGACCTGGGTGGTGGAGAACGCGATGTCGGTGGCCGGGCCGGTGCGGGAGGTCTATGTCGTCGGCCCTCGTGACACAAGCGATCCCGCGGCGTGGCGCACCGAGATCGGCTGGCCGGTCTTTCGCGTCACCTGAGGCGGTCGGTGCAGAGCGGAGCGTTGGAAGAACGAGACAACCGCCTTGATCGCGGAATCATCGCCGAGGTGAGCCTCGAGTCATGTTAAGAGGCCAGTGGCGGCGGCATCTCTTCAGTCGGTTAGTGATCTATGTACGTGCCGCCGCCCTGGTCGGATTTTGGGCAGGGCACCACCCTGCGCGAGATCGGTGTGCGCAGGGCCGGACTTTGGGTCGTTGTGCGGAGGGCCGGACCTCGGGCGGGAGTACCAAAGGATGGGAACAGGGCTGACCAGCGGTTTTGTAGCGGCAGTCTAGTGATCGAGTGTCGGTTCGGGCTCCAGCCGTCGAAGTGAATGGCTACGCGGCGGGTGGACCTGATGGAACCGCCCACCGCCTACATGCCGCTCGGCTTGCGGCGCGCCCGGCCGAGACCGGACAGTTTGTGGCATCTGCTGGGACGGCTCGCTGCGGCTGTTTGCCTCGTGGTGTCGGACCGTCTGTGTAGCGCGCATGGCCACCACGAAGGTAGCCGCGCCGAGAGCCGGTCATGCTGCCGAAGGACGCTCTGCTCGAAGGCGCCGCCTGGGCTCGATGGCCCGCATGAAGAAGACCGTGGTTTATGCGTGCAACGTGCATGTCCGGTTAGCGCACGCACAACCTGGAGTCAGTGCTGAACCGCTACGTCCTCCACTACAACCACCGGCGACCACACCAGGGACTGGCTGGCGCACGCGCGGCTCGGCCTTGCTGCCCCATCGGATCACATCGACCAAGCGCGGCGCATCGCGGCCGAGACCGGTGACTGCGATCTGGAACGTGAGATCCGATCAAGCCTTGGCAAGGCCCGTTGACGAGCGACCCTTGCTGGCCTCACAGCAACGGTCGAGCATTAAGGCTGGATCTATCCCACCGGCACAGCCGCCTTCGTCTCGGGGCGCAGCACCGCGCTCACCACAGTCCCCAACCCCAAGACTCCACCGAAGATCCAGGCCGTCGGGGTGGCACCGAGCGCTGCGATCACTACGCCCGCCATGAAGAACAGGCCGAGCAGCGCGCGCCGGAAAGCCCGCCACTGCGGTGGGAAGTTCTCGCGGAACGGGAAGGCCAGCAGCAGTGCGCCTGCCGCCGCGACTTGGGCAACCACGGCCTCGGCCGTGCTGCTGATCGTCGCGCTGAGTACCAGCAGCACCGCCGTGGGCACGAGGAGCACGCTGGACAGGTGCCACCAGATGTGGCTGAGCCTGGGTGTTTCCGCAGCGTAACTGACACTCAGCATCTTGTAGTACGAGCCGTAGCCCAGCACGGCCGCGGTGAGCAACGAGGTCCAGCTTACTGGCTGAAGGGGCAGGAGCTGGGTCATCGCGACCCCGAACCCGAGCGCTGCGGCGGCGCCCCACAGCATTGCGGTGTTCACGGTCGGCGGCCTGCTCGCTGGCCGGACCGACACCAGCACCAGGCCGCCGATGCCGAGTCCGCACGTCCACCAGCCGTCGCTCGTCAGCGCTGCCAGCATGGCGGCTAGGCCGGCCAGGCCGATGATCCGGTGCAGCAGCACTTGGGCGTTCGACGCGGGCTCGGGACGGATCTGCGTCCGGCGGTCGATCCAGAGGTCGCTCGTCGGGTCGCAGAGGTTCTGCTGCGACCGGCGTGACGCCTCCCGTTTGGCCTCGCGCTCGGTTGCACGGGCTTCTCGCTGCTCGGCTTTCTCGCGTTGCGCTTCAGCTTTCGCCTGCTGGTGTTCGACTTCGTCAGCCCGCGCCAGTGCGCAGGCCCGCTCGTACTCCGCCATCCGTTGGCGGAACGGTTGTGCCGGTGCTTCAGCCGTTGGACGTTCGTCGCTCCACGCGAACGGCACGTACAACGTGATCGCTACTGCCACGATCGCAGTCAGCACCCCCTGGGACAGGCCGTGGATGCCCACCGGAGAGGCCCACGTCCACCCGAGCCGCGCGCCGAGCAGTTGCAGCGCAACGGCGACCACCAGCAACGGCACCGTGACGAACGCCAGCGCGTTCAGGAACGCATTCCGTACCGTCGTCGTCTGATCCGACGAGATGCGGCGCCAGACGGCGAGGACCAGAGCGACCGTGCCGAGCATTCCCGGGATGCCTGCGCGCCACAGCGCTGAGATCCCGATCGACTCCTTCTGCGCCTGGAGCATGGTCTCGTAGTCGACGGTATCGCGGCGGCCGGAGAAGTCCACGCACACCTCGTTCCGGCGCATCGCCTCACCGCCGCAGGTCGGTGGCCCGTCGAAGGTGAGGAACTGTGCCCACACGCCGTACCCGACACAGGCCAGAAGCAGTAGTCCTCCAAGCACGAACAGCGGACCAGGCCTCGTCTTCTGGTTCGCGGCCCACTCGTTTCCGCGCGTTCGAGCTTCTGTCATCGCTGGCCCTGCCGGGATGCTCGGGCTGACGGATTGATCGGGCCTCGTCCATCCAGCCAGGTCATCACTCCAGCGAGCACGGGCAGCGTCAGCACAGCGCCGATCAGGTACAGCACGAGCCAACCCCAGCCGAGGGGGAAAACCAGGAACACGCCGACGACCAGGCACACCAGGCCGAAGACCAGCGCCAGGCACAGCCCGATGAATGTCGGTGTTTCCTTCCGCCACACGCCTCCGGCGACGAGCAGGGTCACGCCTGCGAGGAAGAAGACGCCGGGGAACGCCAGCCAGCCGGTGATCCCGATCGACATCAGTCCCATCGCCAGCCAGGTCCAGGCTCCGCCGCCGGCGTAGAACAGAGCGACGAAGAGCGGGTTGCCCATTTTGGGGTCGATCGGGACATCCTTGTAGATCGGCCACAGCAATCCCGCGACGGCGAGGAGGATCAGTCCGGTCACCGTGAGGTAGAACGGGATCGGGAGCCCCAGGCGCTCGCCGAACACGTCGGCGAGCATGGAGAAGAGCAGGAACCCGCCGAAAAGGAATAGAGTGCTCAGCCAGGCGTTCCTGTTCCCCATCTTGATGGCCTCTCGGTCTTATTGCGCGGTAGTGCTGTGCGTCGCACAACGTGAATTTTATCGAAGCTCTCGGTTCAAGTCTTGTGGCGCTGAGCTGTGGATTCAAGGTCCGTGAAAGAATTCGAAGGGAGTGGGCGGGCAGTGTGGAGTTATGAAGCTTGTGCGCGCTCTCCGTGTTGTAGCGGCGCTTCTGATGGTTGTCGTGCTGCCGGTGTCGGCTGTTGGTTTGAGTGTGCTTCTGGTGCACGTGATGATCGATGTCAAGCACAGTGCGCTACGGTTTTTGGCGATGCTCGGTCTTTTCTGCTGGTGTGGCTTTTCGTCTTCTTGTCATCTGCCGTGCACGGGGTGGGCGTGGGCATCGCGGCGTTCTTCAGCTTGGCGATCGCGGTCGTGTCAGCAGGCACCGCGACGACCATTACGTATCTGACGGAGCATGGACGAACGGCGTCGTGCAGGGTGCTTGACGTCGATCGGCGCGTTGAGGTCAATCGCTACCTCAACGGTGATGGCACCTACAGCATCGAGACCAGTACTCACTACGACCACCGCTTGGAGTGCGGCGAGGGCGGTCCCTCCACCATGACCAAACCCCCCCGAGGCGTTGGCGGCATCGGTGACCACATCGAACTGGCCTTCGAGCCCAGCGACCGCCTCGCACCCGAGCTGGCTGGCGACGTCGCCGAGCAGGCCGTGAAGAAGTGGACCGCCGTCGTCTTCCTCGTGCTGACGATCCTGATGCGCGTCGTGCACGTTCTTGTGCTTCAAGCACAGGAGATACGCGCAGAGCGCGACAGGCACGCCGCCGCGCGACGCCGGTGAAACCTGTGAGCACGGTGGTGGCCGCACCGGTAGTCAGGAAGCCATCGCTGTCACCTAGGCCACCGCAGAAATACCACCGCTGATGCGCGGCCGGGTCAGTCCGCCAGCTTCGCCCGCACTGTGTCGGCCTCGGGCAATCCCAATGCCTCGAACAACGTCTCCGCACGCAGCCACGACTCGCGGGCGGCCGAGTTGTCACCCAGAGCCTGAAAAGAGTCGCCAAGCTGGTCCGCTGTCGCGGCCTCGCTGTAGGAGTCGCCCAGGCCGCGGAACAGTTCGCGGGCACGCTGGTGATGCACGGCGGCCGCCGCGTGATCACCGCGCTGCTGCTGGACGACGCCGAGCATGCGATGGGTGTGCGCTTCGCAGTCCCGGTCACCCACCTCGTCGAGCAGCCGCAGGGCGGCTGTGCCGATGTCGGCCGCGAGGTCGATCTCACCCAGCAGGACGTGGTACCAGCCCACCGCAGTGAGGCTGAACGTCTCCCATGCGCGGTTGCCGGTGCCGCGGAACAGGGTTAGCGCCTGCTGGGCGTGCTCCAGCGCTGTCGCCGGGTCGCCGCGCCGGGCGTGGGCGAGGCCGAGTGAGAACTGCGTGATGCCTTCCCCGGTGCGGTTCGTGATGGTGCGGTAGGAGGTAAGCGCTTCGGTGAGTTCGTCGATGGCACGTGGCTGGTCGCCTTGGACGCTGTGGCCGCGACCGAGTAGCAGCAACACCTCCGCGAGCGCCGTGTGGTCGTCCAATCGTCGTGCGGCCGCGAGCGCGGCGCGTTGGGAGGCTGCGCGTTCGTCCCAGTGCCCGCTGCGGGTGAGGTAGGTCGACAAGACCCACGGCAGCTGCCAGGCGTGGACGTCCCAGCCGTTGCGAGCAGCCAGATCGGCGCATGCGAGCAGCGCCGCGCGTTCTGCGGTGAACCAGTCGATGGCCTCGTCGTAGGACCCGATCCGGAGCGGTGTCACGTCGAGGTGTGGGGGAGCCAGGTCGATCGGCGGCCAGTGCG
This sequence comes from Lentzea aerocolonigenes, assembly GCF_000955955.1. Classification (GTDB taxonomy): domain Bacteria; phylum Actinomycetota; class Actinomycetes; order Mycobacteriales; family Pseudonocardiaceae; genus Lentzea; species Lentzea aerocolonigenes_A. The sequence goes on from NZ_JYJG01000145.1 coordinate 23,223, forward strand.
GGGAGAGCTGGCGTTCTGCGGCGAATCCCGTGTGCAGGTAGTGATCGAGCACCCGGCCGAGTGCTTTCCGTGCCTCTTCTGGCGTGGTCTCCTCGCGGGCGAACGCCCGCAGCAGGTCGTGGGAAGCGAACCGGCCAGGGGCGGGCTGTTCCAGAACGTGTGCCCTGATCAGCTCGTCGAGCAGTCGGCGGACCTCCGCCGGCCGGGCTCCCGCCAGTGCGGCGGACGCGGCCAGCTCGATGTCTGGGCCGGGGTGTACTCCGAGCAGCCGGAACAACCGGCCTGCGGCGGGGGAGAGCCTGCGGTAGGACCACGACGTCACGGCACGGACGTTCGATGCCGGTTCTCCGGCGTCCAGTGCGTCCAGGCGGCTGTGCTCGTCCTGCAGTTCCTTGACCAATGCACGCAGTGGGAAGGCGGGATGGGCCAGCGCTCGCGCCGCCACGACGGCGAGTGCCAGTGGCAGGCCCGCGGTGAGCCGGATGAGGTCGTGCAGCGCTGCAGAGTCCTCGAGCCGTGCGCCGCCGAGACGCTCGGTCAGCAGTGTGACTGCCTCGTCGTCGGTCAGCATCGGCACCGTGACCAGGCGCGCCTGGTCGGACACGGCCAACCCGGTGAGCCGGTTGCGGCTGGTCACCACGACGAGGCTGGTGTTCCCGCCGGGCAGCAACGGCCGGACCTGGTCCTCGTGCAGCGCGTTGTCCAGCACGACCAGCATCCGCCGCCCGGCAACTCGCTCGCGAAACAGCGCGCTGCGCGCGTCAACGCCGTCCGGCATGCGTTCCGGCAGGACACCCAGGGCGCCGAGAAAGCTGTGCAGCACCACGTCCGCCTGGGCCGGCGGCGCGGACGGGTCGAATCCGCGCAGGTTCACGTGCAACTGCCCATCCGGAAACCGGCTCGCGTGGTCGTGCGCCCAGCGCAACACGAGCGCGGTCTTGCCGACCCCGCCGGGACCACCGACGACGACCACCCCGTTCACCGGGCCATCCAGCTCGGCCTTGATGTCCGTGCGCCCGACGAACACCGGGGGCGGCGCGGGCAGCTGGCACGGCGCAACCTGCCGGTCAGATACCGCGATCGCCACATCGCCGGTGAGCATCTGCCGGTGCAGCAGCTGCAGCTCAGGACTCGGATCCGCGCCCAGTTCCTCCACCAGCCGGACGCGCAGATCCTCGTAGTAGCGCAACGCCTCAGCCTGCCGCCCATCGCGGTAGAGCGCGAGCAGCAGCTGAGCGGCTACCCGCTCATCAAGCGGGTGCTCGGCGGCCAGCGCGGTCAGCTCGGGCAGCAGCTCACCATGCCTGCCACACCGCAACGCGATGTCACCGTGCCGCAACCGGGCGGCGAACCTCTCCTCCTCAAACGCGGCACGCTGCTGCACGAACCAGGGCGTGTCGGCGCCGTCGAACGGTTCCCCGCGCCACAGACCTAGCGCTTCCTCGATCAGATCAGCGGCACTGTCGTCAGGAAGGTCCCGGGCCCGCCGCACCAGCGTGCGGAAGCGATGCAGGTCAACGGACTCCGGCTCGACGTCGAGCAAGTAGCCACCTGGTCGCCGCGCGATCTCCAGGCCGTCCACCTTCCGCAGCCGGGCGATGTAGGTGTACAGCGTGCTCAACGCGCTGTACGGCGGGGCGTTGTGCCACACCGAGTCGATGATCTGGTCCGACGACACGACCTGCCCCACGTTCACGAGCATCACAGCCAGCACCTTGCGCTGCATCGCCGGCCCGAGAGCGAGCCGCTCACCGCCCGCGTGCGCCTCAATGGTCCCTATCAATGCGAACCGCGTCTTGGCACCACCCACGCGGTTACTCTACTCGGCCGATCACGGAACGTGACAAGCGAGGTACGCGGTGATGCCGGCGTGGAGATCAATGAGCATCGCGCTGCTTGATCTGCGCATTCCAGCTTTCGGAAAGGTTGTTTCGGGGTGCTGGCGGCATCGTTCCGGTAGATCCGTTCGCAGCTGTGGAGAGCCGGTGCGCAGGCAAGGGATGGTCACATGGTGGCGAAGGAGATCGTGTGTTCGTTGGCAGCGCTGGACGTGCTCGGCGAGGCGTTGCGAATCGATGTGCGGTGGTTTCCGTTCGCCATCCCGTACCACGGTGCGACATCGGAGGACCGAGTTCGACTCGTGGAAGCCGTGCATCGGGACTTGGTGGCGCGAGGGCTTGTTCGCCACGGCGAGTTCGTGCCAGAGCTCGTGGAGGCGTTGCATCTGTTCGCTCACGGACGCCAGGTGATCGCACTGGTCGGTAGCGCCGGGGATTCGCGGCTCCTCGCGCTGGCCACGGCTGACGACCGCATGGGCTTGGTCGCAGCGCAGCGGGACGAGACGATCACCTTCCGCTTGTGCCGGCCTGACGCGATTGTGCCTGGTGTAGTGCGGTTGCTTCCCGTGGTGCGTCCTGGTCCGGGTATGCCGGTGACGGTGTCCGGCACAGCGGCATCTGCCGGCCGACCACGAGGGGAGAAGGACTTCTCCGAGATGACCTTCCGTGCGCCGCTGAAGGCCGCTGCGTCATCGCCAGCTGGGCAGTGGGCGGCGGCGGAGGGGATTCTGCGCCGTCCACGCCTGGGCGCCGGGTACTTCCTTGTCTCTGCGCGTGGCCGCAATGGGCAGGAGAACGAGCTCGGGATGATCGGCTACCTCGACACCGACGCCGGGCGGTATGCGGTGATTCCCATGTCTGCGCCGGATGAGCGGCTTGTTGCGACGTATGCGCCTGCTGACCTGGCCGGGCTCGGGCGTCATCTGAACAGGATCGTCGAGTCCCGCCAGTGACCGAGGTCGATCCAAGAGGAGGTGTCGATTGTGCAGGTCTGGGACAGCATCGAGGAGTTCGGCGGTGCGGTGGACGATCTGCAGTCCGCGGTCGCCGCTGGCTGGGCCGTTGACGAGGACCGTGGCCAGACGCTGCTCAAAGCCGCGAACGATCTCTACGACAGACTCGACGGTCACCTGCAGCGCGCGGACTTCCTCACGCAGGAGTTGCCGTTGGGTACAACTCCGGCCGCACAGGTGTACAAGCCGTACCTGGCCACGATCGCCACGGATCCACATCAGGGTTTGATCGTGGCGCTGAAGGAGTTGCAGCGGAAGACGGCGGACATTCGGACTTCGATCGAGAAGTCGATGGCTGCCTACGACGCGGCGGAGCAGAACAGCCGGCAGGGCATCAACAAGGCAAACCGGGCATGATCATTAAGGGGTCAGGTGTGAGTTCTCGGGCCGTCTTGACCGGTGTGGTGGCTGCCGTGCTGGTCGCAGCCGCGGGGTGCGGGGGCACGACCAGTCAGGCCGGCCTCGCGCAGACCACGACCACCACAACAAGCACGCGGTCTGCCGGTACGTCCAGCGCCGGCCCGAGTGGCACGCTGGATGCTGATCGTCCGTGCGAGCTCGTTACCGCGAGCGAACTCACGAGCATCGGGATCAACGGCACACCCAAGGAAGAGCGGACCGGGAGTACGCAGGAGTGTGTATTCGACAGGTCGAACGGTATTGAAGGCGTTCGTGGGTTCGGCATCCGCACGGCGCTCGGTTTGAAGGATTTCCGGGTCGCGTCCGGCGAAGAGGTCGCCGACATCATTGTGGGCGGTCGCAAGGCCAAGCAACTCAAAGCAACGGGAGGCACTTGCCTCATCGGTGTCGACATTTCCGAGTCTTCGCGGCTTGATGTGACAGCGCGTAGTGGCGAGAAGGACATGTGTCCGCAGGCGCTGGAGCTTGCGCAGCTGGTGGCGAAGAACTTGCCGTGAGGGGTGGGGCGATGAGCGGGGGAGTAGCAGGTAGGCCTTCGGAGGTGCACTTCCGGTACGGGTTGCGCCAGCACACGCAGGCGCAGACCGGCCAGGAGATCCACGTGCGAGTGGGCCAGGAAATGAAGGACCGGTACGGCCCGTTTCTGGGCGCGGTCCTCGGGTGGCTCGAGGCGCCTGTCCGCATGGACGAACTCCTGGACGCACAGGCGTTGCGGCTCAAGCAGGCTTGCGGCCTGACGCGGCAGGCGCCGGGGGCGCCCGGTGTGCATTACCTCGCCATCCCGCATAGGGAACTGCACGACATGGTCAACAACGGGGTCGCACCCGCTGTGGTGGGCGGCGCCGGCGACACCTACACCCAGATCGGCAACGACCTCGCGGCATTCGTCGAGGAGGTCGCCACCGCCATCGGCGCGAGCGAAAAGGGCTGGCAGGGCACGGCAGGTGACGGCGCCCGGAAAGCGCTGGCCGCGATCGCCAACCACGCGGCCGAGGTGGGTACCGCCGCACAGCTCGCGGGAACTCTGCACACACAGCAGTCGGCGGCCTTGGCCAATGCGAAGTACGCCGTCCCGGAGCCGCCCGCGCAGCCCCTTGACCAGCGGGCAATTTCAGCACGGTTGATGGCGACGACCGACCCGGTCCAGTTCGTGCAGCAGGCCCCCGCCGACTACGCCGCCTTCCAGCAACAACAGCGAGATCACCAGCAAGCCGCACGCGTGGTGGAGACCTACGACCGGACGCTGACCCAGACCACGATCGCGCAACCCGCGTTCGCCCCCAGGCCCCAGGCCCCGCCGAAGGATCCGATCGATCCCGGCAGGCCGCCGATCGCGCCGAACCCCGGTTTCACCGGTCGGGGCAACATGCCTCCCCGACGGGTCGGCAACGAATTCACTGACATGTCGTGGACTGTTCTCCCGACGCCGAATACCGGTGGTACGGACACCAGTGGGCTCAACAACAATCGCCGTGGCAACGGCGCGAATCTGGGCAACCAGTTCGGCGGCGACAACAACCTCAACCTCGGCGCACCGCTGCCCGGCCAGACCTCCGCTTCCGGGAGCACGCAGGGCGGTCCTGACCGCCGAGCCGGCGGCGGCGCCGGATTCGGCCTTCCCAATGTTGTCAGGGATTTCGGTCCTGGTGCGTCAGCGGGCGTCATGCCGGGCGTCGGGAGCACGGCAGGGCGTGGTGGCGCGACTTCCGGTGGTGTTGGCGGGCGTGGTGGTGCCGGTGGCGGCGCGATGGGTGGCACGGGAACTGGCGCCGCCAAAGGGAAGGGTTCTGAGGACCTTGAGCGGACGACACCGTCGTATCTGGTCAACGAGCACAACGGTGACGAGATCGTGGGTGATCTCGGCATGGTCGCGCCTCCGGTGATCGGCGGGTGAGCAGACGGTCGGGTCTGCAGCACCGTTAGGTGACATCTGAGTTGGCTTTCCGTGACGGCTCAGTGAGCTGGCCTGATGTCTGGTGTGGCTTGCTCTTGGGCTGTTCGGGTGGAGATGGACAGGACGTCGTCACGATGCCTCTGGCGTGTGGGTCTCGGTTTTGGACCGAGGGAGCTCACTGTGGCCACGCTGACGAACGCCGAACTGGTTGCCGCGTTGACGGGACGTCGCCGTCCAGTGGCACCGCGTGAGAAGTCTGGCCTGCGCTTTGCGTTCTACGGCCGGATGTCGACGAGTGAGTTCCAGGATGTGCAGACGTCGCGTGCGTGGCAGCGCGCCGTGTCGGATGAGTTGATCGACGGCGTTGGCTCTGTCGTCGCGGAGTTCTTCGATGTGGGCGTGTCGCGCCGGTGGTCGTGGCAGTACCGTCCGGAGGCCGCGGCGTTGCTGGCGGCTGCCGCGGGCCCTGATCGTGACTTTGACGCAGTTGTAATCGGTGAGTACGAGCGTGCGTTTCACGGCGATCAGTTCCGCGAGGTCGTGGCTGGGCTGAACGCACTTGGCGTCGAGGTATGGCTGCCGGAAGCGGGCGGCCCAGTGGAACTGGGCAGTCCGGTGCATGAGGCGTTGATGGTGTTGCTCGGTGCGCAGGCGCAGCGTGAGGTGGCGCGGGCGCGTCAGCGGGTGCTGGCGGCGATGCGGGCGCAGACGCGGTTGCAGGGGCGTTTCCTGGGTGGTCGGCCGCCGTACGGGTATCGGCTTGTTGATGGTGGTCGGCATCCGAATCCTGTGCATGGGCGGTGGGGTCGGCGGGTGCAGGTATTGGCGCCGGATCCGGTGATGGCACCGTGGGTGCGATGGATATTTGCCGAACGTGCCCGCGGCCGCACTGTGGCGTCACTGGCACGGGAGCTCAACGAGCGTGGCGTGGTGTGCCCGGCGGGTGCGGACCCTGAGCGGAATGCGCATAGGTCGGGGGAGCGGTGGATTGCCCGGACGGTGGCGATGATTCTGGAGAACCCGCGCTATACCGGTCGGCAGGTGTGGAATCGAAGCAGTACAACAGGTCACGGGCCAGGCGGCCGTGTTGGCGGCCGCGGTTCGGGTGCGCTGCGGTACAACCCGGTCAGTGAGTGGGAAGTGTCCGAGCGCATCGCGCATGAGCCTCTCGTCGATGACGAGACGTTCGTCGCGGTGCAGGGCTTGCGGGTGGCGACGCCTGCCAAGGACGGGGAGGTCCGGCGCTACCTGCTCGCTAGGCTCGTGGTGTGCGGGCTTTGTGGCCGGCGGATGGATGGGCACTGGGTTCATGGGCGAGCGGGCTATCGGTGCAGGCATGGCTTCAGCAGCGCCAAGCGACGCTCCGAGAGCGCACCGCGGAACCTCTACATCCGAGAAGACCACCTGCTCGAGGCACTGCCACATCTACTCGTGCGGACCGCTGGAACCGTGGAGAAAGGTGTGGGCAAGGAGTTGGTCGATCAAGTCCGGGAGCAACGCCTGCAGATTCACTACGACGGCGAGCGTCTTGAATTTCGACCCGCAACACTAACGCTGGAAACCGCGGAACCTGCTCGTCGTCCAGTTCAACCGGTGCTCGCGTTGGATTGGTGTGCTGACGTAAAAGTGGCCGAAATATGAATTACCCCACGGGATTCTGGTTAATCCCGTGGGGTAAGAGAATGTCCGAGGCCCGAGTTGATCACTACGCCCACGTGCTCTACCAGCGGCTTTCGCTGAAGCTCGATGGCTGACTGCTCTGCAGTCCACGGTTCAAGCGCGTCAGTCCGGTTGTGGCACACGTGCACGATCTGCTCGCCGAGGGCGTCGGGCGGCTGGAGTGCGCCTGGCGGCTGAGCTGGGCGCCGAACGCGGTCAAACGCTACGCAGGCCTGCCAGCTGTCGGCGAAGCACTGTGTGGACAGTAATTTCCAAGTCATCTTGTACAGCAGGACACGATCACCCGGACATGTTCTCCGCCGGGAGAAGTTTGCTTCCCCACAGCGAAGATGAGTGCCGGGCGGCACAAGATACGCCGGGTGACGTGCAGCGATGACTTTTCGAGCGGCACACCATTGAGCCGTCATTGATTGAACCCCCATGGGGGCGCTGACGAGCGCCTACCGCTCGCGAGCGAGGCGGTTCGATGCGTTCACTACGGTGATCTGCCGGCCAGTACCGATGGAGCGGAGACAAGGTGCTCGGTGGTGGTCGCTTGCCGACGTTCGGAGTTGACATCTCGCCACCGCCCCCTGGCCGCAGGGCCGAGCGGCCAGGGGGAGCGGTCGACGCCGCGGCAGGCGAGAACCGGGTCGTCCGGTCAGGCCCGGTTCAGTTGCCACTGCTGGTTGGCCCCGCCGTTGGCGGTCCACTGCACGACCTGCGCCCCGTCGCTCGTCGCCGCACCGTAGACGTCCGCCGCCAGTCCGCTGTCGTGGCTGACGATGGTGTAGTAGCCGTTGCCGGTGGACCGCAGATACCACATCTGGTTGGTGCCGCCGTTGGCCGTCCACTGCTGCAGTTGCAGCCCGGCCGTGCTGCTGTTGGCGTTGACGTCGAGCACCTTTCCGCTCGGGACGTACCGGAGGGTGTAGGAGCCGTCGGAGGTCGTGGCGATGGTCCAGGTCGCGGTGCCGCTCTGCTGGACCACCTTGGCACCGTCCGCGGTGGAGTTGCCCGCGACAGCGAGCGGCTTGCCGCTGTTGCGGTTGACGATGCGGTAGGTGCCCGGTGCGGGTCCGTCTCCGCCGCTTCCGGCGAGGTTGAAGTACTCCACCGCGTCGGTGAAGACGGGGCTACCGGACTTCGTGGTCGACAGCTGCAGGTACACGCGGTTGCCGGTGGCCGGGGCGGTGAAGGACACCGGTTGGGTGACCCGCGAGCCGAGCGGAACGGTCAGGGCCGTGCTTCCGGACGCGACGACCGCGCCGTCCGGCGCGTCGAGCCGCGCCGTCCAGGTGAAGCCCACCGAGGTGTCGGCGAAGTCGTCGTTGAAGACGGTGATGTTGCGGGTGACCGTGGCGTTCCGGGCGTAGTTGGGCACGGCCTGCGGCAGAGGGAAGGTGCCGTTGGAGTCCGAGGCGCCGGATGCCGACCAGTAGGGCAGGTCGACCGCGGCCACCGGGTTGAACGCCGCCTGCACGCGCTGGATCTGCGGGTTGCTCCAGGGGGCCGGGAGGTTGTCCGCGCCGTAGACAGGGCGACCGCCCTCCTCCGGGGTGAAGTCGCCGGTGCGCACTCCGGGCACGACGCTGGCCCAGGCGGACAGCAGCGTGTACGGACGCAGGTCGGTGGCGTTCTTGCCGCGCTTGGCCAGGGTTGCCGTGGCGAACCACTCGAAGCCCTGCTTGTTGTTGCATGCCGGCCAGATGTACTCGCCCTCGCCGTCGGGCCGCCCATTCACGGTTTTCAGGCCCTCCCCGTACCTGCCGAAGCCGTCGACGTAGTGCGGAATCACCGCGAAGTTGGCGTACGTCATCCCGGGATACCCGTTGAGATTCCCGTCGACGCCCACCTCGGCAATGACCGGCCGGGTGCCATCGTTGCCGTTGATCGCCGAGTACAGGTCCTTCTCGAACTGTTCGGAATCCTGGCCGCTCTGGTTCGGCTCGTTGACCTGACTCCAGCGGATTACCGCGGGGTGGTTGCGGTCGCGCAGGACCAGCGCACGGGCGTGGTTGACCATGTTGTCGTGCCCGGCGATCCAATCCTGCTTGCCGGAGGAGCCGCGAATCGCGGTCTCGCCGATGATCATCAGGCCCATCTCGTCGGCGACATCCAACATGTACGGGCTCGCGGGCTCCTGGTGGACGCGCACCACGTTGTAGTTGAGCCGCTGGTAGTTGTCCACCGCCTGCGGCCAGCCACCGTTGCCGGGTGACGGGGGCAGGAAGCCGGGCAGGGTGTCGTAGGCGTCGCCCTTGCCGCCGTTGTTGATCCGGTCGTAGTCGGCACCCTGGAGGTTGTCGCCGCGGAAGTTCACGCGCACGCCGTTGAGGTAGTAGTAGTCACCGTTCTGGGTGGCCTCCCGGAACCCGAACCGGTACGTGGCGTCGCTGGTGTGCCCGTCATCGGCGACGGCACGCACCGCCAGCCGGTGCAACTGCGCCCGGTACCCCGACCGGTACGGCACATTGGGCCACCAGTACGAGGTGCTGTCGAGGTTCCACGCGACCGGCCCGACGGTCACGGTCACGGTCGAGTGGGCCGCCACGGTGACCGTACGGCTGGGCAGTTCCGGGTAGCTGGAAGCCGTTCCGTTGTTGGGCGACAGCGACCCGGTCAACGTCACCGACCGGGAACTGCCCGACGTGTTGCGCACCGACACGTCGTAGCTCAACGTCTTGTTCGCCACCGACGTACGCACGAATGTGTCGCTGACGTACACCGCCGGGTACGTCCGCAGGAACGCCGAACGGAAGATCCCCTGGGGGACCGCCTCGGACCAGTCGGCGGCGTCGGGCACCAGGTACCGGCCGTTGGATGCCTTCAACGCGCCGCGGCCCTTCACGGCGACGCTGATCGTGTGGGTGCTACCGGGGGCCGCGTAGGCGGTGATGTCGAAATTCGACGGCGTGAACGACGTGGTCTGCGTCGCCACCACCCGGCCGTCGACCGACAGCGTCGCCTGGTGATTGACCGCCCCGAACTCGATCCACGCCGACTGCGGCTGACCCGAGTCGGGCACGGTGATGGTGCGCGAGTACACCGCCTCGTTCACGTCGGTGAAGCCCTGCTTGTACCAGCCGCCGCCGGGCACCGTGATCGAGGTCGCCCCTCGACCCGTCGGCGTGAAACTCCACGTCCCGGCCAGGTCGACCGAGGCGATCGCGGCGGCGCCGGCAGCCGCGGACGCGGGCGCCGGCTGTGCTGCGACGGCCGGCTGTCCTGCGGCGGCGGGTTGTACCGTGCCGATGGTCGCGAGGAGTGTGGCGCCGGCCAGCGCTGCGCGGGCGGAGCGCTGGGATAGCGTGCGAGGGCTGTTCTGACGCATCAAGAAACCCCTTTCGCGGGTGTCGCGTCTACGGGGATACACCGATCATCGGACCCATCGTCACTACCGCCGGGGCCGCCAAAATGGAGAGGTCCACTATGGACTCGTCTACCGGCTCCGTGCCCGCGGAGCAGGGCGTCGGTCGGTAAGCAATCGTGGTTCCAGCCGGACGTGATCTGCTGGCTGCCGGTGTAGGCCCGGCTGGCCATCCAGGCGGTGACCGGCGCCCCGTTGTTGGTGACGGCGACGTTGGCGGTGAACCCGCTCGCCCACACGTTGGGCTGGTAGGTGACCACGCACGGTGGCGCGGCCGAGGCGGACTGGCTGCCTATCAGCACCAGCGCGCCGACGGACAGGGCGGCGAGCACGCGCGACAACCTTGGCACGGTGACCCCTTAGGATTCTGGGAGCGCTCCCAGACACGGACGGTAACGGAGCCCTCATGAGTTGGAAAGCGGCCGACCGTTGCAATCAGTGCTTGTGGGGTGCCAGAACTCCGCACACACGCGTTGAACTGCGGTGGACGGGGCTCTGTCGTTCGGTCGGCATGATCGTGGGCGTCACACTGCGACTGCTGTACCTCGTCTTTGTCCAGCTGGGTGGCTGGCTGGTTCTGCTCGGCCGGTCTTCGGTAGCCAAGGACGTCGAGTTGCTGGTATTGCGGCATGAGGTCGCGGTGTTGCGTGTGGTAATCGGCGTCCGAGGTTGGATTGGGCTGATCGCGCGGTGCTGGCCGCGTTGACGCGGCGGTTACCGGTGTGGCTGCGAGAGCACCGGTTGGTATCTCCCGCCACCGTGCTGCGGTGGCATCGGCGCTTGGTAGCGAAGAAGTGGACCTACCCGAACCGGACTGGGCGACCGCGGGTCGATGAGACCGTCGTGGCGTTGATCGAGCGTATGGCGCGGGAGAACACCGGCTGGGGTTACCGCCGTATCCAAGGCGAACTGCTGAAGCTCGGCCACCGGAGGCCGCGTCGACCGTGCGTCGTGTGCTGAAGCGGCTTCGGATTCCGCCCTCGCCGACTCGTGACTCCGACACGTCGTGGCGTCGGTTCCTGCGCGCTCAGGCGGCGACCATGCTGGCGTGCGACTTCTTCCATGTGGATTGCGTGGTCACCCTGACACGCGTGTACGTGTTCTTCGTGATGGAGGTCGGCACCCGCATGTCCACATCCTCGGCAGCACTACCAATCCTGACGGGCGCTGGACAACCCAGCAGGCACGCAACCTCCTGAGCCTCGGCGATCGGGCCAGCGACTTCCGATTCATGGTCCGAGACAGAGCTGGCCAGTTCACAGCCTCGTTCGATTCCGTTCTCGCTGACACCGGGATCGACGTCGTGAAGATCCCGCCGCGGTGTCCGCGGGCGAACTGCTACGCCGAACGTTTCGTCGGCACCGTCAGACGCGAGCTCACCGACCGGCTGCTCATCATCAACGAGCACCACCTCAAGTCAGTGCTGAACCGCTACATATCCCACTACAACCACCGCCGACCACATCAAGCGCGACACCACACCCCACCGCGACCCGATCGCAGCGCCTGGCTGTAGGTCCGTGCGTCGCCGGCAAGTACTCGGCGGCTTGATCAACGAGCACGAACCTGCGGCAGCCTGATAGGCAGGTCAGACCCACCGGTCCGCGTTTTGGCACCCCACAGGGGTCGGCGATCGTGTCGACACCGCGGTCCTTGAGTGCTCGCAGCCGGCTCACGGCGTCGGCGATCGGTGACGGTCTCGGCGCCACGTGGGGGTGGGGCGAACCTAACTCGTGACACGGCCTGGCGAGGTTCGTTCCCAGTGAGGCCCGCAGGACGGCACCCCAAGGCGGTATCCGGAATGTCAAGAGTTCGCCGGTGTCAAGCCGGTGGGGCGCGAAGATGTGCTGTGTTGGGCTGTTCGGGTGGACGAAGTCCTGTCGCCGTCATGGCGAGCGGTTCACCGCGGTCTCGGCTCTGAACGAAGGAGCCGACCATGATCGCGCTGACGAACGCGGAGCTCGTAGCCGCGATGACAGGCAGCAGACGCTCCGTGGTGCCGTCGGTCGACCACGGTGTGCGCTTTGCCTTCTACGGTCGGATGTCGACGAGTGAGTTCCAGGATCCGCGGACCTCGCGAGCGTGGCAGCGCGCGATCTCGGATGAGCTCATCGACGGCATCGGCATGGTGGCCGTGGAGTTCTTCGACGTGGGCAGGTCACGCCGCTGGTCGTGGTCGGACCGTCCGCAGGCGGCGGCACTGCTCGCTGAGGCCGCGAGTCCCGGCCGCAGGTTCGATGCGGTTGTGGTGGGGGAGTACGAGCGGGCGTTCCACGGTGACCAGTTCCGCGAGATCGTCACTCAGCTCAACGCTCTCGGCATCGAGGTGTGGCTACCGGAAGCAGGAGGTCCGGTCGAGCTGGACAGTCCCGTGCACCAGGCGTTGATGGTTTTGCTTGGCGCGCAGGCACAGCGGGAGGTGGCGCGAGCCAGACAACGGGTGTTGGCCGCGATGCGTGTGCAGGCGTCGCAGCAGGGCAGATTCCTCGGAGGCCGCCCGCCGTACGGCTACCGCCTCGTCGACGCGGGCTGCCACCCGAACTCTCGTCACAGCCAATGGGGCCGACAGCTGCAGAAGCTGGGGCCAGATTCGCAGACGGCGCCATGGGTGCGGTGGATCTTCGAGCAGAGGTCGGCTGGCCGCGCCGTCGCGTCAATCGTTCGCGAGCTCAACGACCGGAACGTGCCCTGCCCCGCGAGTGCGGATCCGACTCGCAACAAGCACAGGTCCGGGGCTCGCTGGGTGGCCGCCACGGTGACCTCAATCCTGGAGAACCCGCGGTACACCGGCCGACAGGTGTGGAACCGACAGGCGACGAGTGGCTATGGCACCGGCGGCCGGACAGGCGGACGCGGTTCCGGGCGGGCCAGGAGAAAACCTGCCACAGAATGGGAAATCTCAGGGCAGCTGGCGCACATCCCGTTGATCGACGACATGACCTTCGTCGCGGTCCAGTCGATCCGAGCCCAGCGAATGCCGAAGTGCGGAACAACTCGCGAATATGCGCTGGCAGGCCTGGTCGTGTGCGAGGCATGCGGCAGGAGAATGGACTCTCACTGGGTGCACGGCCGGCCTGGATACCGCTGCCGCCATGGCTACAACAGCGCGTCAGGAAGACCGCTGGACGCACCACGCGTCACCTACGTCCGAGAAGATGTGCTGCTCGAAGCGTTGCGATCCCTCGTGCAGCCTGCCGGTGGCGAGGAACCGGTCAACTGGCTCCGTCGAGAAGGCCAGGTGATGGTCCACGGACCCGGCGTGCCGACAGTGAGCAAAGCCGATGGCTCGAGAGCCGTTGTTCCCGCAGCTGTGGTGACAACATTGACATTGCCGTTGGAATGGGAGGCAGAACCGGTAGTTCATCAGCCCCGAAAATAAGATTACCCCACGAACTCGCAGAGTTCGTGGGGTAATTATGTGTCCGAGGACCGAGTTGCTCTTTATCCCTACGTCTTGACCTGGACTGAGTGCATCTGGCTTGCCTGTCCCACTTGGTCGTGCCCGCACGATTGGCGGGACGGGCTGTTGGGACGGGCAAAACAGGCCGCTGAACTGGGCCGATCACGTCGGTTGCCGGGTGGGACGGGGCTGGGCAACCCGTCCCACCGCGCGTCAGCGCGCCATCGACTGCTGGAAGCGACTATCACCAGCGGGGCGGGACGGCCCGCTGGGCGATCCGTGATCGTGCTGGTCAGCGGTTCAAGGTTGGATCACGTCACCGACTCGTGAGACGCGATGTAACACTCCCGACTGGTTCCTCGACTCACAGGCCATCACGCGTCCTGCACTGTCCGATTCGGCGACGGGGGTCCGCTCTGTGAAGGCCATGCCAGAGCAGTTCGTTAAACGACTGGGTCTTAAGAAGGCCATCGCTGATGAGGCGGCTACAAAGCGGAACATGTTGCCGAACGAAGTTGACTGGAGCAATTTGGTCAAGGACGCCGGCCGCTTGGAGCGGTCGATAACGGCACAACTGCGTAGCGGATTCAATCCCGAACCTGAACATATCACTTCGGTTCGAAAGATTCGCGGCACTCGACCCGTGGCCATATGGGGGATCACCGAGCGTATCGTGTATCGCGCGCTCGTCAACCTTTCGCTAGGCGAGAATTTCACTTTCGATCGCTCCGGTGAATCGTACCTGCGATTTGTTAACGCGCCGATTTCGTACGCTGCCACGAAACAGCGTCCTGTTGAGAACAAGACGTTTGCGAGCCTCTTCTTCGTTAACACTTCGGAGATTGAATACGTGGTATCTGCGGACATCGCAGCTTTCTATCAGTATATCGACCACAACGTGCTTGCGCGTGAGCTTAGGCTGCGCGATGGTGACTTTGATGCGATCGAATATCTCACGGCCCTTCTGCAGGAGGTTCAGGGTCGCGCGTTCGGGATTCCGCAGCTCCTTGACTCATCAGATTTTTTGTCCGAGGTGTACATAGAGTGCGTGGAGAGAGATCTTCACCGGCATGGCCTAGCGGTATGGCGCTATAACGATGATTTTCGTATTGCGTGCCATAGTTACGGCGAATCCCTGCATGCGATCGAACAGCTTGACGCGGCTGCGCGAGCTGTTGGCCTAGTTACAAACGAGTACAAGACACTCACGCACGGATTTGTGAAGTATGTGTGGGACCACGTCGGTCTGGTCGAGCATGAGCGGCAAGGAGTTGTTGACCTCGACGATATCGACACCACGATCGCTGAATATACCGAGGACTTCTCTGAGGATTTGGATAGCGCTAGACAGGTGGTGCAGCACTCAGCTAGCGATAACCCTGATGAGAGCCTTGATCCAAGAAATATCACTGCCTCGGGTTTGCGAAGGCTTAGACGTGCGATCGGGAGCATGGCTGCGGAAGCGGACTCGACTGTCGTAGAAGAAGTCGGGAAAATCCTGCCGTACGCTCCGGCAATCATGCCAACTGTGTGCCGCTACCTTTGTGCTGCTTATCCTGGCGCGCAGGCCGAAGTGACACGTGTCGTAGATGACGGTATGAGCCTATCGATGAACGAGTGGCAGGCTCAATGGCTTGTGCAACTAATGCACGAGTTGAAGCTGCTTGATGGATCATCTGTTGGAGATCTTTCTGGAAGAATAGCTTGGGCTCAGAGCCTTAGATTCCAATCGCCGTCACCGGTTACGGTTGCATATGCGACTAGAGCGCTATCGAGCGCGGGGCATCTGTCGGCAGACGAAATAGTTCAGGGTCTAGATGCTTCTCCTGGTGTGCTGCTGCCATGGCATGTTGAGTCCCTCAAGGCGCACTTTGATCGAACGCAGGATGAGGCCGTAAAGAAGCGGCTAATCGCCGTAAAAGGCGGATCGAAAGTACTGTCGTCGTTGATCGGTCAGTTATGATCAGATTCAATCTTGCGCTGACCGAGGAAGCCGTATCTCTCCTGGCGGAAAACCGCGCTGATTTTCGGTCGGCTGAAAGAGGCTCGGGGGATAGCAGTGTTGGTCGGATTCGGGTAAAAGGATCACTCGGCCCGCACGATCCCGCGCAGACGAGGCTGGAAGCGATGTACCTGAGGTACGTCAGTATTGTAGAAGCGTACGTCGACTCCCTCAGTGGTCACTTGTTCCGCCAGAAAGTGGCAGGCCATGAGCCAACTCTTAGGCTGCTGGTAGCAGATGCTGAACTGCGGGCTAGCAACACATGGAATGAAAGAAAATCTGCTTTTTCGCGGTATCATTCTTTCAGTATAGAAACGTTCGGTCGCTGGTCTGAGTTCGATGCGGCCATCGATGTGCGGAATTCCATAGCGCACGGATTAGGGTCACTCACCCGTCGCCAGCGTGATCAGAAGACGCGCGCAAAGATTCGTTCTATAGGGGCGATTCTGATTGATGATCATGTGGTACTTAGTGTCGCGGTACTCGATCAGTGCTATTCGATCTGTCGTGAACTCATCTTGTACGTCGATTCACAAGTCGAGTCAGCCTAGGTAGGCTGGCGGGGGAGCGGGGCGATGTGGCCGGGATGAAAGACAAGCTTCCTTGGGGCTCTATCACTGCTGCGCTCCTCGAAGAACTGCTATTTTCGTTGGTTCACCATATGGGGGCCGTTGAAGTTGAATGGCGCTCGTCGGCTCAAGGTATAACCACATCCGACGGCGGACGCGACATAGAAGCAATTTTTGAGCAGGTCACACCTGACGGTGACGTAAAGCGTGAAAAATGGTGGATTGACGCAAAACGGAGAAATGGCACCGTTCGTCCGGGAGATGTCAAGGATGTGGTCAATAACTCGGCGGCTGAGTCAGACCTCGCGTGCGTAATAATTGCAACCAACGGTAGCTTTAGCAATCAGACGCACGATTGGTTGAAGCAGTATTGCATCAAGAATCCGTACCCGGTGATCAAGCTGTGGGACGGCAGGAAGCTGCAGGCATTGGTAGACGCGCATCCAGCTGCTGCCGCGGAAACTCTCGTCGCTGCGCTGGAGTTCGATCAGCGTATCGAATTCCTGTCGTCCTACTTCACTGAATCTGGCAGGGTTCTGAGTCCCTCGGACCTGGACTACGCCTGGGAGAATCGAGCAAGAATCAAGAGCGGCCTATTTATTGTCCAAGCGGCTTACTCGGATTTCGGTGGTCTAAACTATCATGAACGTCCATGGGCAGCCTTGTTGGATGGATCAATGGCTGCGGAGGCTCTCATTCATGCGCACACATCTCTGGTTAGTTGTGCCGCTCACTGGGATACCTTGTCGATCGAACGAGCTTGCAACGTAGCTGCATATATAACCGCGCAGGCTTGCTGCCTGCTTCCGTCAGATCTTGTGGCGCGCATCCTCGTTGATCCGTATCACTTCCTTGTTGGCAAAAGCGAAAGTCCGTCTATCGAGGCGTTTGTCAAGCCGGTTCTATTCAGAATTCTTGCTGAGCTTGCCGACGCATGTGGAAGTGACTGCGCACGGATCGACATTAGTCCGCCCCTCGCTATTCAGGGCAGTGAAGTGGATCACTACTGGAAGCGATTTGAGCGCCCTGCAGACAATGGTGATGAGGGTGAGAATGACGCTCGATCACTCATTATTATTAACTCGAAGATACCCTGTGCGGTTGGATTCGAACTGCCGAGTTCAGTGTCGTGCCCGTTGCTTGCGGACGATATCGTCCACATTGAGGATGTGGTAAGGACGATAGATCGCGTGATCGAATTTCGGAAGATGAATCCCGATGGTCAGTTCCGAAAGTTTGGTCGCGTAATTCTGGAAGACCCTCGTGCGGCAGAAATAGTTAATGACGTGGTGGGTGACCTGCTGCCCGAGTGGAACGAGAAGTGACGATGATGCGGTCGTGATCAGTCCGCTCGGTGCTCATTCTGGTGCGGAGGTCCAGGTTTGTCGGCAGGCACCTGTCGCATCGGGGTATGCCAATCGACGCATCGTGTACAGCCTGGAGCGCAGTGGCTGGAAAGCCAGCTCACGCATCGCTCACGTGCTTGGAAGATCCGCTCGCGATTCTCGTCTGCCTGGGGCGTCCGGCCTTCCGGCCTCATCGATGGGTCCGCTGGCGCGGCGTGGCATCCGGCGCTCGGTGTCGCGCTCGGTCAGAAGTAGCTCGTCGAACTGCCATGCGTGCGACGAGTTCGCCGTACACGACGGCGATGATCACGGCGAGTACCGCCACCAGGACTGTGTCGAGTCCGCAGATGCACAACGCTCCGGGCGTCATCGGCGCTGCTCCTGACGGTTGGCAAGCGCACGAAGCTGCTCTGACAACATCGACGAGAATTTCTCGGCGCCTTGCGGGAGGAACCCGATCAGCACCGGGCAGGGACTGCCAGGCAGCGTGACGTAGATCAGGTCATCGTCGCCGAGGTGTGCGTCGACGGGTGTGCTCGACCGAACCACCGAAACCACGTATCCGGAGCCGAGAAGGCCTTCAGCCGCCGGGTGCCGTTCGCCGGGCGTAGTCACGGTGACCTCCGTTGCGAGGTGTCCGGCGGCGCTGAGGCGGACAGGAGGTGTCCACGCCGCCGGACGGCTCGGGGGACCGCTTGTGAGCGACCCATGTCAAACTGAAATCAACGTCTCATCAGCACTTGGTCAGCGGAACGACCTGGCGGCGACATGTAGGCGACATGGGCGAATCGGGAGGTGGCACGGGGTGCGGACGTTCCGGACGGTCCTGGAGCAGAAGATCCGGGAACGGCGTGAGACTCTCCAGGAGTTCATTGACTTCGCTGAGGTGTTCGCGCGCGAACACAACGAGCCGGGGACGATCGGTAAGCGTCATCTTCAGCGGCTCATCGCTGGTCGGAAGCCCTCTGGGGAGCCGCTTGGGCCGACAGTTCAGCCGGCGACCGCGCGTCTGCTGGAACGGATCTTCGAGGTAGGGATCGACGACCTGTTGTCGCCACCGAAGCCACCTGAGATCGTCGGGCGGCAACGGCCGGAACGGGACGCGTTCGAGTTGGCTGCTGCGCTTGACTGGCTCGACGAGCACACGGAGTGGAAGCCAGGAACGAGCCGCTCGAAGGTGCGCGCGAGGCTTGAAGCGCTCGACCTAGGGAAGCTGCTGGACCGGGGAGCGCTGCGGGCGAGGGTTGGCCGAACGGCGTTGGCTCGCGCGCTCGTCGAGTACTACGGCGACCAGGGCGTCTATCGGGCGACCTGCGCGGACGTAGAGGCCCTGACCAGCATTGTGAGCCGCGCGGAATGGCTTGACCTGGCCTGTCCGCTTGGCGGTACCCGTGGTGAGTTGACGCTCGCCGAGGAGACTGGCGAACACCGGTCACTGGACGAGGTCGAGGCCTCGGCGGCCCTGTTGCGACTGGCAGAGTCGGTCGCCCTCGGCGTGCGGTTCGCCAACCTGCCGCTGTACCGCCTACGAAGCGTTGACGTCGGTCCAGGGCGGGTGCGGGGGCGCGTCGGCATCGTGCCGTTCGTCGAGTACGCGCTGACGGCCGATCTCCTCGAACGAGAACTGATCGATGCCGTTGGGGCCGGAAGTCTCAATCGACGAACTCCCTTGCGGGATAAGCGATTGCCGACTCTCGACGCGGTGCATGACCTGTCCGGTCGCGTATGTGCCGGTGGCGTTCTGGCTCTGTGTGCGATCGCTCGTCCACATGATCAAGTCCGCGGTTCGGCTGATTACGCCCTCTTGGTGCAGGAGCGGTCGAACCAGGTGCTGAACGCCGCCGGGCGGCTCGCGGTGATCCCGAAGGGCTTCCATCAGCCGCTGACCGATGTGCGTGCTGAGGCGGCGGTGGGCGCGACGCTCCGACGAGAGCTGGAAGAGGAGCTGTTCGGACGTCACGACGTCGATGCGACGATGGGTGACGCGCGCTCGGCGGCACCGATGCATCCGAGCCGACGATCGGAGCCGATGAAGTGGCTGGCCGAGGCACCGGGGCGGTTGCGGATGGAGTGCACCGGATTCGGACTGAACCTGGTCAGCGGGAACTACGAGTTCGCGAGTCTCGTCGTGATCGAGGACGAGGAGTTCTGGCACCGGTTCGGCGGGCAGGTCGAAGCCAACTGGGAAGCAAGCGGACTGCGGCTGTACTCCAGCCTCGACGGCGACCTGGTGAGCGAGTTGATCTCGCAAGAGGCCTGGAGCAACGAGGGGCTGTTCGCGTTGCTCCAGGGTTTGCGTCGGCTGCGTGAGATCGGCGGCGACCGGGTCAGCCTGCCGCCGGTCGAGTGGCGTCTCGGCGGCTGATCAGGTCTGGGACGGCCAGCGGACCGTCATGACCACCGAGTCCTCGACGGCTTCCCATGAGTGGTCGATACCGGGACCCCACATCACGTAGTCACCTTGGCGCGTCATCGTCGCGCTTCCCTCGGTGAGATCGACGCGGAAGTTCCCTTGCACCAACAGAACGAGGGTCGTTCGCTGGTCGTCTGAAGTCCACTCGACACGCTTGTCTCCGGCGGGGTGATTGAACCACTTCACCTCGACGTCCTTCGACGACCGCACACCCTCGGACGGGTCGATGAAGTGTCCGACCAGCCAGCCGCGCGTGGCGCTTCCGTCCTCTGCGGCGTTGCCCTGGCTCCAGTTCGCGGTCACCGTATCTCCCATTCGATCGTTGGCACGTTCACGCGGCTACCGCCGATCTCTTTGAGTCGGCGAAGCCCTTGCAGGAGCGCGAACAAGCCCTCGTTGCTCCACGCCGTGTCGGCCGCGAGTTCCTCGACGAGCTCGGCATCGCCACTGGAGTACTGGCGAAGGTTCGCCGTCTCCCAGTTGGCCTCAATCTGCCCGCCGTAGCGCCGCCAGAACTCCTCGTCGTCAACGACGATCAGACCCGGGAACTCGAAGTTCCCGCTGACGAGGTTCAGCCCGAAGCCGGTGCACTCCATCCGCAGACGACCCGGTTCGCCGAGGAGCCAGCGCATCGGCTCGGAAAGGCGACTCGGGTGCATCGGATCGGCGCTGCGTTGGTCGCCCACCGTGTTGTCGATGTCGTGGCGGCCGAACAGCTCCTCTTCCATCTCGCGTCGGAGCGTCGCGCCCACTTGAGCGTCGGCCCGGAAGTCCACCAGCGGCTGGTGGAAGCCCTTCGGGATCACGGCAAGCCGACGCGCGGCGTTGATGACGTGACCTGAGCGCTCCTGCACCAGAAGAACGTAGTCTGCCGGGCCTCGGAACGGGTCGGCTGGTCGAGCGAACGCGCACAGCGCGAGCGTGCCGCCTGCGGTTAGGCGTCCGCCGACGTCCAGCACAGTGTCGAGGTCCGGCAGGTAGCGATCACGAAGTGGAAGCTCGCCCGCTTGCACGCCGCCGGCCAGCGCGTCGACCAGCTCACCTTCGAGGAGATCCATCGTCACGATGTACTCGACGAACGACGAGATCCCGACCGTGCCGCCGAGCGACTCCCTGCCCATGTCGACGCCGAGCAGGCGGTACAGCGGCATATTGACGAAGCGGATGCCGAGCGCGAGCGACTCGGCCAGACGCTGAGCGGCCTGGTCGAACGCCTCCTCGTCGAGTGACACCGGCGCGGCACCGGCCGCGCGCATCAGCTTGAGACGGTCATGGGTCGCGATCAGCGGACAGTCGAGGTCGAGCCAGTCGGAGTGCGTGAAGACGCTCGTGTCGGCCTCGACGTCGCCGAACCGGGCGGCATATCGGCCGTAGCCGCCGGCACCACGGCCGTAGTAGTCCGCGAGAGCCTGCGCGACCTTGCGCTGATCGACGCGTCCGCGACGGCTTCCCCTGTCCTGCAAGGAATTCACGTCAACCTGCGCAAGCCGTGACGCGACCGCGCGGCGAGCGGTTCCGGGCTCGCGCGTGCCGCGCTCGTCGAGCCAGTCGAGCGCGGCGACGATGTTCGGATCGGCCGCGAGTCGCTGTTCGGCGTCAGCCGCCGCATCGGTCGTGGCGCGCGGCGCACCCGCGCGTGCCTCGGCGAAGCGCGCCTTTACCTCGTCGGACGCTCGATCGAGCGCCGTGTCCAAGGCCTGCTGCAACTCTGACTTAGGTCGTGAGCTGGGCTTTTTGTGCCAGTTGCCCACCGTGCGCCAGTGAACGCCGAGGTGTGCGGCGAACGCTTCCTGACTGAGGCGTAGCGCGTCCTGCAACACGCACGCGTCGGCCCCGGTCCAGCCGTTCGGCAACGTCATCTCGTCGCTACCCCCGAAGCGCGATATGTAGGGAACTTGTCGTGGTTGTGTATGGGTCTTGCGTGGGCTCCGGCGCGTTTTCGCAGTGGAATTAGTGCCATGGAAAACAGCAGCTCCACCAGGACAAACAGCGAACTACCGGCGGCCGCGGACGTGCTTCGCGACTTCCGCGAGTTGGCCCATTACGGAAGCAACGTCGGATTTGAGAGCGTCGAGCCGCTCGGTGATGTCTTCGAGTCGCTCTTCGACCCGATCCATTCGCGACCACAGCGTGTCGGCGAGGTCCACCACGGGGTCGCCGACCTCGGGAGGCGTGCGCCCCCGCAACACGGCGTCCAGGTGCAGCGGGTGCCAACCCAGCGCTGTGGACAGGGATTCCAGGGTTCGAGGGCTTCGCCGGCGCTCCACGAGGTTGTGCTGAATCTCGCGGACGATCGCAAGCGATACGTGCGACCGCTCGGCGAGTTCTTTCTGTCGCAATCCCAGCTCGTCCACCCGCTGGTTGATCGCCTTGGCGACTGCCGCCCAATCCTCCGACACGTATTCCTCCGCGCTCCGCCTCGGCGCTGAGATTAGTCACTGTTTCGAGCGCTGCGGCGTGACACGGCGTTTCACGCGCCGTTTGCAACCTCCCATGTCCTCATAAGTGCTGAAATCAGCACGAAAGAAACTGAAATCATCATTTCTCGCAGAAAGGTTATTCCTCATGCTTACTTCTCTGTCTGCTTCCGCCCACACCATCCGCGAGACCGCGTGGCTCCTCGGCGTCGACCGGTCCGAGGTCTGCCGCGCCATCCGACTCGGCAAGCTGCACGCCGAACGTCGGCGCGGCCAGACCGTCATCCCTGTGAGCGCACTCCTGCCGCTGCTCGCCAACGCCGGTCCGGGGGTGCTCCGTGACTGACGACCGACTGATCGGCATCGCGTGGTCGCTGGACCGCCTGCGCTGGGTGCCGATCGACCAACTCGCCGAGCTGGTCGAACGCGACGGCCTGTGCATGTGGGCGTTCACGAACGAGCCACCCGACGCTGGCGAAGAACTGACCGATCACGAACTCGCCGCGCGCACCTGTGCCGGGTGCCCCGTCCAAGACGAGTGCCTGGAACTGGAACTGCGCACGGCCGGTGAGAACACCACCGGCGTATGGGGTGCGCTCACCGACGACGACCGGCGCGAGCTGCACCCGCACTGGCTCCGACGCGGTGACCGCTTCGAGAGGGGGCCGCGTTCATGAACGCACTCACCCTCTCCCCGACTCAGATCATGGCCGCTGTAGGCGCGCTGCTGGTCCTGGTGCTCGTGTGGCGAACGGCGTCCCGTCGCGCGAAGGCTGCGGCGAGCGCGGCACGCACGGGAGCGCGGTTCGCCTCGCTCGCTGGCCGTGTGCTGTTCAACGCCGCGCTGATCGTCGTGGCGCAGTGGATCGTGATCACCCAACAGGGAAGCGGCTGGCTGCTCGTCGCGGTGCTCGCCGTGCCCGCGCTGTTCGCGTCGTACACCCTGACCAAGGCCCTGACCGTGACGACGTACGAGCCTCGTCGCCGAGGTGGTGAACGGCGATGAGCGAGCCGATCGAGCGCGTAGCGGTACAGGTCGATCGGTTGTGCTGGACCGGCATCCTGCTCAGGCTGGCGTTCACGATGACCAACGTTCAGCAGTTCGCGGCGGCCGGTTCTCCGGTGTGGTCGCTTGCCTGGTGTGCGGCGTGGCTGCTCGACCCGATGGTGTCGCTGGTGCTGCTGGCGATCCTTCGGGCCGAGCAGGTTACGGCGCGGCACGGCGTCCGCATGGGTGGTTGGGTGCGGGCGGCGAAGTGGTTCACGCTCGGCGCGACGTACGTCATGAACACCTGGAGTGCGTACGCCGCCGGATCGGCCGCGCTGGTGGTGCTGCACTCGGTTCCGCCGCTCGTCGTGTTCGTCGCCGCCGAGGCAGTGACTGACCTTCGGGACAAGCTCGGCTGGGCGGTCGCCGCGTACACGGCGGTGCAGGCGGAACCGCAGGCTTCACCGAGTCCTCGGCGAGAGGCACCGAAGCGCGCGAATCCGAGGACGTCGTTTGATGACTACCTCACGGTTGCCAGGGCAGCTCGCACGCCGGACGTGACGGTCACGCCCGCGTGGGTACGTGAAGTGACGGCGTGCTCGCGGGGCCTGTCGTCGCGGCTGGCTACGGCGCTGAACGCCGAGGTGCCGTCATGAACGGCGAGATGGTTCCGGCGGGACCGGTGTTCGAAGGTGAACTCGTTGACGACCAGCCGGACGTGACTCAGCCGCCACATGCTGACCGGGTGGCGGGCTGGTGGCGGCGGTCGCGGTTCGTTCCGGCGGCGTTGAAGTCACAGCAGGCGCTCGAATACGCGGCGAAGGAAGGGCTCGTGTGGTTGGCGCGGTCGCCGTTGCGTTTCGTCCGAGCCACGTTTCGAGGGCTGGTAGTCGCCGTGCGCGGTTGGCGACGATGGGTGCGAGTGCACGACTACCGCGAGGCAGCCGAGCAGTCCGAGAAGCTGGCTGACAAGTTCGCTGAGATCCGTGGACTGACGCTGTTCCGGTGGAAGATAACCGGCGCTGTAGCCGCCGTTTCCTTTGTCTCCCTTGCGATCCTCGATCTCGTCTACGGGCACCGAGTGTTGTGGATTGCCGGCGTCGTCGGCTCGGCGGCGTTGGCGATCCTCGGCAGACAGAAGGACGGGAACCCTGGGCGAAAGGCTGCTCTTGCAGGGCCGCGCTCGCTCGCGTGGACGATGGATCCACAGATCTTGGTGGACGCGTTTCGAGACGCCAAGTTGATCGGCAAGGACGAGAGCCTGCGGCTCGTCGAGCGGGCGAAGCATCAGGGCGGGGGATGGGCGGTCACCGTCGATCTCCCTGCCACCCGCAAGGCAGCCGATGTCGTGAAGCACCGGGAAGACCTGGCGTCGGCTCTGGCGGTCGATGAGATCCAACTCAGTGTCGAGCGCGTGCGAGGCAACGGCGGACACGCTGGACGCGTCGCGATGTGGGTAGCTGACGAGGACCCGTACGCCAAGCCGCCGATCCGGACGCCGTTGCTTGCGGTCGAGCGGTGGGACGCGTGGCGGCCGGTGCCGTTCGGCACCGACGCGCGAGGCAGGCGGATCACGCTGCCACTCGTGTGGACGTCGCTTCTGATCGGCGCGCTTCCTAGGCAGGGCAAGACAATGGCTGAGCGACTGGCAGCCGCGGGCTTGATCTTGGACCCCTTCGTACGGTTGTACGTCGCCGACTTCAAGAACGGCAAGGACTGGAAAGCCGCCGAGCAGGTAGCTCACCGGTTCATGGCGGGCGACGACGCCGAACACGTGCTCGCGTTCCTGGACTGGCTCGTCGAGCTGGTCGCCGACGTCCAGAACCGCTACCGGCGGATGCAGGATCTCGACGACGTCACCTGTCCCGAGTCGAAGGTGACACCGGACATGTCCCGTGATCAGTCGCTCGGAATGCCGATCACGGCGTTGATCGTGGACGAGGTCCACATCGCACTGGAGGACCGAACTCCC